>JAUWBN010000023.1 GCA_030601675.1 Hadesarchaea archaeon | reverse complement strand
CGCTCATGGCCCTAACGCAGCGTGACCTCAAGCGTCTCCTGGCCTACTCGTGCATCTCCCAGATCGGCTAAATCCAGCTCGGGCTTGGGCTTGGAACCTCACTCGGCATCCAGGGTGGGCTCTTCCACCTGTTCAACAACGCGATCTACAAGACGATGCTGTTCATGATCGCCGGGGCAATCATCTACCGCGTTGGGACTTCGAACATGGACCAGCTTGGGGGGCTCTGGAAGAATATGCCCGTGACCGGGACGCTGTTCGCAGTGGGTGCCCTCGCGATTGCAGGAGTACCGCCCTTCAACGGGTTCGCCAGCAAGTGGACGATCTACGTGGCCGGCATCGAGGCAGGGCAGCCCGTGTTCACCATCATCGCCCTCGTCACGAGCGCCCTGACGCTCGCCTACTTCCTGAAGGCGTTCAACTCGATCTTCCTCGGGCAGCGGCCAAAACACTTGAGCGATATAAAAGAGACCCCGCTACCCATGCTGTTCCCGATCATGTTGCTCGCGGTTCTCTGCATCGTCTTCGGCGTGCTCCCGCAGCTCGGTATAGACATCGTGCGTCCCGCGCAGGAAGCTGTGATGAACTCGGGCGGCTACATAAGTGCGGTGTTGGGTGGTGCCTGATGGTGTCTGAATCGGTGTTGTTCGGGGGGGGATACTGGGGACCCATCATTGCGACCGCGGCGATGCTGTTGATCGCTGCTGTTGGGGGGCTCATCCTCCTAGGCGGGCGCAGGCTCACCAAAGCAAAGCCGAGCGCCGAGAAGCTCAAGACCTACGCCTGCGGCGAGGAGCTGGAGGCGAGTGATATCCATGTTGACAGCGAGCAGTTTTTCTCGCCCATCCGCCGAGTCTTCAGGCCCTTCTATCGATACATCCGTCCTGCGCACACCGGCGACCTCAGCACTTACCTGTTCTGGGTGGTCGTGGGGCTCATCGTCATTCTCGTATCGATCGCGCTTGCGATAGGGGTGGGCTGATGGGTCTAGTTAGCTTCTTCAGGAGAAAGTCTCCATGGCTGCTGCACTTCAACACTGGGGGGTGCAACGGGTGTGACATCGAGCTGCTCGCGGCGCTCACCCCGCGCTACGATGTCGAGCGTTTCGGCATGCAGCTCAGGGGCTCCCCAAGGCATGCAGATATTTTGGTCGTCACCGGGCCCGTGACCAGACAAACCAAGGACAGGATCATCAGGATTTACGAGCAGATGCCGGAGCCGAAGCTTGTCGTAGCATTGGGCTCGTGCCCCGCTTCGGGCTGCGCGTTTTACGACTGCTACAACGTCGTCGGACCCCTCGACAAGCACATACCGGTCGATGCTTACGTGCCCGGTTGCCCGCCGAAGCCCGAGGCCATTATTTATGGGCTCGTGAAAGCCCTGGAGAAGATGTGAAGATGGACTCCCATGAAGTCGCGGCCCTCATCAAAAAACACGTGGATGATATAAGGATTGTGAATAATCGATGCCTTTTCGCCGCAAGTAAGAAGCAGCACTGTGGAGACGTCCTGCTCGCGCTGAAGGGGCGTGGCGTCACCCACATTTCGGCGATAACCGGTGTTGACCGCGGCGATGTCGTGGAAGTCATCTATCACTTCGATTGCCGACCAGCCCAACTAAATCTGAAAATTCCCCTACCCAAGGATGACTTGAGAATCCTCACCATTACTGATTTCTTCCCGGGGGCGATTTTGTACGAGCGCGACCTCATGGAGATGCTCGGCGTCAAGGTTGAGGGCCACCCGGACCCGCGCAAGCTCTTCCTGCCCGACGATTGGCCCGAGGGCGAGTACCCGCTGCGCAAGGAATGGAGGGAGAAATCTAGATGACGTTCGTCTTGCCGATTGGTCCGCAGCATCCTGCACTGAAGGAGCCGGAGTTCTTCAGGTTTGAGGTCAAGGGTGAGGAAATCGTGGATGTGGATATCCATCTGGGCTATGCCCACCGCGGGATCGAGGAGGCGCTCTCACGGCGGAACTATAAACATAACATTTATCTCTCCGAGCGGATTTGCGGCATCTGCAACGTGGTGCACACGACGACGTACTGCCAAGCGGTGGAGCAACTGGCCGGCGTTGAACCGCCTGAGCGGGCAAAATACATCCGAGCAATCATCATGGAACTCGAGCGCATCCACAGCCACTTACTCTGGCTCGGCATCGCGGCCTTTCAGATCGGCTTCAACACCCTGTTTATGTTGGCGTGGCGGGACCGCGAATATGTCATGGACCTGCGAGAGATGATCTCCGGCAGCCGGGTCCACTCCGCCACAAATACCATCGGCGGGGTTCGACGGGATGTGAAAACCGAACACGTCCCAACGATCCTGCGCGGGCTTGAAAAGCTCGAACGGTCAACCAAGTATTACATAAACCTCTTCGGGTCGGACCGCACGATATTGGCGCGCTGCACCAATCTGGGCGTGCTCAGCAAAAAGGATGCAATAAAGTTCTGCGCCGTTGGGCCACTCGCGCGAGCCTCAGACGTGAAAACCGATATTCGGGCAGATGACCCATACGGCGCCTACGATGCCCTTTCCTTTAACGTTGTGATCGAGCGGGAGGGTGACGTTTTGGCGAAGGGCATGGTCCGGCTGCGCGAGATTTTGGAATCAATCCGAATTGTGCGCCAAGCCCTAAAGGAGATGCCGGGTGGGCCGATTCGTACGAGGGTTGGCTTGCAGATGCCGCCGAACGAGACCGTCGAGCGCACCGAGGCGCCCCGGGGCGAACTCTTATACTACATCCGCTCAAACGGTACCGACACACCGGAACGCGTGCGCGTGCGGACCCCGACCTACGGAAACTTTGCCTCGATGAAGTCGATGTTCGTCGGCGGCACCGTGGCAGAAATCCCAATCGTGATGTGGGGCATCGACCCTTGCTTCGGTTGCAACGATCGAGTCACCCTCGTGGACTCGCGCACGGGCAAGACGCGCATCGTGAGCTTTGATGAGTTGAGGCGGCGGAGAAAATGATGGAAGTCGTGGATTTCGTCATCAATTCCCTCGTTTTCCCCGGGCTGCTCTTCGTCTCTCTAGTCGGTTTGCTCTACGTCGGTATAGATCGAAAGGTCACGGGGCACATGCAGCACCGCATAGGCCCGCCCATTTGGCAGGAGTACCTCGACATGGGCAAGCTGCTGAGCAAGGAGGACATCACGCCCAGCGCCGCACAATCGTTTGTATTTAACATCGTGCCGCTGGTTTCGCTCGGGGCAATCGTCGCGGTCATGCTCTTCCTACCTGTAACCTCAGCCCAACCCGCGCTGATATCTGTCGCTGACCTCATCGTGATAATTTACCTGCTGAACATCCCAGCCATTTGTGTCATGCTTGGGGGTTATTCCTCTGGGAGTCCATTTGGGGCCTCGGGGGCTGGGCGCTACGTGGTGCAGCTACTCAGCTACGAGTTCGTGTTCATCCTCGCGATAATCGCCGTCGTCGCTAGGGTCGGGTCCCTGAGCCTCGGGACAGTGGTTGTCTACCAGGCCCAGCAGGGGTGGCTCGTCCTCGACTGGCGTCTCCTGCCCGCGGCAATCGCTGCCCTCATCGCGGCCCAAGGAAAGCTCCTGCGCGTGCCGTTCGACATCCCCGAGGCTGAAAGCGAGATCGTGCACGGGGCCCTCACCGAGTACTCTGGACCAAAGCTCGCAATCTGGCGCCTCGCCTATGACATCGAAACAATTGTTGTCGCTGGCCTGCTCGTCGCCCTATTCTTCGGCGGACCAACCACTTACGTGATTGGCGGTACTCAAATCCCGGGCGTCGTCGATTTCCTCATTAAGACCCTAGCAATCGTGCTGCTCACGACCACCCTCCGAAACATCATGGCGAGGCTACGCATCGACCAAGCTCTAAAGTTTTACTGGTCGTTCGCTGCGCTGCTCGCGATCATTAGCCTAGTACTCGTGCTGGCGGTGCCCTAATGCCCCGAATCTTGCCACAGGTGCTGAAAAACGTGCTGCGCAAACCCGTGACGGTAAAGTATCCCTACGTTCGAGTGGAGCCGCCGGAGGGCTACCGGGGCAGGCCAGTCATCGATAAGGAGAAGTGCATTCGTTGCTGGCTCTGCATCAGGGCCTGTCCGGACCGGGCGATAAGCGTGAGCAAGGAAACAAAAAAACCAAGCATATGGCTTGGGCGGTGCACATTCTGCGGGGAATGTGCTGAGGTCTGCCCAACGCGTGCGATCGCCATGACGAAAGAATTTGAGCTCGCGACCTATGATATACAGCAAGCCAAGTCCGAATGATCACGTGTGTCATGCTCGAAGCAAGTTAAAGTGAGCCAAGCTCCCTCAGCAAAGCCCCATTGACTTTCTCGACCGCGTCCTTTATCGGCTCACTCATCTCCGCGCCCATCTGCGCCCGCGCGGGCTGAATTCCCAACAGCATTATTTTCGCCCCTGTCTGTTCTTGGAGGTAGCTCGCGAGCATGGAAAGCGGGAGGGTGTGGGTCGAGATGGATTGGCCGGTGATAGCCTCGGGCTCCGCTAAGATTACCTCGCCAGGCTCAGCGCCGAAGTCTGTTGCGTCGATAAAAATCACGTGTGAGGGTTTGAACCGTCTGATGGGTGAGGTGAAGTTCTCCGGCGCCACCCCGCCCTCGACCAAAAGTACCTTCGACGACTTGAGTCTGTGCCTCAAGCCACGCACGACCTCGACACCAGCTGCATCGTCCCCCCGCATCTCACTCCCAACGCCGACGATCGCCACGCGGTCTGCGCCCTTCAGGAAGGAAGAAAGCTCGAGCGGCATGCCCTCACCTTAAAAAGCTGTCCAAAATTAGATCTTCGCGTCTCGCCCCTATGCGCCTGAGTACCCCGAGCGCCCAATCGACCCTGCCAACCTCACCCGTGGTGTGGGCATCGGTCCCCACGCTCAACTTGACCCCCTCACGCAAGCAGAGCCTCAAGAACTCCTCGTCGGGCACCCGATATTTCATGTTAACTTCCATCGCTGCCCCGCGTCCAGCCGCGAGCCTCACGAAATTCTCGAGGTCTTCCGGTAAAAGGTGGGGTGCCAAATCGCGATGAAAGTAAAACGGGTGCGCTAAGACATCGATTTTGTGGCGCTCGATCGCATGGGTTGCCCTCCCCAGGTAATCTCTTGCTAACTCAACCGGATCCCCCGCCTTTCCCAGCTTGTGAATACCGATCACCAAGATGTCGAGTTTTCCGATGAACTCGTCATCGACATCGATAGTCCCCCCCTCTTCCACCACGTTCGCCTCGATGCCGGCCAGTACCGGGATGCCCGCGTCCTCCTGCGCCAGCCTGATGTCCTGTAGCATGGGGGGGAGTTTCTCCCGGGGGGTGCCCACGCTCAGCTCGGGCCCGTGATCGGTGAGGGCGACTGCCTCCAGCCCGCGTGCCTCTGCGGCCTCAATCATCGCTGCAGCTGTGCCCACACCGTCCGAGTACATCGTGTGGACGTGGAAGTCAAATTTCGCCGGCATCGAAATCAAGATAACAAACTCATAAGAACTGAAAAAGTTAATCTAAAGCGGGTGCAGGAAGGGAATTAGATGTGCCTCGCAATTCCTGGTAAGGTGTTGAAAATTGATGGACAGGTCGCGGCCGTCGATTTCGGTGGTGCGCGGCGGGAGGTTAAGCTAGACTTGCTCAAGAACGTGCACGAGGATGACTACGTGCTTGTCCACGCGGGCTATGCTATCCAGGTACTAGACGAAACCAAGGCCAAGGAAATCCTCAGCTCCTGGGAGGAAGTGGCCCGAGGTGTAGCCGGTGCATGAGGTCGAGCTTGCGACTCGCGTGCTAAATGCCCTCCACCAAATATCGGGCGACCAAGGAGCACGAGTCCTCGAGGTAAATTTGCGTGTGGGTGAAATCAACGAGCCCAGCTCCCTGAGGCTATGGCTGAAAAAGCTTGGGGGTGACGAGTTCAACTCGACGAGATTTAACATCGTCAAAGTGCCAATCATGATCAAGTGCAAGTGCGGCTACTCCGGTGATGCAAAAAGCTTGGACACCCACCTGCCGGAGCCCGAGCTTGGAATTGCCTGCCCAAAATGCGGTGGACATGAGCTTTCGATAACCTCGGGCCAAGAACTTGAAATCGTTGATGTTAAATTGGAAAAAGGAAAGGTGCAAAAACGTCAAACGAAAAAATCTCGCTAGCCCATGGGTCCGGCGGCGCAGCGATGATGAAGCTCATCGTGGACGTTGCTCTCAAGGAGCTCTCGCTCAGGCGTGCCGGTGAAATAGGACTCGACGAACTCGATGATGGGGCAACAATAACAATCGGCGACAAAACCCTCGTGCTGACAACCGACTCCCACACCGTCAAACCACTTTTCTTCCCTGGAGGTGACATAGGCAGGCTCGCGATCGCTGGCACGGTGAACGACCTCGCGGTGATGGGGGCCCGTCCATTGGCATTGGCCTGCGCCGCCGTGCTCGAGGAGGGATTTTTAGTCGAAGATTTCCGAAAAATTTATCAATCGATAAACGCTACCGCCCAAGAGGCAAAAGTCCCGGTGATAACGGGCGACACGAAGGTCATGGAGCGGGGGGCGCTCGATGGGGCAGTACTCACCACCACCGGGATTGGTGCGGCCGAAACCCTAGTTACCGACCACGGCCTTAAACCGGGGAACAAAATCATCGTTACCGGAACCATCGGAGACCATGGAGTCACCATTTTAGCTCACCGTGAAGGGATCAGCGTCGATGTTGACCTATGCTCGGATGTCGCGCCCCTTTGGGAAACCGTCAAAGCTGCGCTTAAAGTAGGTGGGGTGACCGCGATGAAGGATCCAACCCGCGGGGGTTTAGCGGCTGCCCTCAACGATATGGCCTCGAAGGCGAACGTTGGGATCCTATTGAAGGAAGCCGACATCCCGATTCTGCCCGCAGTTAGGTCGATGAGCGAGATGCTGGGCATCGACCCGCTCCAGATAACAAACGAGGGTAAGGCAATCATCGGGGTTGAATCCGAGTGCTGCGATGAGGTTCTTGCTGTGATACGAAAATCGAAATATGGCAAAAAAGCGTGTGTGATTGGTGAAGTGACGACCGATTACCGCGGCGATGTGATGCTTGAAACGGTGGTGGGGGGGCGGCGCGCGCTAGAGTCGCCCATCGGGGACCCGGCGCCTAGAATTTGTTAATTTTTTAACCCTAATTTTGTTAGCTTTTGTTAAAAAACCCTTAATTGTAGTCATGAATAGTTAACTTTTTAAGGTAAAATTAGATGTGATATTGTTAGGAAATGTAAAAAATTGTTAAAAAAGGTGAAGTGGTGGCAGAGCTAAAAGGGAAGCTTTACACAATGAAGGAAGCATGCACCTTACTTGGGGTACATCCAAACACGATCAGACGGTGGGACAAGGAAGGAAAAATCAAAGTCGTGCGTCCAGAAGGGGGGCAGAGGAGGATACCTGAGTGTGAAATAGAACGTTTGCTGGAAAAACCGTCCGTAGTTTCACCTCCGTCCCCCCGGCCAACCCTCCTGAAAGATGAACACCTTTCATTCTTCTTAGGCTACATCTTTTCTTACCATCGAGATGATTGGGAGCTTGTGAAAAGAGCTATTCTCATCAGGGATGACTACACTTGCTCGAAATGTGGTGGGAAGGAGCTACTCGGAGTGCATCATAAAAATGGAACGAGCCGGAACGATCCAGATAATTTGGTCACGCTTTGCCAGAAATGCCACCACGAAGCTCATAGAGCTCCTTCTCCACGGCCCCAAAAGCGCAGGATATCGCCCGAAGTACCCGTCCAGAAGCCCGAAAAAGAAATAAAAGAAGAAATTCGGCCTGCCTCCGTTACCCCAAAGATAGCGGAAGTCCCTCGGCACGCTATCCTCGATGCGCTCGCGCCCGCTGGATTGGCTCAACGCGCCGTTTTTGGGGACCTCCTCTCGGCCGCTGTTGTATTGAGAACTTTCACGCCCGAAGATCTCACCTCTCGGGCCCGGTGCCCGGAAGCGGTCACGAAGACATTTTGCGAACGAATGAGCGCTCGCGGTTACCTGACGGGTAAAAACGGGACATTTGAACTGCAGGTGGGGGTAGCGAGATGACCACATTCGAGGAGAAGATCGGCCGCGACCAGCGTTTCGAGAGCTACCTTCAGCGTTGGGGGCTGCGGGGCGACCCATTCGAGCTCGAGCTACCCTCGGTTGATGCGTTCGCTCCATTTCAACAGGATGACCTGCGCAAGCTCAAATGGTTGTTGTCCGAGGGCAAGGTCGGCATCCTCATGGGCGCGCTGGGAATGGGTAAAACGACCGTGTGCGAGTTCTTGGTCGCCTCACTGAGGGAAGAAAGCCTAACCGCGCCCGATCCCTCAAAACATGTCATGCCCATCCTCATCCACGGCGCCGCGTACAAATCAGCCGATGAGCTACTGAGTGCGATAATTCTGGGGCTGGAGATGGACGCCGACAAAGACCGGGCGAACCTCTTCGAAATCCTGCGCCGATGGCCGCAGGAGCACCAAGAGCGGCTAGCGGTGATCATCGACGACATCCCCGAGAGCGGCGCAGACGTGCTTGAGGTCGGTGAATTTCTGCGCGTGCTGTCCGACATCCCAAATATCTCAATCCTCCTCAACGGTGAGCTCAAACAGATGCAACGCTTCCTCGCTGAGGTGCCCGCGCTGCTCGACCGCGTACAAATACACGTCGAGCTGAGACCGATGAACAGGAAAAATCTCAAGGAATTGCTCGAACTCCGACTCAAAAACGCTGGATGCACCAACTCCGATGGTCTACTGACCCCAAGTGGATTTAAATCGCTCTACAAACTCAGCAAGGGGGTCCCGAGGTTGGCCTTAAAGGCTGCGAGCAACACAATTCACCGTGCCGCGGAGATGGATGTACCGATCGACGCGCGCGTGGTAAAGCAAGCGAACAAGCGCCCCCTTCTAAAACGAGCTTTTTCATTCCTGCGGTGAACTCCTTTCCAATAGGTTTTTAATCCTGTTTCCAAAAAGGGGAAACATGCGGAGGGCTGAGATGCCAAGAGAGGAATTTATCCGAGCCGAAAAATGGTTGCGCGAAAATCTGCTCGCGCGCGCGCTGCTGGAGCGGTCCCACCTCGACGAAAAAACGCTCGAAACGATGCTCCTTCACTACTGGAGCGAGGGCGCGACCTTCGAGGAGCTTGCAGGAAAGCTCCGAATTCAGAGGCCCGGGGTTTGGAAGCGCTGGCGGAGGGGGCGCGACGACATTATGCGTTCTTTTTACACGATCGAGCTAGCGGTTTACGCTGGGATCCTTGAAACCGAAACTGCTGAGCTCATGGTGGATGACTTATTGGACTACGTCACGCTGGCTCGCGGCGAGGGGGACATGGATGAGCTGCGCGACCGAATCGAGAAGCGAATGGTGCAGCTCGCAAAGGAAGCCCCGCGGCGCTAGTCACCTGCCCTCGCTGAAGAGCTTGCGCAAGATGGAGAGCCGGCGTTCGGTCAACTCGGCCCCCCCTTGGCATAGGAGCACCAAATGTCAAGCTAAACTTTACGAAAGTAGAAATTTAGCCTTTTCATGCCTTTGGTTCGACCCTCGTTTTAACTTTGGCGGCGGGAAGTCCCCTTCCTTCAGGGAGGGGATGAAAGCCGCCCAATACTTTCGGTGACCTCTCTCCCCGCAAAGTATGGGTGATTTGGATAATAGTAAATATTGATGCAACTGACCTACCGATTCAGGCTCTACCCGTCACGGGCGCAGGAACAGAAACTATTCGCCGTGCTCAATCAATGTAGGTGGCTCTACAATCACTTTTTGGAGAAACTGAACCAGAAGGAGAACGGCAAAACTCCCCGCCGATACGAGCTTCAGGCAAGGCTACCGAAACTAAAACAAGAGCACCCTGAGCTGAAACAAATCCACTCGAAGGTCTTGCAGATGGTTCTCCACCAGCTCTACTCAAACCTTCGTGTTCTCGCCGAGTTGAAGCGTAACGGCAGAAAAGTGGGTAGACTTCGCTTCAAGGGCGAGGGCTGGTTCAAGTCGTTCACTTACAACCAGTCTGGCTTCGGGGTCACCAAGGGGCGCGGGAAGCGCAGGGAGCTGTGGCTGTCGAAGGTGGGTGCGATCCCGATCGTGCTACACCGCGAGCTGGACGGCGAGGTCAAGCAGGTCTGCATCAAGCGGGAGCGCTCGGGGAAGTGGTTCGCCTGCTTCAGCGTCGAGGTCGAGGAGTTGCAAAAAGCCGAGAAATTATCCAAGCCCGTCGGCATCGACCTCGGCATCGAACACTACACCGCCGACAGCGATGGCAATTTCGTCGAGCACCCGCGTAGCATTACCAAGTCCGAATGGAAACTGAGGCAGGAGCAACGCAAGCTTTCTAGGAAAAAGCGGGGCTCAAAAAGTCGGGCGAAGCAACGCATCAAGCTGGCGCTTGTACATGAGCGAATCCGTAATCAGCGTCTTGACTTTCTCCATAAGCTCAGTCGGCACTACGTCAACAGTCATGACTTCATCGCTGTTGAGGATCTGGGTGTGAAAAAGCTAATCGAGATGGCCCACAACGGAAAGAACCGTGCGGATGCCGCTTGGGCCACCTTCCTCTTCATGCTCACCTACAAGGCCGAGCGAGCTGGTGGGTGGGTCGTGAGAGTCGAGCCGAGAGGGACGACGAGCAGGTGTTCTGGATGCGGCGAGATGGTCGAGAAACCGCTCTGGGTGAGGACACACCGATGTCCG
>JAUWBN010000011.1 GCA_030601675.1 Hadesarchaea archaeon | reverse complement strand
TCGCGATAAGGGTGGCTCGAAGGCCGGCGACTCGAACGAAGACATATGGTTATTATCGAGCGGAAATCCTTGCCGCGCTTGCGAACGGCATCATTCTCGTCTTCCTAGCCCTCTACATATTTTATGAGGCGTACCTGCGATTTTTGCATCCACCTGAAGTCGGGGGCCCGATAATGTTAGGGGTTGCAATCGTGGGGCTTGGGGCGAATTTAGCTGTGCTCCTCGCGCTCAAGAGGACGAGATCGGAAAGCATCAACATTCGCGGCGCCTTCCTACACGTCCTTACTGACACAATTTCCTCGGTGGGGGTCATCACAGCGGGTATTGTAATCATTTTTACTGGCGTTTACGTCGTTGACCCGCTGGTAAGCTTCCTGATAGGTGCGATGGTCCTAATTTGGGCGATTGGCTTGATAAGAGAGGCGGGCGGCGTTTTACTTGAATCAGTGCCGAAGCACACAGACGTGAGGGAAATCACCCATGAAGTCAAAAAGGTGAAAGGAGTTCGCGATCTCCATGATTTACACGTCTGGACGATCACTTCCGGGATGCACGCGATGAGCGGGCACCTACTGATTGAGGATCAAATGGTCAGCAAAGCTGCGGAGATTTTAGACGAGGTAAATGAGCTTCTCAGGCTGAAGTTCGGCATCGCGCACACGACTCTTCAATTGGAGTGCGAGAAGTGTGAGGGTCCTTTTGTCTGTCGCTTGGCGCCGGGAGAATAGCTGCAATTTCGCGCCTCAGCAATCCTTTTTTAATTCATCCTATGAGATTATTTCCCAAGTGGCCGCGATGGAACTCCTATCGATGAGTTGGGAAGAGGTCGAGGAGGCCGTTACTGCTCTAGCCGACACCATAAAGCGCGAGTTCGATCCAGATATCATCGTCGGCATAGCCCGAGGCGGTCTGATCCCCGCCGTGCGGCTCTCGCACCTGCTTGGGGACAAGCTTCTGCGCGTCATTCACGTGAAGTTTTATAATGGCGTCAACCTGCACCTCAAGAAACCTGAGCTCTATGCCGACATCAAGGGGATTTCGGGTAAGGTGTTGGTCGTCGATGATGTCACGGATACAGGCACGAGCTTGGAGTTCGCGCTCAAACACCTCAAGCGCAAGGGGGCGAAGGAGATACGCGTAGCAACCATCGCATATAAACCGCAGTCTCGATTGAAGCCGGATTATTTTACGTTTAAAACCGACAAATGGGTCGTCTTTCCTTGGGAAAAGGCACCAGTCAAGCGCGGCGGTCAGTAGGGCCTGCTTTTGCGCCCCAGCTTGTAGCCGCCGAAATTTGTGGCGAGGTGAATCGGTGGGGTGATGATGATTATAGTGAGAATTTTCCCCCAGCCGAGGAGGGCTAATGGGCTTGCCGCGAGCAGGGCGACGACTACAAAACTAAGTTGATCGAGTCCAGGAGCTGCGCTACCGCGTTTGATGCCGAGCCTGCGCTTGATGAAGCTCCCGAGCAGGTCGCCCATCAGAGCCCCCAGGGCGAGCAGGAAACCCAAGGCGAGGTAGTGCGAGAGCGACCCTGTGGCGATGCCTTGTAGCATCCCGACGAGGGTGCCGGCCGCCAGCCCAGCGAGGAACCCGCGCACCGTCTTGCCCGCACCGAAAATCCTGTGCCCGTCGATGAACCGCCTGCCCCCATCGATGGCCCCGCCACCACCCAGCACGACCGGCGCCGCGTTCGCGATGTAGGCGGGCAGGATAAACCAAAGTGCTGAGCCCAGAATTTGAAGCAGCTCGTTCAACTCCTCACCTTAGAGTCTTCCACAGGAACTTGGTGCCACTCCGATTTATACCGATGATTTAAATATCTCCCCTTTTAGTGGTGAATGATTGGGATGAGGGAAAAATTACTTAAAAAAACGAAGAGCCTTTGCCCAGAGTGCTTAAAGGTCATCGAAGCGGATGTGGTTGAGGAAAATGGTAAAGCACTGATAAAGAAGGAATGTCCCGAGCACGGCAAATTCGAAGATATTTACTGGTCAGATGTGGAGCTATACAAATGGGTTCAAAAGTTCGCGCGCGTCGGCAAAAAGGTTGAAAACCCGCGGACAGAGGAAAATCAGGGGTGCCCGTTAGATTGCGGCATCTGCCCCAATCATAAGTCGCACACGAGTTTGGGCATAATCGATGTCACCAATCGTTGCAACATGCGCTGCCCAATTTGTTTTGCAAATGCAGCGGCAGCTGGCTACGTCTACGAACCCACGTTTGAACAGGTGGTTGAGATGATTCATAACCTTCGAGCAAACAAGCCGGTACCGGCGCCAGCTCTACAGCTTTCTGGCGGTGAGCCAACCCTCCGCGAAGACCTTCCAGACATCGTGCGCGCCGCCAAAAAGGCGGGGTTCCCTCACGTTGAAGTCAACACCAACGGCATAAGGATTGCCGAGGACTTGGACTTCGTGAAGCGGCTTGTGGAAGCGGGATTGAGTACCCTCTATCTCCAATTTGATGGCGTGACGCCTGAACCGTACAAGATCACGCGGGGGCAGGACGTTTTGCACCACAAGCTTGAGGCGATTGAAAACTGTCGAAAGGCGGGCCTTCGCAGCGTCGTGCTTGTTGTGACCCTCGTTAAGGAGGTGAACGACAATCAAGTTGGTGATATCATCCGTTTTGCGATCAAGAACTTGGACGTCGTCAAGTGCGTGAACGTGCAGCCAGTTTCGTTCGCCGGGCGCATCTCCCAGCAGGAGCGGGAAAAATGGAGAATAACTATCCCAGATTTTCTGAAAGCTGTGGAGAAGCAGACCGATGGACAGATCAATGTTTCAGATTTTTACCCCATACCGTGCGTCGTTTCCATTTCTCACTTCATCGAGGCGTATAAGGGCGAACCCCACGTTGAGTTCGCCTGCCATGAGCACTGCGGTGCAGGGACCTACGTTTTTGTGGATGACGGCAAGATGATCCCGATAACGAGGTTCGTGAATGTTGAGGAGCTGTTTAAGCTGTTGGACAAATACGTGGATGAAATCAAACGCGGCGGATTCGGCACTAAGGCGAAGGTCATAGCAAAAGCCCTCAAGGATATACCAGGCACTATCGATTTGAGAAAAGCGCCTAAAGGACTCAACTTGTTGAAGATCATGTTTAACATCCTCCGCACCGGCGAGTATTCAGCCCTCGCGGAGTTCCACGAGCGAGCGCTGATGATAGGATGCATGCATTTCATGGACCCCTACAACTTCTGCCAAGATCGGGTTGAGCGCTGTGTCATCCACTACGCTGTACCAGATGGTCGCATAATACCATTTTGCAGTATGAACTCGATCCACAGACCAGTGGTCGAGCGGGAGCTAGGGGTGCCGCTAGGCGAGTGGAAAGGCCCAAAAGTAAAGCTTTAATACGAACAAATCTTCTGAATTAGTAGAAAATTAGAGTAGATGGATTTAAGGAAGATTTTATGGCAAGCCAGTTGGGAGGACAACCAGTCCTAATTCTGCCTGAGAGGGTTCAGCGGTACTTGGGGCGAGATGCCCAGCGCATGAACATCATGGCCGCCCGAGTGATTGCTCAGGCGGTCCGCACGACTTTGGGCCCGCGCGGGATGGATAAGATGCTCGTCGACAGCTTGGGCGACGTCACCATAACCAACGATGGCGTCACCATCCTCGATGAAATGGACGTCGAGCACCCTGCAGCGAAGATGATGGTCGAGGTCTCCAAGGTCCAGGAGGACGAGGTGGGTGATGGCACGACCACCGCAGTGGTGCTTGCGGGAGAGCTTTTGAAGCAAGCTGAGGAGCTTCTCGATCGGGACATCCATGCTACCGTCATCGCGTCCGGTTATCGACGGGCAGCCGCGAAGGCGCAAGAAATTTTGGGCAACATGGTTGTAAGTGTTTCAAAAGACGACGACAGGATGCTCCAGCAGATCGCCTTGACCTCGATGAGCAGCAAGGGCTCAGAGATGCGGGGGGAGAAGCTCGCGGAGCTCTGTGTCAAAGCCGTCGGGCAAATAGTCGAGGAATCGGACGGCAAGCTCGAGGCGGACATCGACAACATCAAGGTCGAGAAGAAGAGTGGGGGCAGCTCGGCGGACTCCCAACTCGTCCAAGGCTTGATACTCGACAAGGAAGTCGTTCATCCCGGAATGCCGAGGCGGGTTGAGAAGGCGAAGATAGCCCTGCTCAACCTAGCCCTCGAGGTCAAAGAAACCGAGACCGATGCCAAGATCAACATAACCGACCCTGAGCAGCTTCGAAGTTTCCTAGAGGAGGAGCGGCGCATGCTGCAGGAAATGGTTGGGCAGGTGAAGAAGGCGGGCGCCAACGTCGTCCTGTGCCAAAAGGGAATCGACGACATAGCCCAGCACTACCTCGCGAAGGCAGGAATCCTAGCGGCTCGAAGGGTCAAGGAGTCTGACATGGAGAAACTCGCTCGTGCGACGGGGGGCAAGATAGTAAGTAACATCAAGGATTTCACGGCGAAGGACCTCGGCTCGGCAGCGCTCGTGGAGGAGCGCAAGATAGCGGGCGAGGAGATGACGTTCATCGAGGGTTGCAAGGATCCGAAAGCCGTAAGCCTGCTGGTGAGGGGTGGCACCGAGCACGTGGTCGACGAGGTCGAGCGGGCAGCACACGATGCGGTTAGCGTAGTCTCAGCAGCGATTGAGGACGGCAAGATTATAGCGGGTGCGGGTGCTCCAGAGATAGAGGTTGCGAAGGGCCTGCGAGAGTACGCCGATACGGTCGGGGGACGCGAGGCTCTCGCCGTCAATGCGTTTGCCGATGCAATTGAGATAATTCCGCGAACCTTGGCGGAGAATGCTGGGCTGGATCCAATAGACATCTTGGTACAGCTGCGCGCAGCCCATGAAAAGAAAGGTGGCAAGGACATCGGAATCGACGTGATAAGCGGGAAGGTGACGAGCGCACCAAAGCTGGGTATAGTTGAGCCCCTGCGCGTTAAGACACAGGCCATCAAGTCGGCTAGCGAGGTAGCGGAGATGATTCTACGGATCGACGATGTCATCGCTGCGGGCAAATTAGAGGAGGAGAGAGGCCCACCAGGCGCTGGAATGGGCGGTATGCCGCCGATGTGATGGGGGCTCGCTCATTTTTCCAAAAAAATATACCCGCTTCGAGAAAGCCCGCATCGTTGGGGCCAGAGCCCTTCAAATATCAATGGGTGCACCCGTGCTCATTGAGGTGCCGGAGGCCATGGGTAACCCCATCGATATCGCCCTTTTAGAGTTCGAGAAGGAAGCAATTCCGATAACTGTTGTGCGAAGATTACCTGGTGAAATGGCGTGAACTACCCTGCCTTAAAGGACGTGGCTCCCTGCTCCCAAAATTACCGCTTAACGATCTTCACGTGCTCTGATTTTTAAGTGCATTGCAAGATGAGTTATCATTGGGGCTGGCATGGGCGTCCAGTTAGGCGACATCGTGCCGAAACAAAAAGTTGGGCTGGAGCAGCTTCGCGGACAGATAATTGCGATTGACGCGATGAACTCGCTCTATCAGTTCCTCTCGATTATCCGGCAGCGTGACGGGGAGTTCCTTAAGGACTCCAAGGGGAGAATAACCTCCCATCTCTCCGGCCTCTTCTACCGGACCGCGAATCTGATCGAGGCAGGGATCAAGCCAGTGTACGTGTTCGATGGGGAGCCGCCCAAGCTGAAGCTACGCACCGTTGAGCAGCGTCGCGCGGTGAGGAAGGAGGCGGCCGAGGAGTGGGCAGCCGCGCTCAAGGAGGGCAGGGTAAAAGAGGCGAAGAAGTTTGCCCAGCGTGCGGGGCGGGTGAACGAGCGGATGATTAACCAAGCGCAGACACTTTTGGGTCACATGGGATTACCTTGGGTTCAGGCACCGGGGGAGGGCGAGGCTCAGGCGGCGCACCTCGTTCGGCAGCGCGATGCGTGGGCGGCCGCGAGCCAAGATTTTGACAGCCTCCTCTTTGGGGCCCAGATACTCGTGCGCAACTTGGCCATCACGGGCAGGCGGAAGCTACCTGGAAAGGACGTGTACATCGAGGTTTCTCCTGAGATGATCGAACTCCAAGCGTTCTTGAGGGAACTCGGGATAACCCAAGAGCAGCTCGTAGATATCGGCATCTTAATCGGGACCGATTACAACGCAGGAATAAAGGGTATAGGGCCGAAAAAGGCGCTCGAGCTCGTCAAAGAACACGGTTCTATCAAGCAGATCGCGAAGACCGAGCTCGGCGAAAAATTTGAAATTGACCCGCTTGAGGTACGTGAGATTTTTCTGAAGCCGAATATCACGGGTAAGTATAAGCTGGAATGGGGTGACCCGGACCCAGAGGGGATCAAGGAGTTCCTGTGCACGGAGCACGATTTTTCGGAATCTAGAGTACAGACGGGCATCGATCGATTGCTCAAGGAGCAGCGCGAGCGGGAACAGGTTTCGCTCGAGAAGTGGTTAGGTTAGTCCCCCGCCTTCCACCCACATTTTCCAACTAGGGGCACGAAGGAGCAGCCCCCTCGCTCCTCAATTTTAAGTTCCTTCTTTCCACGTCTTTCCGCGACGAGCCATGTCTGAAACATGTAGTGTTGACCAACCGGCGCACCGATCTTTCCGCCGATTTTCAGCTGCTCAACTAGGGGCTTCGGCAGCTCGGGGGCGCAGGCGGTCACGAGGATGCGGTCCCAAGGGGCCTCTTTTTCGTAGCCGCATGTCCCATCCCCAATGACGACCTGAACCCAGCCATATCCAGTTCTCTCGAGGTTCGCGCGCCCAAATTCGGCCAGTTCGTCAATCCGCTCCATTGAGAAGACCCTTCCCCCTTTACCGACTATCTCGGCGATGAGGGCGGCGTTGTACCCGGAGCCCGTACCCACCTCGAGCACCTTCTGCCCCGCCTTGAGGTCGAGCGATTCCAACATGATGGTGATCATGCTGGGGGCCGAGATCGTCTGCCCGTGGCCTATCGAGAGCGGTTGATCGGCATAGGAGTAGTCCCGGATGTTTTCAGGGATAAAATCATGACGTGGTACTTTTTTGAAAGCGTCGATGATATCTCGTTTGCTCAGGTAGCCCCATCGGACGAGGCGCTCAACTAACTCCTCGCACTCCCGCTCGTACATATGACCAAAATAAATTATCCACCTTCAAGCTTAAGGGGGTGGGGGGAACATGGGAAAAATCATCGAGGTCATCAGGGCGAAGGGGCATCTCCAGATCACGGCGAGGCACCCGACAACGTTGATGATTACGAAGGACGAAGAAGTTGGTCCTAAAGGGGATTGCATAGTCGGAGTCGCCGCGAACAAAGGGGCAGCGGGGCTGAGCGGGGAGTTGAAATCAGCCCTCAGATCCGGTGCAGCGGTAAACATAACGATTGAGGTGGGAGGCGAAAGGGATGGGATTCATGCTTGTGGACACCCTTCGCTAACTCTTATCCACCCTAAAGATCTCGTCATCAGAAAGAGCAGGTTCACGTGTGGCAGGACGCTTGCAGTAGGTGCGGACAAGGCGGCAGCAGATTTGTCCAAGGCTTTGGTGGCAAAACTGCGTGACCCGTCAATAGAGGTTAAAGTCACGATAAAAGTCGAGTGATAGTCACCGTAGCTCATCGGGCAGCATGTGGGGGATGCCGTTCACGATTGGATAGCGGCGACCGCAGTTAACGCAGATGAGCTCGTTGCCCTTAAGCTTAACATCGCGCTTGCAGACGGGGCAAGCCAGTATTTCCAGCAACTTCGGATCGATTGTTTCTGGCATCGCGCTCAAGTCATTTTCGTTCGTTCGCTTAATAATCTTTTTCCGACCACCCTCGTGACCAAGAGGTAGGGTCCAATAGAGTAAAAAACCCCCGCGAGGACATCCTGCCAGTAGTGCTCCCCAAGGTAAATCATCGAGAAGATGGAGAGGGCCAAAAGGCAGAGCCAGGCCGTGGCTATCTTCTTGCCATGGCGCCTCACAAAAAGGACAGCTGTCAAGGCATTAGCTGTGTGAAGGCTGGGAAAGGCACCGAAAATATAGGGGTCAAAACCCAGTGTGAACCCCAAGAGAGATTCCCTTATACCAATCACTCCTCCAACACCGATTCGTGGAGGGGCAACGGGGTGCAACGCCCAGGTAATTACACCCAAAGTTTGAGCCAACACGAAGACCAAAAGGAAGTTTGTAAATCCGTTGTAGTCCCTCTTCCACAGGAGAAAGCCACCCGTTCCGTAAATCAACACAATGTAACCAGCGGTATACACAATCACCGTAAACCAATCCATCGCTTGGCTTGACAGATTCCTTTGTAGAAAGAGAACTTCTTCTCCACCGAATGTCGCTGGCGTGGAAGCCTCGGGAATAAGCTTTGGAAATACCAAGTAAGTAAGCGTGGCCAGGACGAGCAGCAAGCTGAGTATTATCCACTTCCTCATCTGCGTCCCCAAGTTGCTCGTTGATGCACCATTACATGCCCCCATCATCTTAAATGCACTTCGACAAAACTTGCTACTGTCTTGGTGCTGGGCGCTCTGACGGAACTTCGGCAAACTTTAAAGCTTCCCAACAAATTCCACAAATGGCGAGGGTGAGGGAAAGTCGTGATTGAACGCAGATTTGGGCTTGGGCGGAGGACACTCATTCTAGGAATTTTCGTAGCCCTAGTGGTCGGGGTAGTACTTTTCGTTTTTTTGCGCGCAGATCTCGGAAGTTTGCTGAACGCGCTCGGTAAAGCAAACTATTCTTTCGTGCTACTCGCTTTTGGGGCCTACATTTTTACTACCATAACCTTAGCCACACGTTGGCGTATCTCACTTTCTGCGACTGGGCATAGCGTTGGAATACACAATTTATGGTTGATAGTCTTTGGAAGCATCTTCATCAACAACCTTACACCATTTACGTATTCTGGAGGAGACCCGCTTGCGCGCTTATTTATTTTGCGCAAAACTCAACGCGTACCTTATTCCTCAGGCTCCGCTTCCATCATGAGCGAGTACTTGTTGGATTTACCCGTTTCTATCTCCCTCTTGATGACGGGCATTCTGTTACACTTTTGCAGGACTCCGCTGGCCAAACTAATCGTAGCAACGATATGGATTGCAGTGATGATTTTGCTGTTTATGCTTATCATATATTTCTTCCCCAAAAGAACTGGGGCAAGTTGGCTGGGCAGAAGCATCATACGTATTCTCAAAGTCTTTCGAAGGCCGGTCAGTCGAAGGGAAGTAATGGGTGGAGTGAAGAGATTTTACGCTAGAGCGCAGGCGATTACCAACAGACCAAAAATAGCCTTTTCCATGTTTATCTTCGCTGTGATTGCGTGGGCCCTTGCACTAACACGCTTATTTTTTATTTTTCAAGCGCTTGGCTTCGATCCACCTCTTCCGATGCTACTGCTGGGCATAACTTTACCCCCAATGGCGGGCCTCCTGCCCTTGCTCCCGGGTGGGTTAGGTCACGTGGACGTTACCTATGTGGCGGTCTTCGTCTTGCTCGGCGCCCCCTTGGAGATCGCAATACTCGCCACGCTCATCGAACGAGTCATTTCGCTTGTGTTCGGCACAATCATTGGAGCAAGCGCATTATCCTACCTTGGTATCCGCGCGTGGGCTAAGCAAATTTCAAAAGCTTGACACGCGGAAGAAATCTTGTGGTAGCGTTCGACTTGGGGGATATGTATGAGAGTTTGCATTTACTTGGAGTTGGGGCGGTGGCTTAAACACAGCGGGATGGGCTCAGCTATGGGCAATCACAGGAAAGCCCTCGAATTGAGTGGAGTTGAGTATACCCATAATCTAAAAGATGATTTCGACATTCTCCACATCTACATGATAGGTCCGAGGTCCATTCGAGCAATAAGAAAAGCGAGGGCAAAAGGAAAAAAAGTGATAACCCACGCACACCTGACTGCCGATGATTTCCGGGACAGTTTTTGCTTCAGCAATCAGATTGCTCCATTTTTACGTAGATATTTAACTTACTTTCACAATCAAGCAGATTTAGTGTTGTGCCCGTCGGAGTATACTAAGAACGTGTTGATCGGGTATGGCGTAAAAAAAGAGATCAGAGCTGTTAGCAATGGCATAGATTTGGGCAAGTTCAAATTTTCAGCCGAGAATAGAAAAGAGTTTAGAGAGGAATTTAATCTAGACGGAATTGTCCCGCTCAGCGTCGGCCACTTGTTCATAAAAAAAGGAATTGCCACATTCATCAACACGGCAAAAAAATTTCAGAATAAATTTGTTTGGATAGGAAGAAGGTATAAGGGCATTGAGGACCCCCGAACATCAGGGATTGTAAAGAGTGCCCCGCCAAATGTGATTTTTGCCGGTTATGTGAAGGACATAATAGCAGGGTATTCAGGTTGTGATATTTTCTTCTTCCCGAGCTTTTGTGAGAATCAGGGGATCGTGACGTTGGAGGCGGGTGCGTGCGGAAGACCGATATTAGTGAGGGATATTTTGGCATATGACGGTCAGTTAGTAAATGAAGTGAACTGTTTGAAAGCAAGAACCGATGAGGAGTTCGGATTGCAACTGAAGAGACTCATCGAAGACGAGCAACTAAGGCGCAGGTTAGCTGAGAATGCGCACAAGCTCTCAAGAGAACATTCCCTTGAAAAAGTTGGCGCACAACTTAGGGAAGTGTACGAGCATTTAATGAAAAGGTGATTGCCCATTTGCTTATTACACGGCCACGGATTCCTTTCCGTAGCCATAGCCGTAAAGCTCTCGGCGCACTTTTCTCATACGTGAATAGTGCCCGATGAGTTCTCTCGCTCCCCAGTAAATAAGTCCAAACTTCCGATTTTTTAGAAGTTTACGAAAGACCCTCTTCCACCCCTCGCTCTTGCACATATCTGTACAACGAGTGCACAATTCTTCTAACTCTTCATATGAGTAGGGCGTTAACCCAGCCTCCGGAGCTGGCACGATAAATTGATCCGCTTTGATTTTACCCGCCTTTCTTGCCGAGTACCAAATCGCTGAGCCAACGAGGTACAGCAGCACGTTCCCGTTGATCAGGTCGGCTCCATTTTTCTCGAGAAATTCGATCGAATATTCCATGTCTTCCTTTGTTTCCATCGGGGCCCCGAAAATCAAGCTCCCGAGAAAAATGATCCCATATTCGTCGCACAGATTCAAAGTTTTTCTTACATAGGCAGGCCATTTTTCAGGATACTTGGTTTTGTTATACCACCGGATAACTTCTGGTTTAAGCGATTCGACGCCATAGCTAAGGGCGATGACGCCCATGTCCCTCATGCTCTTGTATAAAGCTTCACTTGGAGTATCCACCCTAGCTTGTCCAAAGAAATTGAACTTTAATTTTTCCCTTTTTATCAATCGAGCTAGTTTTATCACGTTTTTAGGATTGTTTGTAAAATTGTCGTCAGCCAGCCACACGGATTCTATTCCCATTCGGTCAATTTCCTTTAACTCCTGCAGGATGTTTTTTGGAGATCTTACCCTGAAACCCAACTTTTTTGGGCGGTTGCAGTAGGTGCATCCATATTTGCAGCCGCGCGTGCTCAGGATTCCAGTCATATTTTTCCCGAAATTCAAACCGTAAAAAACGCCGTATTTGACATGCTTAACCAAGCTTCGGTCGGGAAAAGGTATGGGGTCGACGTTTTGAATTTCCTTTGGATTTACCACACCCCGCGGCGTTTCTTTCACAATTTTTTCTATAATCGATTCGGCTTCACCAACTACGTAAGTGTCTGCCCCAAGTTTTTCAAGGGACTCCCTCGGAGCGACGGCGATATGGGCCCCCCCGACGACGATGTAAGCATCCGTAACCCCCCTGACTTCTTTTATTATAGTTTTGCAGGAATCGAGCGTGTATGTGAGGCAAGTCAATCCGATGACCTCAGGATTAATCGATTTTACCCTCTCGATCACCTGTTTTAGAGATAGTCGTTCCGCTTCGACATCTATAACGTGCACTTCATGCCCGTCATTTTTGAGAATGGTTGCCAGATAAAGTGCCCCCAGAGGAGGGGAGTAGGCGGACAGCGCACTCTTTTCGCTAAAGCTAATTGGGGGGTAGATGAAGAGCACGGAAGACATTTTGACCCTCTACACGTTTTTAATCATTTGAGTATATAACGGTTGGAAAGGAACGTGGCCAAGCGCGAGATGGAGACAGGGATAAAAAAATAAAAATGAGAAGGACCACACATGCTTGAACTATTTGGATTATTTCTATCAACGGCGGGATTGGGATTTGTGGCGGCATTTACCATCGGCTCCTTGTGGGCTGTCATTGGAGCATATGCTATAAACGCAGACAAATGGCTAGCTTGGGCAGTGATTACTCCTAGCGCAGTTGCGGCAGGGGTGCTTTGGACACTTGGTTCTTTAGGAATAATTCCATTTTTGCCGTCGCCTTGGTGGCTTTATTTTGTAGCGGCGGGTTTTACCATCGCATTTGTTGGAAGAAAAGTATACCAGAATTTTGACGAAATAAAGGTGATTTTACGGTCGTCTTTAGGGCACTGAAATCCTTCTGTCATACACTTGTTGGCGATCCGATTCCTCTTGTCGTTTACTACCATGTTACGGCTTCCTGTAATTTTAAGTGCATTTTCTGCAACTTTTGGTACAAAGGAAAACAACTTTATCCAACGGAAACTCCAGCTTCCGAAGTTAAAAAACATGTCAAGCAGTTTACGGATATTGGGACTCTGAACATTGATTTTACAGGTGGAGAGCCCTTGCTGAGGAAAGAACTGCCAGAATTTTATGCTTACGCAAAGGATTGTGGCTTGTTAACGACACTCAATACAAATGGATGGCTGGTCAAGGATCGAATTGGAGAACTTGCGCCTTTTGTGGATATGGCTCAAATTTCAATAGATTCCCCAGTCCCCCAAGAAAATGACCACATCCGAGGTATTCGGGGCGCTTACGCTCGAGCCGTTGAGGCTCTAAAATTGTTTAAAGAATATTCAGTGCCAGTAAATGGCGTTTGCACGCTTACCAATCAAACTTTAGGTCGCTTGAAGGGTTTATCAGAACTCGCCCAAAACCTCGGGATAGACATGAATGTCAACATCGTTTTTCCGGCACCTCTTGAACATGACCATGACGAAACCGATGTTGCAGAGATGACCGTTGATTATCAAGAATGTGCAAATCGACTTGAGGCAGCGAGGAAATTTCCAAATCTCATCATAAGTAGAAATATGATTGAGCTTTTACGAAAAGGGGGCAACCGGATAGAAAAACCCATCTGCAGAGCTGCTTCAGTCATGGCAACAGTTACAGCGAACGGGCAGATGCTTTTGCCTTGTTTGTACTATCCAGAAGCTCATTTCGATTTGAGTCGGGAATATTTGCACGTTAGGGATGCATGGGATTCCGGGCTTGCTTGGAAGGTCAGAGCAGGATGCGGTCGTTATCCGTTTTGTGATGGATGCATAATTAGATGTTATCTTGAGACTTCCGAACTTGCCATGCCCCGCGACTGGCGTTCGTTTTCATTGCTTTTGAGAGACGATATAGGATATTTCCGAGAGAAGGTTTGGCGCTGATGCCCCCCAGAACCATCGTATCCCAATAAGGCGCTAGGTTAGGCCCCTATGGGTGTAATCTGGATTTAAAAAATAGTCGATCATGGGTCGTTTATCAGGCTTGAAAATTCGCTGATCGTAGAGTCTGGATTATAGATTATAGGGGTCTTTTATTTGTGCTAATGAGATTCTTAAAACTGGTGGCACTTTGCGTATCGCAATGGTCGGCGACGAATTTTACCCAGCCATAGGCGGAGCACCCGCTTATACCATGGGGTTGGGCACGGCATTGGCTAAGCTAGATGCGGAACCAACCCTTTTTACCCATACTCATCCGGGGCAAGCCGAGGGAGAGGAGTTCGACGGGTTAACGGTCAAGCGTCTAAAGGGCTTCGTCATACCACGTTTCAATCGCGCTATCTCGGCTAGCCTTGCCAAGCGTCTCCACGAATGCATCAAGTTTGGTGGGTTTGATGTGGTTCATGGCCAGGACATATATTCACCGATGGCGTTGCAATCCATATACTCCGCCCGCAGGCGCCGAATACCATCTGTGCTGACCTGCCACTCGATTCATAAAACGGCTGGCCTCTGGCAACTCATCTACCGACCGTTGGTGCTCATGGTGTGCCGCGCAAATCGCGTGATAGTTGTCAGCAACGCGACAAGAGAATTTTGTCGTGTGCTAGGCGTTCCAGACCACAAGATGGAAGTCATCCCGAATGGCGTCGATTTATTAAAATTTAACCCAGCCGTTGACGGTTCACAAATGCGTGTCCGCTTGGGGCTTAAGTCAGAGTCGCTTGTCGTGAGCGCAACTCGGTTGGTCAGGCGGAAGGGGATGCACTACCTCGTGGCTGCGTTCTTGAAAGTGCGCAAGAGCTTACCGGACGCGAAATTGGCAATAGCGGGCAAGGGTCCGGAGGCCGCGAATTTGCGCGCTCAGATTAGAGAACTAGGCATCGAGGATTCGATATTTATGCTTGGGGCGTTGCCACATGGGCAAGTGGCAGAACTGATGGCGGCAGCAAATGTATTTGTTTTACCTTCAATAGTCGAGTCATCTCCCTTCACGCTACTGGAAGCCATGGGAGTTGGTGTGCCTGTTGTGTGTCCCAGGGCAGGCGGTGTTTCTGAAATTATCGAAGATGGGATAAACGGGCTAATGGTCCCCCCAGCGAACGTTGATGCACTGACTAACGCGATTACACGCATCCTGAATGACAAGCAGCTGGCAAAGCGTCTTCGGCAGAGCGGTTTAAAAATTGTACGCGAGAAATTCACCTGGGAAAGGGCGGCCAGACAAACTCTTGAACTCTATGAGAAGGTGTGTGAAGAACATGCGAAACGTCGTACTCAGCATTGATGTCGAGCAGGATGCCCCCCCATCTTTAAATACGTGGCGAGGCGTGGAGGAAGGATTGCCATCCCTTTTGGATTTACTTTCGAAGCATGAGGTTCCCGCCACATTTTTCGTGACAGGTCAAGCAGCCGAGAAGTTTCCAAAATTGATTCGCAAGGTTTCACGTGGGCATGAAGTTGGCTGTCATGGTTATGAGCATGAAAGATTCGATAAAATGAGCGCCAAAGAGCAACTTCGGAGGATTAAGCTAGCAACGAAGATACTGACCAAGGTCACTCGGCGGAAGATATTGGGGTTCAGGGCACCAAACTTCAGACCGAACATCCACACCTTCGCAGCTCTTAAGCGAGTGGGTTACCTTTACGACGCATCAAATGCATGCTACAGAATCGGTCCAGATCCCACTCGTTTTGGGTTGGCCGAAATTCGCAACACATGGCCCTCGAGTTTTCTCCGTTTACCACCGGGATTTTCCACACGCGTGTTGCGTTTATGTTTGGTCATGTTGCCGCTGACGGTTTTGGACTATCACCCTTGGGAGCTCGTTAAAGTAACTGGGGTTAGATTTGATTGCAGATTTGCCACTGGCGAGGTCGCATTGCAGCGGCTGGACAAAGTGCTAGATTACCTGCTAGCAAAAAAAGTGAAGTTTAAATTGATGAGGGAAATAGCATCGCTTCGCGGGGTTGGAATCCAACCGGCGATGCCCAAGCATGTGGGACAAGGGTCTGGAGCGTAGTAGGTTGAAAATAGCCCTGATGACGGATACTTACCACCCGCAGGTCAACGGCGTGGTGAGCTCCATCGACTCAATCGCGGGGGAGGTCGGGAAGAAGCACGAAGTTCATATCTTTGCCCCGACCAAGGTGAAACACGTACACAGCTTTCGCTCCTTCACGTTTTACCTCCAACCAGACTATAAGATAGCCTTCTTCAGACCGAAGATGGTAGCCAAAATTTTCAGGAAGGAAGACATAGACATAGTCCACGTTCACACGCCCTTCTCTTTAGGAGCGGCGGGGATAAAAGCCGCGAGAGAACTCACCCTCCCTGCCGTAGGGACTTTTCACACGCTCATCCCCGAGTACACTCACTACATCTCTGAAACTTTGGGCCCCCTGCTGAGTAGGCTCACTTGGAAATACGTCACTATGTTTTACAAGCGCTGCAACGTCGTGACAACTCCCTCCAACCCGATGAGGGAGCGCCTTGTTGAGAGAGGTTTGAAAAACGTGTACGTGATCCCAAACGCCGTCGATGTGGGCCTCTTTCGTCCGGGGGAAAGGCCACGGAACAAAAATCCCTGCGTCTTATTTGTCGGGAGGTTGGGCAAGGAAAAGAAGATAGAGGTGTTGATAGACGCAGCGCCCAAGATTTTGAGGGAATACCCCAAGGCTAGGTTCAGGATAATTGGCACAGGTATTCATGAGGCGTGGTACAAAAAGCTGGTCGGGAAGAGAAACTTGACCGATAGCTTCGTTTTCGAACGTTACTTAGATCTGTCGGACCTGATAGAGGCGTACAGGGCATGCGATGTCTTTGCCATGCCCTCCGAAACGGAAACTCAGGGGCTGGTCGCCCTCGAGGCGATGGCGTGCGGGAGACCGGTCGTGGGAGCCGATGCCCTGGGGCTGAAGGATGTGATAACCCACGGCGTGGACGGCTACCTGTTTCGACCAGGCAGTTCGGATGAACTCGCCAATTATGTGATTAGGCTATTGGCGGACGAGCGGCGTTGGCAGAAGATGGGGAGGAAGGCGCGCGAGAAGGCGGAGAAGTTCTCCTCCAAAAGGATCGGGGAGCAGTGGATCAGATTCTACTCTTCTCTTCTACAGTAGTTGGCGTTTTGCTTTTGGGCATTCATCCCCTAAAGTTAAGATATTTAGCGAGCGAGGGTTAAAAACCACAGCGGTGAGCGAGTGATAGGCATGATCCTCTGCGGGGGGCTCAGCAAGCGTATGCGCCCCCTAACGGGTAAGGTACCAAAAGTGCTGCTCGAGCTCAAGCCCGGTTACACAATTCTGGACAGACAACTTTCCGGCTACAAGAGCGCTGGCATCGATCGCGTGTTCCTGCTCACAGGTCATCTCGGTGGAAAAATTAGGCAGAAATGCGGCAGTGAGTACAGAGGGCTCAAAATTGAGTACATAGTTGAGAAAAAGCCCCTCGGCACGCTCAACGCAATCAGGTTGGGTCTGAAGGAAGCTGACGCGGATGTAGTCGTTAGTAATGGTGACGTGGTCGCAGACATCAACCTAAAGCGGATGATGCGAGGATTCACAAGAACTCGCTGCGCGGCGTCGATGTTCGTCACACGGATGCGGAGCCCCTACGGCATCCTGCGGCTCGCGGGGGGGCGTATCAAGTCATTCGAGGAGAAGCCGCTGCTCGAGCACTACATCAACGCGGGCTACTACTGCCTTTCTAGGCGCGTGCTGGGTCTGCTTGAGAAGTTCAAAACAGGAAACATCGAGCGCACGGTGTTTCCAGAGCTTGCAACCCGCGGACAACTCGCGTGCTACAAAGAGGATGGGGACCCATTTTGGGCGGCGATTGACACGGCGAAGGATTTAGAGGAGGTCAGGAAGGAGTATTCAAATCGCACGGACAAACCCTGGGGGCACGAAAAGTTGCTCAAACTCACCAACAAACGAATGGAAAAATTGCTTTTCCTCATGGCCGGCTACCGAACCTCGCTCCATTATCATGAAGTCAGGGATGAGACCCTTCACGTGCTCGGTGGTGTTGGGTGGATTGAGTTCGAGCGGGGCAAGCGGAGGCGGTTCAGGAAGGGGATAAAGATACACATCAAGCCCAAAGTCATTCACAGTTTCATAGCCTCCAAAAACACATTGATTCACGAGATCTCGACACCCCACCCTGAGGATGTAGTGAGGGTAAAGGATTTCTACGCGGTGAGGTAGCCGCTTGGGTGAGATCAGCTGCAGGATTGGCTACAAGCCCTAGCTGTGTGATTCAAATGAAGAAATTCACCCCGCGAAGGCCCTTACTGCTCGCCCTTTTTCTTATCGTGATTATTGCACTAGCGGCAGTGTTTTTTGCCCACGAGGACCTTTGCGCGATGCTCAGATCTCTGGGCGAGCTCGGCTACCCAGGCATCTTTCTGCTCAGCTTCATCGGTGCCGCATCTGTTATAGTTCCAATCCCATATACCGTAGTTTTGTTAACCATCAGTGCACCACAATTCGGTTTTAATCTCCTCCTGCTTGCCATCGTTGCCGCTTTTGGGGCGGCGGTGGGCGAGCTCGTGGGCTATGGGCTGGGCTATGCTGGCAGGCGGGTCGTGAGTAAAAGGTACGACCGCCGTTTGAACGCGATGTTAAGGATTTTCGATCGTTTTGGTATGCCAGCAGTTTTCATCTTTGCCCTGACACCTCTGCCTGATGACCTCCTCTTCATTCCACTCGGACTGATGCACTACAGCCTCTGGAAGGCGTTCATTCCCTGCGTGGCTGGAAAATTTCTCATGTCGTTAATCGTCGTTTACGTTGGTTCAGCAGCGGGTCAAATGTTCGCGGAAAACTTGATCATAGCACTAGTGACGGCGGTATTGCTAGTTTTGATTGTAGTTGCAATGTTCAAAATCGACTGGGAGAAAGCGATTGAGAAATATTTGCCACGAAAGAAAGATAAATGAAGGCAATCCTTGCGTTTGTGATGTCTCCTTTCATGAAGTAGAACTTGGGAGTTTCTGAAGTACAGTGGTCGAGAATGCCCTAAGGGACATTTTCGAGTGCTAGATGTGTTTTGTAGACCCTTATGTTGTCTTGAGAGTAGATTAGCGAGTACCCGAGTTCTTGAATCATATTCTCTTCTGCCTGAGCACGCCAAGAGTGTTTACTATAGCCATTGTAGATGAGAACGTAGGAAGCGTTTTCTGCCTCTATCAACTCAACGTACGCCTCAAGATTATCGGGCGCTTCTTCGGAAGACTCCCTTCCCTCGTTAGTGAATCTGATGCCCAGCTTTGGCAGTATGTAAAGAGCTGAGCCATCAGATGCATATCTGACTTCGCTTGTGCTCAGGAGCTCCACGAGTTCAGGCGATAGGTTGTCGTACGCCGCAGGATTGTCTGGAATTGGAGAATGTGCAACAACAACTCCCGCTGAGAGTAGTATAAAGACTAGTGCGAGCGGTGCATACTTCTGCATCAGAAACGGCAGCGTAAACAGCAGAGCGACAAAGCCAACTCTATCTAGCACAATTGCGCCAGGAACTGGTAAACCAAAAAAGCTTGCCGCCGAAGCAAGCAAAACCAAGAGCCCGACGACACAAAGAAGCCGGCAGTCTTTCCTCAGCCACAGCACAGTTACCAATGCTCCAGACAGAAACAGAATATTCAAAGCGTGAATCTCGGATGCGGCGTGGAACGAAATCCCAAAGAGCATTACCATTTGCGCAAGAAATATTCCTGAAGGGACAAAATATGTCTTCAGCCAACCCATGATATTCTGGGTGAGCAGAACTGGAGCGCCAAGTAAAAAGATGGCCATTGGGTGCGTTATCACTGCCAACGCCCCTAACAACACGGCAAAGATCCATCTCCCCTTGAAATAAAAGTGAACCGACATCAACGCGAGGCAGAGACCCCAGATAAACGGCAGCTTTGCCGTCAGAAACAGGTATATCGTGAAGGGATTCAAGAGCACCAGAAATGCACCAAGCGTCGCGGCTCTCCCCTGAACTAAATGCCTAAATATCGCCCTCGAGGAAAACCAAATACCTGGAGCAGCTACGCCAAGCAAAACCGCTACGGTGAAGACACCCACGAGTGGATACAAGAGCACACCCAGAAAGGTCACCGGGGCACCGTACGCCAAAGTCAGATGAGCACCGCCCGCGAGAAACGGGTCTTGTCCCAGGAAACCATTTGATGCCGCCCAGATGTTGTGGAGGTGGAAGGGGTAGTCGGGCCAATAGGCTAAATTTTTAGCGAACAGTAGGAATAGGATGTAAGCGTAAATGCTAATACCTGCGACAATAAGCGCCAAGCGCATGTCAAATCGCGGCTTCACACTCCACCCCAAGTTCGAGGGGGCCCTAGGAGTTTATAAACAACCCTCTGGGAATGAAGGAAGTTTTTTTATCCTGATTAGTGAATACCCATGATTTTTAATTCAGATAGGGAAGTCACTTGGAATCAAGCTTTCATGAATCTATTCTTCAACTTTTCTAAGACTTTGGGTAAGGTGGTGTATTCCATTGCCTCGGCGCCCAAGCGAGCTGGTTCAAACTCACCCATCCGACGCAGGACAACCGCGTATTCGACAGCCTCCCGGCGAGCCAAGTCAAACGAGGGATCTTCGAATAAATCGCTTATCATTGGATTGCCGTCATCATCGCAGGCTATCTTGCCGTGGCTGGCTTGGAGGCCGAGTGCTACGATTCTCGGGGGGCCATCAAAAGCCACGCACTTGGCATCTTTCAGCCCCACGGGCATCAGGGGCCCCCAGTGGCTACCGCGCATCCAACCCTCAACAAAGTAGCTGTGCATGAAGGGCGCCACCACTTCCCCCAGCGCCGGCAGGCCGTGCTGGCACCTCACGATCGAGACAGGGTCATCTTTCCCCACATATTTTCCCGCTATCAACGAGAGCCGAGTCGTGCTAGTTGCGGCACATACGAGGTCGTCGCTGGCTCGCCGTACGTGTGAAATCACGTAACGCCCGGGCGTCCCAACCAATGCGATCAACTCGTACATCTCTTCAGGACACTTCAGGACAACTTTCTTGTTTTTGAGCGTGTCGAGGACTTCAAATTTGAATCCTCCGCCCATGTTTGGATCGATTACAAGTCCGGCAGTATTGAAGGGGTCAGCGAATATGCGAAATATTGGATAGTTAAAAGCGCCGGGTTCCGTTTTATCAGCGGCAAAGACAACGATTGGATCCGATTTTCGCTCCTCGATTTCCATTTCAGCCACGCCGGGACCCATTCCTCGAACATTTCCGCTGAAAGCCCCCTTCAGAATATCCTGCCCCGCACCGTAGAGCTTGAGGTCTGCAGCCTTTTTGGCGGTCTCTTGGAAAATGTCCCAAGCCAGCTTGTGGATATCGGGGTTGTTTTCCCCTTTTTGGTGAACCATCAGAAGTTCAAGGTCATCTCCGGCATGGAAGACGTAGCGGCTGTTGATGAGCCCGTTTTTCTGCGCTTCCTGCAGACGCTTTTCCCCGAGATCCAGTAGTGGTTTAGGAACCGTGTGGTGTCCGACTAAAGACCCCACATCGCACTTGATTATCGATATGGTCGTTTTTTCAGCCATTCCACTCATCGCCCCCACATACCCGTTTCAGTATGCACATTTACATTTAAATGTTACGTGTAAGAAATAAGGAACGCCCCAACTAGACCTGCGGCCACCGAAGCCGCGAGGATGAGTAATAGAGTTATCATCGGTCTCGCCCCCATCTCCGGCTTTAGGGGCTTCCCCCGGAGCCGGTACCACATGTACGTCGTCCGCCGGGTGCCGAGGTGCGCGGCCCACAGGCAGAGCGGCAGGTTCACGGTCAAGATGAGCACGATGAACAGGACCCCCCAGAACTGGGTGGCCGGGATGTTGGGGAAGGACCAACCCCCAACCGTTTGCTCGAGTTCGGTGATGAGCATACCGTCATAAACACCTCGCGAGAAGAGGAAGACAGCAGCCCCCACGCCGAAGAAGAGTTGAGAGAGCACGAAGGTCGCGAGGACGGTAAGAGCAAAGTAAGCGAGCGGCTGCCACCAGTCACTCAGTTCGAGCGGCGAGGGCACGCGCACGGCTTGGCTGAGGTCGACGAAGAGTCCTCCACCACCACCCCACCGTCCGTAAGCGACGCCGAGGACCCAGCTTCCGATGATTAGCAACCAAAATGCGGCGTGCCAGTATTCCCCGCGCATCGCTTCACCGAGGTGCTGGGCTATCGGTACTTTCTCTCGTAGTCGCGTCGTGCCTTGGATATGGCGCGGTTGAGGTAGTTGTGGCTTATCTTGGTAGGCTGGGCAGGTGTTGGTGGGGAGGGCAGCGACTTCAAAGTCCCAGTGGAACGCTCTAAAACGCTCAATCGGCGTTCCAAACTCGATAACTGCTGAGTTAATGAGTTTAACTTGCCCTCGATGGATGAAATGCGCTCATCTTTTGCAATTTGTTCCATCTCCTCACCTCTCTTTTGTTTTTGAGATTTCCAGTATTTAAAGTTAGTTTTTGCCCCAAAAAGTCCGAAAAAGCCCCATCATTCCTTCTGGGCCATTTTGCGCCCCTCTACCTTGCCGCCCGGCTTCCGCTGTCTGAAGGCCTGCGCCGAAAACTTGCTTATGCACACCCCTTCACGGAGCCAGTAGTCGGGCGTCAACCCCGCCTTCATGCAAGCGTGCGAGAGGAACTCCTCGGCATCCCACCCCCACTCGACGGGCACTTGTGGCAGGAGCAGGCCGGCATAACCCGACCACTCGATGATTAGACCGTCCCTGCCGATCACGACGTGTTTCGGATATTCGCGTGGGCTTTTCACCTCGATGGGCTCGGGCTTCGAGAGCACGCTCACCTCCACCTCCAGCGTGGGGAGCTCCTCAGGGGCCACCGGCGGGAAGCGGGGGTCGCGGGTCGCGGAGCTTATAGCGGAGTCGATTACGGCGTCGATGAGAGGGGTGGTGGGCAGGGGGTGGCCGATACACCCACGGAGTTCACCACCTTTGTTTAGGGTAACGAAAACACCCCGGCGTTCGCGCAATTTCGCGGGCACCTTCGACACCCGTGGTTTCCTCCCCTCGCGCAGGTAGGTTTCGATCGTTTCCCTAGCGAGCTTCACCAGCAACTTTCCTTCCTCGAGCGTGAGCACGGGATTTACCCCACCATCCGATTATATCGCGAGGCCATTTCAAGTATGGTCTTCCAATGTGTGCCATGCCAATATATTTTACCACAGTTCCCGCATCGCCAGAACTCCCGTTGCGCTTTCAGCACGGTTGCTGGGACGATATCCTTGACCTCACCCTTGCTCGCAAGCTTGAGCTGACCATTACACATCGGACATCGGGAGTTCTCGGGCTCGATTCTGATCCTCCGCCCGCAACGTTTCGAGACCTCCACAAGCTGCCCGACGACATCGTTGCTCTCGACGTAGGCGCTCCGGATGCCGGCCCGCTTGGCGCGGCGGTGTAGGACCAAGTCGCACGTCAGCAGTACTCTCCGCTCGAGTTTGGCCAGCTCGAGCAAGGCATCGTCCTGCTCGCTCGCGGGCACCCCGAGATCACCTATGTAAATGACATCGTGGCCGGCCAGCCTAAGCCAGCGCGCAAGCTTGCCGAGCATACCATCCGCGACGAATTTCATTAAACCGTGCTATTCTTTGCCGCGCCCCAAAAAGTAGTTGTCGCTTGCCGTGGTCCTTTCAACCTTAAAAGGTCGGAGAAGACATTAAGGGTGGTGACAAAAATGCGCCATCACATAGAGGTAACCTGTCCCATTTGTGGTAAGCCCTTCACCGTGGAGCTTGAGATAAGCACTTACGTCACAGCTGAGGCGGCGGCACCCCCAACGAAAAAGCGCGGGGTAGCGCTGGTATTGCGGAGCCAAGAGGCAAAGGTCGACTTCGTGCTTCGCGCGATGCGGGCGCTGGCTAGCAAGGAGCCGAGCGGGATGATAGAGGTCGAGGAGATCGTCGACTTAGCCGGGAAGGTAGGACTCTCACACGAGGAGGTCGATGGGGTCTTGGCTGGGGAGAAGGAAGCCGGCCATATCTACGAGCCGAAGCCGGGCGTGGTCTGCTTTACCATCCCGCCAGAGCGAGCGAAAGGTTAGCCCTCTTCCTCTTCCTCAAAGATCTGTTTCTCTTCGAGGCCCTTCTCGAGCGCGCGCTTGAGCCGCTTTCGTTCGAGTTCTTGATCCTTCTCGCTGCCTTTTCGTTCCTTCTCGCGGCGCTTGAAGCGTCGCAAACGAAACACCATTTAAGTTTTACACGTCAGCTTAATAGCCGTTTGGTGTTCGTTCGTGTGCAGCGCTTAAGGGTGAACACACGAATGCACATGGGCCAGCAATGGGATCACCTCTCAAAAAATATGATGGCCTTTAGCGGGCCCGGCCCCTCACCTTGAGTAATTTCTTCGCTAATTGCTTGATCGCCTTAGCTGCGGGCGAGTTGGGGCTGAGTTCGAGCAAGGGTTTCCCCTGTTTGAGTGCCTGCTTCACTTTTTCGTCTTCGGGTATCTCCGCCAGCACGGGCACGTTCATGATCGTCCGAATCTCATCACGGGTCAACTCGAACTCCTCCCGGCGTACGCGGTTGAGTACCACTCCTATCGGCGTCAAGCCCAAGAATTCGGTGATGAGGCGGGTCTTCATGGCGTCCGAGATCGAGGTCATCTCGGGCGTCGCGACCAGCAGGACCTCACGCCCAGCGCGCATGGCGGAAACTGTTTCACGCCTCAGGCCGCTCGGGACATCGATGAGCACGAAGTCGGTCTTTTCAGGCACCTGGCGCATCAGCTCGGCCAGGCGCTCCGGCCGGGCCTTCCTGATCTGTTCGAGCGTCACCCCGGCTGGCACGATTTTGACCCGTTTCGGTCCCGGGTACATCACATCGGCGAGCGTGACATCACCCACCAAGGCATCGTTCAGGGTGTAGACGGACTTCTCGAGCTTGAAGAGGAGGGCGAGGTCGGGTGTCGTCAAGCTGCCGTCGATGATTATGGTTTCCTTGCCCAAACTTGCGAGGGCGATACCGAGGTTTGCGACGAGCGTGGTTCGCCCCACTCCCCCCTTGCCAGAGGCGACGGCGATGCGGCGCATGTTAATCACAAAAACCTAAAGCTGTTAATCTAAATACTATGCGGTGAAATTTTTTCCGGCTAATAAACAACCGCCTGCTAAAGGAGGAGGGGAGGAGATGGTTGAACTATACGGTGTGGTTGTGGCCGGAGGTGGTCCAGCCGGATTAGCTGCAGGCTGCGGAGTCTGCCGCGCACGGAGGGTGAAATCTCCCGTATGCCCGCGACCCGCTCGGGCTCGGGCGCGCGCGAGGCTTCGAATAACCTTCGTCGGCTTACAAAATTTTTTACCAGAAAGTTGAAGCTCGAACTACCCCGCATCTCGACCGACGATTACATCAATCGATTTGCTACCCAGCTTGGGCTGTCAAGGCGGGCGATCGAGCGCGCCCACGAGCTTCACGGTGCTTTACCCAAGAGGTTTAGACAGGCAAAGCCCCCGCTCTTGCTTGCTGCGGCCATACTCTACCTCGCGTCGAAATCGACGGGAGAGAAGGTCACGATCAAAAAAATTACGAACATGATGGGTGTTGGGGTATCAAACCTATCGAGGACCGCTCGAAGCATCCGTGAACTCGTGGTTGGTCGTGAGGCATGATAAATTACGACAACTGGCGACGGGGGATAACAATCGTTCCCTCTTCGGCCTCCCCGACTTCTTCTGTTTTCTTTTGGAGGTGGAGCGCACCGGTCAGCGCAGCTAGGGCCGCGTCGATTTCGTGTTCGCTCGCGCTTTCTTTCAATTTCATTCCCTCCCCCCTGAGCTCGGCCACCCATCGACGGCGGTCTGGGGTTTTGAAGAGGAGCACGCCTGAAGTCCGGGGGTGTATCTCTATGACACGAAGACCTTTCGCTCGAAGCATGCCCGCAAGCCGCATCCCTCGCTCGGTGAGCGATCGCATCCCAGCGAAGGTAGGGGGGAGGACGCGGAGCCCCCGCCCGATCAGCGAGGCATCGGCTTTTCTAAAGTTGCCGCGCTTCGGTAGGCTGAGCGGGGCATCGATGGCGACTAAATCGGGACGCTCGCGCGCGCATAGCTCGATTATCTCTTCGTCGGGGTGAATCAGTCGCACGTCAATCCTATGGTCGGAGAGCACGGCGAAGCCGCTCGGGTTCGTCGCGCGCCCGGCTAGATCGATGCCGATGATTTTCACGCCAACACCATTAAAAACTTATAAGCTCTGACGCTTGAAAACTTTCGGCGGGCGAAGATGGCGAGCATCCGTTGGTTCGGGCACTCGGGGTTTGAGATAAACGCCGACAAGAAAGTTATCTTGGTGGATCCTTTTCTCACCGGGAACCCGAAGACTACGGTGAAGGCTTCGGACATCACGCGGGCCGATATCGTTTGCGTCACTCACGATCACAGCCATCACCTCGGAGATGCGATCGAAATTTGTAAGCGCACGGGCGCGACCTTCGTGGGGATATATGAACTCGGCAACCACGCGCAGGCCGAGGGTGTCGCCGATGTCGTAGCGATGAACATCGGCGCGACCCATGAGGTTAAGGGCATCAAGATATCGATGGTCCAAGCATTTCACTCGGCCGAACGCGGCGCCCCCACGGGTTTCGTGATCGATGTGGGGAAGGCGCGCATCTATCACGCGGGCGACACGGGTTTATTCAACGACATGCGGATGATAGGTCAGCTTCACAGGCCCGAGATAGTTTGTCTCCCGATCGGTGGTTACTACACGATGGGCGCCAAGGAGGCGGCGGAGGCGGTTAGGCTGCTCCTGCCGAAGGTCGTCATCCCCATGCACTACCTAACTTTCCCCGTGCTGGCGCAATCGGCGGACGACTTCGTCAACGCGGTGAAGGAGAAGGAGCTCGGGACGCAGGTGGTCGTGCTGAAACCCGGGGAGAGCCACGAGTTCTGAGAGTTCTCGGTAGTGTTATTAATCAGGATAGCCACAATTTTTTAGGTGGAGGTGGGGAGTATACGGAAATCACGTCTCATCGTCGGCATGCTCTTGGCCCTAGCGCTGCTTCTAATCGTTAATTTATCTGCATCTGCGCAGCCAAGCAAGCCCGTCCTAGTTTCACCGAAGAACAATGAGAATATAAGTGAAAACCAGCCGACCTTCTGGTGGGAGAACGGCGCGGGCGCGGACAACCATAGGCTTGTAGTCGACAACGACCAGAACTTCGCGGATGGGGAAAACGCAATAGATAACGTGATCGTCGGGGATAACTTCTTCATCACGCCGCTCGAGAACGCGCTGGCTGATGGCGTCTACTATTGGAAGGTCATGGCGGAGAATGCTGGTGGGGAGAACTGGTCAGAGAATACCTGGACATTCAGGGTCGACACTCAGGCCCCGAACTCGTTCACTCTAGCCTCCCCCGAAAACGGCATTCACGACAACGATAACACGCCCGAACTCTCTTGGAATGCTAGTTCTGACTTGGGTGGAATAGATAATTACCTGCTTTATGTCGACGGTTCCTTAGATAATACGATTACTGATAACACTCAGACCTCCGAGAACGCGTCCGAACTGACTGACGGGGAACACTACTGGTATGTAATCGCGGTTGACTACGCTGGGAACCAGACCCAGTCAGATAACACTTTCTACATAACCATTGACACCGAGGCGCCTCCGGCACCCTCCCTCATCTCACCGGAAAACAACGAGATCATAAACGACAACACCCCACCCCTTACTTGGGAGAACCTCGACCCAAAGGATAACTCCACACCTGTTCGCTATTACATCGCTGTGAGTGATAACTCAGAGTTCCCCCACGAGAACGAGAACTCGGGCTGGATCTCAGACTGGATCTTGGATGACAACTATCAGGTGGAGAACGAACTGGCCGACGGTAACTGGTACTGGAGGGTTCGGGCGAAGGACAACGCGGGAAATGTGGGCGATTGGTCAGATAACTCCTTCTGTGTAGACGTTTCGATGCCCTCCCTTGTTTCACCTATCGATGGCACCGTTACGAACGAAAATACTCCTACCTTCACTTGGGAAAACAAGGTGGTAGTAGATAACTATGAGATCTGGATTGACAATGACTCAACGTTTTCGTCGGCTAATCTTTTCAAAGATAATACCACCGACAACATTTATGATAATAACGATGAGAATTACCCGACAGATGGCTGGGCGGATGAGAATTGGTTTTGGAAAGTTCGCGCCTTTAACCAGGAGAATAGCCACTTCTCGGAGGTCTGGACGCTTCTCATCGATACTGAGAAACCCACGCCATCAGCGGATAACGTGACCATAATGGATCCCGACACACTCACAGTAGTGACCGGGGGCGCGATCTCAGAAACCGAGTTCCTGGTCGAGGTCACCTGTGACGAGAACGGGTCAACCGTAAAACTCTGGTCTGATATCGATGGCCTGGTGGGCTCCGCGGCCGACAGCGATAACGACGGTGAAGTCGTGTTCATAAGCGACACGCTGAGCGAGAATACCCACGAACTGTCTATCCAAGAGATCGACCGGGCCGGTAACAAATCAGACAATGTGTACTTGATGACCCTGACCGTCGATGTCACACCCCCCACGATTTCAGGGATAACGGAATCGAGTCCCGGCAAAACCTTCATCACGATTGAGTGGACGACCGACGAGCCCGCCACCAGCGTCGTGTGGTACGGGGAGACTACCGATTATGGGTTGACCCAATCGGACAACTCTTTGGGCACTGGTCACTCCATAACCTTGAGTGGACTGTCGGAGAACACGACTTATCACTACAGGGTGAGCTCAATCGACGCGGCAGGCAATACCGCCCCATTGTCCAGCGACCAGCAATTTACAACTTCCCCGTTCATACCGCCAACTTCTTCGGTCGACACGATCTCCCCCTATTGGCGATCTGCCTCCGTCACGATCACGGCCACCGCAAGCGACAACGATGGCACGGTCGACAACGTCACGCTCTGGTACCGCTACCGCGAAAATTCGGGCGCGAGCTGGGGCTCGTGGGATAACTTCGGAGTCGACAATAGCTCCCCCTGGTCGTGGGCGTTTGACGCGCCGGACAACGACGGGCACTATGAGTTTTACACCCGCGCGACCGATGACGATGACCAGACCGAGGCTGCACCGTCTACGGCGGATGAGAACGCGGGATTCGACAGGGTGCTTCCCACTATTTCATCGGTCCAGATAAACGGGGAAAATATGGTGACCCCCTCGACCTCGGTCGTCATTTCGATCGTTGCGCAGGACCCGGACAATCTCTCCGGCCTCGACCAGATGAGGTTCAGCAATGACAACGAGAATTGGACGGATTGGGAACCGTACGAGTCGGAGAACGATTACGTCCTCCCCGCGGGCGACGAAAACAAGAGGGTTTACGTCAAAGTTAAAGATAATGCCGGGAACGAGTCAGCCGTGGTGGATAATTGGATCGTACTTGAGACTGGGGTCTACATGGAGTCGCTTGGCACGATAGCCGAAAACGAGAATAAACTCGCGGATTTCGGTCAATTTGGCCTTCTGGTGACGGGCATCAATCTGTTCGCGAAGGATAATATTGACAACGTTGAGGTTGAGGTTAAGGTGGTTCAAGAAAAGCCCGCCGAGGTCTCCGAGGCGGCACCCGGCACGGCGACGTACTATTTTGAGGTAGAGACAAACGCTCCGGCGGATAACCTCGATAATGTCGAGATCAGATTTGACGTGGCGAAGTCTTGGCTTGACAACCTCGGAATTGGGGCGGCAGATGTGAAGTTGTGGAAGTTGGACAATACGGACAACACGTGGCAAGAGGTGTCGACGACCAACGTGGGCGAAAACGCAAGCCACGTGCATTTCTCGGCGACGGTGCCAAGTCTATCTTGGTTCGCGGTGACGGGCGAAAAGCCCGCAGCACCAACACCCTACTGGGCCGTGGTGGCTGGGGTGATAATTATTGTTGTAATATCGATAGTGCTGATATGGTGGTGGAAAAAACAGTCCCTTTCGTCGGCACCGTCTCAAAGCGTGGGCGTAGCTGGCGAATCTCAGGCGCACCCTGAGTGGACGCTTAATCGGAAAGAACCCTGAGTTATTTCTTCGCTAAAATCGCTGCAACCATAATCGGAAATATCACGGTCGCGTCCCCGACCACGTTTACCACCTCAGCGTCCGGCTCGATCTTGCCCCAAGACTTCGCTTCCTCGAGGGTCGCACCGCTCAACCCCCCGTGCTCCGGGCGGTCCGTGGTTATCTGAATCGCGTACTTGAACGCGCTCGGCGCGAGCAACATGCTCTGTAGGATAAAGTTTTTTGGAACGCCCCCACCGAGCAACACCGCCCCGGGTTTTTTCGCGTTGCTCGCCAACTCGACCGCCTCTCGGACATCGCGCAGGCAATCGATGCAGAGCTCGTGCTCCTGCGAGTAGAGCCACGCTTGGAGCCCGAGGATTGAGTCAGCTATCGCCGGGCAGAAGACGGGCACCCCTTTCGCCGCAGCGGCTTTCACGAATGAATTTTTATCATCGAGACGCAATCCCACTTTACGTAAAAGCTCGGCCGATGACATCCGTGCCCCCTCTTTCGTGACCTCGGCAAACATCGGTTGGATTCGATCCTCGAAGAGCTCGAAAACCTGCTGCGGGACGTAAACGTCGAAGATGCGGCTTATGCCTCGCTCGCGCAGCTCGGCATCCTTCACCGGAGCCCCTCCTCGCGCATGGTAGCCACCGAATGCCTCGATGAGGTCGTGGGCGACGTTTGCACCCGTGGTGACGAGGACGTTCACAAGTCCCTTATTAATTACTTGGGTCAAAACTCGGCGAAGCCCTCCGGGAACCATTGCACCCCCAACACCCATGAAAATCGTCGACCCGGCCTCGAGCATCTCGCGGTAAATCTCGACTGCTTTCGCAACTCGGCCAGCGCCGAAGACGCCTGATTTCCCCATGGCCGCTACGAGTTCGTCGACCCGCATCTCGGGCTTGAGTTCGATGTGTTCAACGCGCTTCTCCATCAGTATTCTCTCCTTGGGTATGCAACCCGCACGAGGGGTCGAGCCAAGTGCCTGCGAGCGCGTGGTGGGACCTCGAAAGCACCTACCTCAATCTCCCTCCGCATCTCCACAATTTTTGCCGCACTGGCTGGCACCCTAACCTTGCACCGTTTGCACGAATATCCCTTTCCCTTCCCCTCGGACTTCATCCGCTTGCCGCAGCGCGGGCACGTCGGGTTGACCTTTCGTAACACCGGCGCAAGCTTCAGGATTAAAAGTTTTTCCAAATTGATGGTGAGAGGCAATTCAGGTTTCTCCTTCACTCCACCATAAGCAACGATTTTATCGCCGACAACAAATTTCTTTACAACATCGCGAAACTGGCGAGTAGGCTCGTAGGCGGCGCAGTCGATTTCTCCGGTTTTATCTCGCATGCTGAAAATGACGTGGCCCCCAAGGATGATCTTGGGCGCGCTTGAGACCTCACCCTCGACGATCACCGACCAATAAGGTTTGACTCCCGCAACCTTCGCTCGCCTGAGGTGTTCGTCGGTACCCTGGTTCGTCTTGTAGACGATGAAGCGCTTGATGGGTTCCAAAGCTTTTACGAGTTCATGAGCCCCCAGCGTGGTTTCGGCGTCCTCTCCACGAATGCCGTAGAGAATTGGGCAGGGTGTGTGTGGGGTGATGCGAATCTCCCCGGTGAAGGGGTCCAAATTGTCGAACGTGCGTGGGAAAGTTTGATCATTCATCCTAACAACTGAAGCGGCATCGATTTTTCTCGGGGTTCCTCGATTTTCCGGCGCACGATATGCGATGAGTTCAAATGTCCGGTCGCGCTCGAGGGGGTTGCCGATCGCGGCTAGCGCGCCGATGATCCCACGCCCTAGCTTGAACTTGTGCACCTCTGCGCCGATTTTTCGTGCTAGGACTTCAGCTTCGTCAATCGTTACAATATCCTGTACAACCTTCTTCGAGAATTTCCTCAGCTTTACAGGAATTTTTTCGCTTTCATAAAACACGACGCCGGGGTTTGTGGTTTCGACGTGGAGTTCGGCTAGCTCTTCGACTGCGCGGAGCACGGTCTCTTTAACGATGGGGACTTGATGCTTTTGTACCCTAGCTGTAAAAGCGACAGCGCAATTTCCTCTAGTTTTCAATTTCCAGTTCGGGTTGAGTCTGATCAATTTAGGGTACCCCTGGAGCTTGACACCTTTGGCCTTTAGGCTGTCGATAGCTACAGCTCCGGCATAGGTAGTGCACATGCCCTCTTTCGAGTCCGTGTCGTCGATGCCGACATGGAGCAACGCCAAGTTCATCGACCATTCAACTATCCCCATCATGAAAAATAGAAGTATGGTTTGGGTAGCAGTTCTGGTAGTAGTTAGACGAAGGCATGCATAAGGCCATAGTGGATAAGGGTTGGCTAGATGATAGCGCTGATTAAATCATCTCTCCATAAAAACCTTATTGAGCTTCATTGACAAGGGAGATTTGGATTATCATGGCCGCCAGCCCGTGGGGTGAATTTAAGCACGACGTATGCGATGCGCTAGAGGCCGCGCTTTCCAAGCTCGGTTGGAAGCCGCCGGTGGGCCCAGAGGAGACGTTAGAAGAGCCCCCAGACCCGAAGCTCGGCGACCTAGCCACGAGGCTCTGCTTCGAGCTCGCGAAGGCGCTTCACAAGTCCCCCATGTGGCTCGCGGCGGAGCTGGGGAAGGCGATAAAACCCGCAGGGCTGATCGCGCGGGTGGAGGTCGCGGACAGCTACGTGAACTTTTTCGTCGATGTCCCCAAGCTCGCCGAACTCACCCTGCGGACAATCGAGCGGGCCGACACCAAGTTTGGCTGTTTCGACATCGGAAAGGGTAAGAAAGCCGTCATCGAGCACACGAGCGTAAACCCGACGAAGCCGCTCCACATCGGCCACGGCAGGAACGCGGTCATAGGCGACACCATGGCGCGAATCCTACGTGCATTGGGCCACGGGGTTGAGGTGCAGAACTACATCGACGACATGGGGCGACAGGTGGCCGAGGCCCTGCTCGCATACCGGCTGATCAAGCGAAAGCCCCGCGCGAAGTTCGACCACGTGCTTGGTTTGATCTACACGGACATGCACAAGCGCCTCGGACAGGACCCGAAGCTCGAGCAGCAGGTGCGGAGGGTGCTCGCGCAGCTCGAGCGCGGCAAGGGTGCCCCCGTTCGCAGGGCGAGGCAACTTGCTGAGCGCTGCGTTGAGGCGAACCTCGAGACGACCGATCGGCTGGGCGTAAGCTATGATTTGCTCGCGTGGGAAAGCGATATTGCGCGGTCGGGGATGCTTAAGGAAACACTTGAGCGACTGCGTGCAACCCAGTATGTAATTGAGGGCACGGGCGAGCGCGCTGGGACGCTGATTTTGAGGCTCGCCGATTTTGGCATCGGGGACAAGATCCTCGTCCGCTCAGGTGGCACCGCAGTTTACACCGCACGGGACATCGCCTACCAGCTCTGGAAGTTTGGGCGGACGAAGGCGGGACTGCGGTTCAAACTCCACTCAAAACGCCCGGATGGAATGAGGACTTACACGACTGCTCAGCGGGGCAGGTCGAGCGCGAAGTTTGGCCGAGCCGACAAGGTCATCAACGTCGTCGGGGCGGAGCAGAGGTTCCCCCAGCAGGTCGTGTTTACAGCTCTAAAGGCACTCGGCTTGGAAAAGGAACACGGGAATTCGCACCACCTCGCATACGAGCACGTCTGGCTCCCGAGCGGCAGGTTTTCCGGGCGCAAGGGCACATGGGTTGGGTTCTCGGTCGACGATGTCATCGAGGAGGCGGTAGCCCGCGCCCACGTGGTTGTCGAGGAGCACGCCCCCAAGGCGAGTGAGCGATTCAAGCGTGAGGCCGCTGAGTTGGTGGGGGTGGGGGCGGTTCGGTATTCGTTGGTCTGTACCTCTCCGGAGAAGCGCATCACGTTCAGGTGGGAGGAGGCACTCAACTTCAATCGCAACAGCGGCCCAGCGGTGCAGTATTCTCACGCTCGGGCGTGCAGCATTTTAAAAAAGGCGAAGCGTCGCGGGGGGAAGCACCCCAGCGATGTCTTCAAGTTGTCCGAGGAGGAGCGCCTGATCAAGTTGCTTGCGAAGTTCCCAGAGGTCGTGCGCGAGGCAGGCGAGAAACTGCAGCCGAACTTGCCCGCGCTTTACGCGGCCGATCTCGCGCTGGCGTTCAACACATTTTATGAAGCAGCCCCCGTGATCGAGGCTGGAACAGCTGAGCTCAGGGCTGCACGTCTGCGATTGGTAAATTGTATTCGGATAGTGTTGCACAACGCGCTCGATTTGGTGGGGATAGTGGCCCCGAAGCGGATGTAGTTACTCTTGGAGGCCTGCTTTGAATTCGCCCCGCTCGAGGTGTTCATACCACTCTCGCCCCACTGGTTTCTGTTGATGTAACTCCTTTCGACGCGCCTCGAGCAGCTCCGGCTTTCGACCGATGAGTTCGGAGGCCGAGAGTACACGATGTCCACTCCGCTCGGCCTCAGCGTGCACGGGCTTCAGGTATTCCCGGTACTCCAAACTTCGCAGGAGGTGGTGATCTACAATGCTTAGCGGTACTTCGCCTGCGATTTTGATCATGTTGGTACGAGCCCTCACGAGGCTCTCTTCATCTATCTTGAATCCTTTCAGGTAGATGGGAGGACCGCCGATCAGGAGCGCATCCGGTTCCTGTTTCATGATGAGCGCGAGCGTGGTGTCATCGATTGGGCCTTGCACGTCTGACGCGTGCACGACCGAGCAGCCCGGCGTTTGAATCGTCAGCATGAGCACGTACCCAAGTTGTGATTCAGGGGTGCCGTGAAAAACGGGTCTTGAGAACTCGAGGGTGGTACGGCCAAATTTGAAGCTCTTGCCGTCAGCGACGCGGATTTCCTTGGCGAGTTTCGAGTTAAGCTTCTTAAACATGTAACCCCGCTTTCGCTGGCTCAGGTTTATGTTCGAGCTCATGTCCTTCACCAGGATGAGCTTTCCCCGGTAAAGCCGCCCAGCGAGCTCGGGTGAACTCCACACCCAGAGCCAATCCTCGAAGCCGGGGACATAGTGGTCGAAGTGGTAGTGGCTTATCGTCAGCACGTCGGCATTCCGTGCGGCGTCCAAAATTTCCTGTCGGGAGCGGGCGAGTGCAACATACTCACGCTCGTGGGGACTCAGCTTGAACCGTGGCCCAAGTGCAGAGCCTGGGTCGATGACGAGTTTGAGGTCATCAGTTTCGACAAACGTAGCCATGCTCCGAACACCAAAGCTCTCGAAGGCGAGCGGGAGCACTCGAATTTCACCGTTACCCACCGGCACGGGCTTCATGTGATCAAATCCACTTGCTCCGCGAAAACTTAAATCCCAAGCGCCGCATACAACTACCGATGCCCACGCACCTGAACTACTTGAAGCGCCCGAGGCTCAAGCGACCGATGCTCATCGCCGGCCTGCCGGGCATAGCCCACATAGGCAAGCTGGCAGTCGAGTATTTGATCCACAAGCTTCGCGCGAAAAAATTTGCCGAGCTATATTCTGAGCACTTCCCCGAATGGGTCGTCCGGGACAATGGCTCGGTCAAGACGTTGAAGGTAGATCTCTCCCACTGCAAGCCCGATGAGTTAAAGCGTGACCTCTTGCTCGCCACCGCCGATGCCCAAGCGGCCTCGCCGACAGGGCAGTACAGGCTCACGGGCGAGATCTTGGATATCGCGGCGCAGCTTGGAGCGGACACCGTTGTCACGATGGCGGCATACGTGCTCTCCCCTCGCGAGTCGAAGGCGAAGGTTGTCGCGGCGGCGTCGGATCTTGAGACGGTTAAGCTCCTCCGCGACCACGGGGTGGAGCTTCTCGATAGCGGGATGATAGTGGGGATGAACGGCTTGCTCCCAGGGTTGGCCGCGGCGCGGGGCATGCGCGGGTTCTGCCTGCTGGGCGCCACTCAAGGGGGGCTGCTCGATGTCGGGGCGGCGGAATCCGTTCTCCGAGCTTTGAGCGAGGTACTGGGATTTAAGCTAGATTTAGAGGAGCTTCACAAACACGCGATGACCCTTCCCCGGTTCAGGCCGCCAAGGCTCAGGCTGCCGAGGGGGGTCGAGGAAGAGGTCAGCTACATCCGGTGACGCCCCCAACGGCTGAAGCGTGTGGAGTCCATCGCTCGTTTCCGTTCTGAGCTGAGAATTTAAGTCTTGAAATTGTAGTTAAATCGGTGCCCAAGTGTCAGTGGAGCTATCGGACAGGGAAATGGGAAATACAGCGAGGGCTTTTGTGAGGCGCTCGATGAGGATAGGGAAGGGGCGCGGCAAGCGCGATGCGGTGAGAATCCTTTACAACCGCACCGACCCGAGCTGTGAAAAATTCGCTTTCAAGGTTGAGGAAGAATGCTGGCGGGTGGGCGCGCACACACTTTCACTTGGATACTCCTCGAGGAGGCAAAAATTAAAGTACATGTTGTCTCCCGAAGAATCCCTGCGCGAGATGAGCCCGTTCGCGGAGGCGATAGCGAGGCGGGCGGATGTGCTGATCTTCATCGGGGAGGAGGATGAACCAAATTGGGCGAGGGGGCTCACGGAAAAAGTTAAACTAACCGCACCCGTTCGGGAGCGACTTCACGAGATAACCGATCGGAGGCGGACGAGGTGGGCATACTTCGGCTGGCCCGTCCCGAGGGCAGCCCGCGCCTACGGTTGTCCGGTCAAGCGATTCAGAGGGATTTTTTTCAACAGCATCCGGAAGACCTTCGCGCGGAAACTGCTCAAACTTTGTGAGTTTTATCGTGCGGCTCTCGCGGGAAAAAATGAGGTCAGGATAGTGGCGGACGATGGCACGGATTTAGTTTTTAGGATAAAGGGTCGTCCGGTGCTGGTCGACGATGGCATAATCTCCCGCGGGGATCTCGCGCGCGGCGATGTCGGGGTGAATATCCCAGCGGGTGAGATCTTCGTTGCACCGCTTGAGACGAGTGCAGATGGGGAGATATTGTTTAAACAGGTCGCGATCCCGGGGTTCGGGAAGCTTGAGGGACTGAAGCTCAAGTTCAAGAGGGGCAAGGTCGTGAGCTATGAAGCGGCGCGCGGCAAGGAAAATTTCTCCAAGTTCCTCGCGGCGAACACGGGCGAAAAGGACCGCATCGGGGAGTTCGGCATAGGCACAAATCCGGGTGCGGCTTACACGGGGGGAAGCATAATCGTCGACGAGAAGATTTTTGGTACGGCCCACATCGCCATAGGCAACAACCGTGGAGCCTACCACGGCAAAAACCGCGCTTCGAGCCACCTCGACCTTATCAAAGATATGCGGCGGGGACAGGTTTTCGTGGACGACGAGCTCGTCATGGACAGAGGTAAACCCACTTGATGGTAGTTGCAACTCCAGTTATGATTTGAGTAAAGAGAAAGTTTGTGCTTCTATACAAAGTGATTTATGTTCAACTTCAGGAGGGACATCGGAGGTAAACAAGTTGGTGGGCACTAGATGGAAATAATTTTTACCATCCTCTTTATATTGGCGGTGGTGTGGGGTGTTGGGCTACTTTTTGAAAAATTCGGCCAACCTCTAATTTTAGGGGAGCTCCTAGCGGGGTTGGCCATCGGCCCTTCCATCTTGGGCATCGTAGGAGAAACGGGGGTTAAGGAGGGCATCATAGGGAATCCCATCTTTGAATGGACTTCAGCTGAACTGGGCATCCTTGCCACGTTAGGGATGTTTTTCCTGATGTTCTATGCAGGGCTAATAACCGATCCAAAAAAGTTAGGGGAGAGGGTAAAGACTTTTTTTGGAGTGGGGATAGCGGGCACCCTTATGCCTTTACTTTTTGGGGGGCTCGTCACCTGGTTCTTTACACACAATTTTTGGATAGCGCTCATCGTGGGACTCGCCATCTCGGGCACTTCTCTTGTTACCAAAGTGAGGATACTCGGCGACTTGGGCATCCTCAAATCTAAAGTTGGGTACACCATGATGGGCGGGGCGATGGTGGATAATATTTTCACGTTCATCATCCTCGCTGTGGTCATAAAGGCGATAACAGTGGGAATAGTGGGTCCTTTAGATGTAGTGTATACAGTAGCGCTGGTAGTAGCCTTCTTCGGAATCGCGTTGTTCATCGGCTAT
>JAUWBN010000012.1 GCA_030601675.1 Hadesarchaea archaeon | reverse complement strand
CCGAAGGCGGGAAGGCGGGAAAGAGTCGCGTCTGTCTGTGGAGAGCGAGACCGAAGAGATGATCTTCGAAAATGAGTGGTTGAGAATGAGACTCTCCTTCGACTTTCGAATCAAAAGCATGAAATTGAAAAAGGATTTCCGAGGAGAGTTTTCCTTGGTCGGCCCAGCTGAGATGTACGTAATCCTCAATGGGGTTACCACCTCCTTGCATTTCCTGCCTTTTGCCTGAAGCTAATATCTCTGCTGAGGCTACCAGCACCCATCAAAGGAAAACTGATACACGAAAAAACCAGGTAGACTTGGACGAGAAATCCATCACCCAAAAGGCTTCTCAATTGGCTTCGGAGCTTTGGAAACGTTTATAGATTTTTAGAACCGCACCGCCCTCGTCGGGCAAACCGAAACACACATCCCACATCCATAACACTTAACTGGGTCGATTCTTGCAATTTTTCCCACCACTTTAACCGCTTCGTAAACGCAGTACCGCTCGCAGAGCCCGCAGCCCGTGCATCTAGACTCTATGACCTCCGGTGGTTTGGCGGTAGTACGAAAAGGCTGCTCTGGCAGGTGGCGGAGCGCAATCCCCTTGAAATCCCCAATTGAGTTGTAACCCTTTGCGCGCATGAACTTGGCCATTTCATCTGCCATGAGCCCGTAGATTTTGTATCCTCGAACTATCGCCGCAGTTGAGAGTTGCACCGCCGAGGCCCCAGCCATAATGAACTCAACGGCGTCGCGCCCATTACTGATGCCGCCCACCCCAATAACTGGTATTTTCACCGCACGGCAGATGTCAGCCACACACCGAACCGCGAGAGGCTTGATGGCGGGGCCCGAAAGCCAACCGTAGCCAGAAACGCTTCCCAGCATAGGCATCGTGTTTTCTATGTCGATTGCCAAGCCCGGCCCCAGCGTGTTTATCGCCACTATTCCATCTGCCCCCGCCCCTTCCACCGCTCGCGCGAACTGGATCACGTCGAGTGCGTTCGGGCTGAGCTTCACGAACACCGGAATATCGACGACCTCTTTCGCCGCCTTCGTGGCTTCGGTCACCAGCGCCAGGTCCTTCCCGAGGTGATGCGTCGATAGTTCAAGGGCATTCACGCCAGCCGCTTTCACTTTCGGCGCAACCGCTCGAATTTCCTCGGCCTTGTAGCCCACGCTCGCTATCAACGGCAGCCCCGTCTTCTTCGCCTTCGCATACTCGTGGCGAAGCCATTGCTCGAGTGGCAAATCGCTCCAGAGCTCGGCGCTCAGGATGCTGTCTTTAACTTTCACCATGCTAGGACGAGGCACATTGGCTGGGGAAACGCTCACCGTCTTCGCGACCAACCCGCCAGCGCCTCCCTCAGCAGCTTTTACTAAAGCGTCGCCATCGCGCACCGTGGGACCAGCTGCGGGCAGAATGGGATTACGGAATTTTAAACCACATATCTCAACCGATAGGTCAACCACACCATCACTTCCGCTTTATCGCCCCGAGCTTCTGCCAGAGCTTCTCCGCTGACTTCCGCGCCACCTTCACCGCCTCCGCCTCGTCAAGCGTTTGCATTTTTCTCTCGCGCATCACGACCTTACCCCCGACGATGACTGTTTCGACATCATCGCCATCGACGGTGTTAACGACGTGCCCGACGACGCTTTCGGGACGCACGGGTGTAGGCGCGAGGGCTGGATTTATGATGATGATATCCGCGAGCTTCCCGGACTCAATCGAACCTAGCTCGTTCCCCAACCCGTAGAGTTCTGCTCCACGGATCGTTGCCATCTCGAGCGCCTCCATGGGTGAAATCGCGCGGGGATCGCGGAGGGCGACCTTGTGCAACAGGAAGGCGGCGCGCAGGTTCTCGAACCCATCGAAGATATAACCATCATTGCCCAATCCCACGGGAATATCCATCAAAAGCATTTTTACCACTGGCGCGACCCCGACCGCGTTGAGCATGTTACTCATTGGGTTGTGGGCAACCTTTGCTCCAGTCTTTTTGAGGATTGCCAACTCATCATCGTTGACGTGTACGCAATGAGCGAGCACGACATCCTGCGCGAGCAGCCTTTCATCATTCAGCCGCTCGATGGTGCGCTTGCCAAACCGCTCTAAACTGTGATAAAGGTCCGCCAGCCCCTCAGAGGTGTGGATGGTCACGGGCACTTTGTAGCGACTCGCGAGCTCTCGGACATAGTGGAAAAGCTCATCCGAGACCGTGAAAGAAGCGTGAATGCTGAACATCCCCTGCACCCGGCGCATGCGCTCCTTCTTGACCTTCCGGATGAATCGCTCGTTCTCTTTGGTGCCCTTGGCCCCCTCAGCGTGGGTGCGACGCTCGGTCGCCTCAAACGCTATAATGCCTCGCATCCCCGATTGCTCGACCGCGGCAGCAATCCGATCCAGCACACCGGTTATGGCGTTCGGACCCGAGAAAGTGTCGGCAAACATGGTTGTGCCCGTCTTGATGAACTCAAGGCAGGAAATCAGGGCACTCGCATACGCGTCCTCGCGGGTCATCACCTCGTCCATCGGCCACCAGACGCGCTGCAGAATCTGCAAGAAATCTGTTGGGGGCTCAATTTTCAAAGGGGCGCCGCGCAGGAGCATGCCGTAGAGATGGGTGTGCGAGCAAATCAGACCGGGCATGACGATTTTACCGCGGGCGTCGATGACCTCCTCCGGTTTGCTCTTGATTTTCGACTTGCCGCGTTTAACCGAAACGATGCGGCCATCCTCGACAGCGATAGAGCCATCAGCAATTATTCGACGATCTTTATCCATCGTGACGACCAAACCATTCTTGATCAACAAGTCAACCATCCAATCCCTAACAACAAAAACGTCAGCATACATTTAAGCTTTCGGTGCACTAGCAAACGCAAATAAACCCCCCAAATCACTTGGGTATGGTGAGGAGAATATGCCGGAATTTTCAGTATCCACGATGGATCGACTCATTCGAAACGCAGCCAAAGTCCGTGTGTCGCGCGGCGCTGCCCTCGAACTCGGCGCAGTCCTCGAAGAATACGCGATCGAGCTCTCAAAGGAAGCGATAAAGCTAACTGAACATCGCGGCGCGAAAACCGTGAACGAGAGCGATATCCGTGCAGCTGCTTCAAGGATACGCGCATGACCTAATCTTGACCCCGGTGATGTTTTGGCCGATTTAGTTATTCGAAATGGGCGCTTTGTTTTGCCCGAGGGAATCATCCGCGGAGAGCTTGCGGTCGAGAAAGGACGTATCCTCGAAATCGCCGCGAGCGGGCTACCCAAAGCCGATCGAGAAATCGATGCGAAAGAGAAAATTGTGATGCCCGGGGCCATCGACACCCACGTCCACCTTTACGATCGCCGTTACCTCCCCCGGGAGGATTTCGGAAACGGTAGCGCCGCGGCCGCAGTGGGAGGCGTCACCAGCGTAATCATGATGCCTCTCGACACTCCGATGCTGACGCCGAGAGCGATAAAAAACATCATCAAGCTCGGGCAGAAGGAGAGCCTCATCGATTTCGCCATCCATGCTGGAAACATGACCACCGACTCGATTAAAAATATTCCCAAGCTCGCCTCGCTCGGCATCAAATCATTCAAGGCATTCACATGTGCCCCCTATTGTATCAAAGACCCGATGTTAGGAGAGCTGATGACCGCGATAAAAAATGTTGATGGCATAGTAGTTGTCCACGCGGAGGACGACAAAGTTCTGCAGGAGCAAACCGAGCGGCTCGTCAAGGAAGGACGGAAGGATCCATTAGCCCATGCGGAATCGCGCCCGAACGAGGCCGAAGAAAAAGCCGTTGACAAAGTGATCAAGCTCGCCAAGCGGGCCGGCTGTAAATTGCACCTAGCCCACATCACGACACGCCAAGGCACCGAGCTCGTCAAAAAAGCGAAAGACAAGCGAATGCCGGTGACCGCCGAAACATCCCCGCACTACTTGTTTTTCACGCGAGAAGATATGCGAAGGCTAGGGCCGTACCTTAAGGTGAATCCCGCGTTAAAGACGGGCGAGGACTGTGCGGCACTCTGGGATGCATTGGCCAAGGGGGTGATCGATATCGTCTCGACCGACCACGCGCCCGGTACCAAGGCGGAGAAGGAGATAGGGTGGAAAAACATCTGGACGGCGCAAATCGGGATACCAGGTGTAGAAACCCTGCTGCCGCTCATGCTCGGCGAAGGCGTCACGAAGGGCAGGCTGACGCTTGAGAGGTTAGTCGACGCTCTATGCACTCGACCCGCGCAGATCTTCGGTCTTCACCCACGCAAGGGAGTCATCCGCGAGGGCTCCGACGCCGACCTCGTGCTCGTGGACCTCAAAAAAGAGATGACGATAACGGCCGAGAAATTGCACTACAAAGTTGGCTGGACCCCCTACGAAGGGATGAGGGTTAAAGGGGCGCCAGTGATGACTATTTCACGAGGTATTGTAGTGGCCGAAGATGGGGATGTAATCGGAAACCCGGGACATGGGCAGTTCTTGACTAGATAGATTCCAGCAAAACGTCAAGCGCCTTCCGCACAGCCTCGGACTCGTCCTTGAATTTTTTCTTCTCAATCAGCCCTTGTAGGCGCTCGCGCTGCTCCTTCGTCACGACCACGCGGAGCACGGCGTTCTGGTGCAACTCCTTTACTCCCTCTTTCATTTCTCAACCCTCGCGCGAGTTTTCTCATAAGAACGAAGCGCACCCAACGCTCGAACAGCTTTCTGTGGCGAGTCGTAAACGGGAATATCCCTGCCCCTAAGTGCCTCCCGAACGAGGGTACAGTCCTCCCCTCCCATCGTCACGCTGACGACTGGTTTGCCCTTCGACTTTTTCGCTGCCTCCGCTACCGCTTGAACATCTTCGGGCTCGAGGAAACTCAACTTGAGCTCGTTCACCGCTACTGCACCATCCACGCCTGAATCCGAAAGCACTTGTTCGAGGATGAACTTGTACTGATCGCCCTTCGCGCCGATGCCCAAGTCCACCCAATCCGCGATGTTGATATCTGGATATTTCCCGGTGATCTTCTTCACGACCTTGTCGGAGAGCCTCGCCAACGCCAACCCCTCGCGGGAGATGGCATCCGCGACCAAAACCGCCGGCCCGCCGACGTTGGTTACCACCGCCACCCGATCGCCATGCATGGGGGGCTGTTTCGCCAACGCATCCGCAACCCCCAGGAACTCCTCGACATCGCCGACCTGAAGGGCTCCGACCTGCCTGAGGGAAGCAGCGAATATTCTATCTCGCTTGCCCTCACCCCGCTCTGTGTTCCCCTTCAGCACGGCGACCGGCTTCTTCTTCACCGCTTCGCGAATTGACTCGAGAAACTTCCGCCCATCGCGAACGCTCTCCAGATAGATGCAAATTACTTTCGTCTCCTTGTCGCGCGTTAAATATTCGAGCAGGTCCGCCTCCGTGACATCGATACCATCGCCGGTCGATGCAAACTTGCTCACGCCCACACCATAAAAACAGGCCCGATCGAGTATTGCCGTTCCGACCGCGCCATCCTGCGAAATCACTGCGATGCCTCCGCGCGAGGGCATGAGCCCGCGCTCGAGCGTTGCACACAGGCCCCTCGCTGGGTTGATCGCCCCCGCCGTCGCGTTCGGGCCGAGCACGCAGACCTTTCGCTTGGTGACCCCACGCGCAAGTTCTTCGCGCTGCTGTCGATCAAAACCCCCGGCGACCAAGACCATCGCCTTTACCTTCCGATCAAGCAGTTTTTGCCAATTCTTCATTACTAGCTTGGGGGGAAGCACCACCACTGCGAGGTCGCGTCCTTTGGGCACCAGGTTCAAATTTTTGATGGCGCCATCAAGCTTCCCGCCCAGGTCCACAATGTGGGTCTTGCCCTTGAAGAAGCGAAGCATGTTGTGGACGAGCGAGTGAAAGAATGCCGGCGAAACGACACTCCTTCCTCCCCCATCGGAGGCACCTATAAGTACGACTGACTTCGGCTCGAAAATCGCCTTAACTTCGCCCGACATTACTTGATCTCCCCGAGGATTATCCGGGCGTCGGCTACCACCGCGCCCTTTCCGTCATCGAACGCAAAAATCGGGTTCAGGTCCATCTCGGTTATCTCAGGAAACTCGTGCACGAGCTGCCCGACCGTTTGGATGATGTCGACGAGCGCGTTGACATCGGCCTGAGGCGCCCCCCGGATGCCCGCGAGCACTGGGTAGCCCTTGATCTCCTGAATCATCTCGCGCGCGTCCTCAGCGCTGAGCGGGGCTAGCCTGAAGCTGATGTCCTTAAGTACCTCGACCCATACGCCTCCCAGCCCGAACATCACCGTGGCGCCGAAGGAGGGGTCCCGCAGGGCACCCACGATCACCTCGCGGGCGGGGGGGAGGTATTCCTGGATTGTCACCCCTAGGATTTTCGCGTCCGGCTTGTATGCACGAGCGTTATCGATCAGCTCGCCAAACGATTGTCTAAGCTCCAGTTCCGAGCTCAACCCCACTTTGATGCCCTTCGCCTCGCTCTTATGGATGATGTCGGGGGAGGTAATTTTCAGGACGATGGGATAACGAACTTCTCGTGCGACCTTAACGGCCTCGCTCAGGTCGCGGGCGAGCTCCGTCCGGTTCACCGGCACCCCCCATGCAGCAAGGACCTGCTTGGATTCGAACTCCATCAGCTCACGTCTGCCGTCCTTGCGGAGCGAGTTGAGGATTTCAGCCACTTTTTTCTTCACTGCAACCAAGCCTATCACCGAGAACAAGCTAAATTACGGGCAAGTGCTATAAAGATTTTCCCCAAAATTACCGAAATTTGGGTATTTTTAACTCTTTTTATGAAAAGGGTCGTTTATTCCCATTTAAATTGTGAAATCAGGAAATATACTCTTAAAAACGAAAAATCAAGGGCATTGCGTGCTAATCCTCAACGGGCCCCGAGGAACTGAGAATAAACTCAAGGTGGGGAAAAGAGTGATTTAGGATATTGCAGTTGGGTGCTTCATTGCAATGTTGCATGCACCTTCTGTGGTCACGGCGCATGGTCCCACTGGGTGCTCTGGAGTACACGCTTTGTTAAACAGTGGACATTCAGAGGGGTGGATCAGTCCCCTAAGAACCTCACCACATCTGCATCCCTTTGCGAAGTCTTCTATCCCCTTTGCCTGAAAGTCAAATTTTTCACGCACGTCATGCCCCTCAAACTCTTGCCTGAGTTCTAGGGCGGATTTTGGAACCGTTGGAAACCCACGCCATTTTTTATCAACGATTTTAAACACCTGGGCCATCTTCTCCTGCGCCACCACATTGCCTTCGGGACGGACCGAGCGGGTGTACCCGATTTCTACTTCGCGCCTGCCCTCGCGCAGTTGCTTCAGCAGCATCCAGATGCCGAGCAGGACATCGATGGGCTCAAACCCGGCGATCACTTGTGGCACCCCGTAGCGCTCCGAGAGGGGCTCGTAGGGTTTGGAGCCGATTATCGTGGAAACGTGCCCGGGACAGATAAATCCATCTAGCGCGACTTCGCCGGATGCAAGCAGGAACTCCATCGCCGGGGGAATCAGGCGGTGGCACACGAGCAAGCTGAAGTTCTCGGGCGGCCCACGAAGGACCTCAGCGGCGGTCGTGGGTGCAGTCGTCTCGAACCCAACAGCCGCGTGAACGACCTCTCGCCCTGGATTTCGCCTCGCCGTCTTGACCGCATCGGCCACGCTATAGACTATCCTGACGTCCGCGCCGTCGGTCCTAGCCCCAGCCAACGATGTTCCTGTGCCCGGGACGCGAAACATGTCCCCGAAGGTGGTGATGAGGTAACCGCGCTTGGCGAGCTCGATCGCCTCGTCGATTTCCGCGGTGCTCGTCACACATACCGGGCACCCTGGGCCGCTGATCACCTCGAGCCAATCGGGGAGCAGGGAGCGGAGGCCGAACTTCGTGATGGTTACTTCATGACTCCCGCACACGTGCATGAACTTTACCTTGCGTCGGGGGTCGAGCTCACGGATCTCCCGCAAGACCCGGGCCGCTATTTCACGATTTCTAAATTTCTCCAGCACCAAACTAGCCATTTTTAAGGCCCAAACGCTTTTAATGCCCCGCACCGCCTATAAGCTTCGGTGAGCTGTTGAAAATTTTAGCGGCCGCCGACTTCCATGGAGTACCTAGTGCCGAAAACAACCTCCTCAAGTTCCTCAAACGCGGCTATGATTGCCTTGTGCTCATAGGTGACCTCACGAACTTCGGCCCAGCTAATCTGGCGGAAAGCATGCTCGAGCGGATTAAGACGACGGGGGTGCCTACATTTGCGGTGCCAGGCAACTGCGACCCAAAACAGATCCTGCAAGTGCTCGAGAAGTATGGGGTCAATCTCCACGGCAAGTCTGAGCGGCTCGGCAATATCACGTTTGTCGGGCTTGGGGGTTCAAACCTGACCCCATTCAATACCCCCTTTGAGCTCACCGAGGCTGAGATCCAAGAGGAACTTGCGGCGCTGACCTGTACCACCGACGAAAACTGGGTGTTGGTTACCCACGCCCCGCCGCACGGCACCAAGCTCGACCAGATCGCCGAAGGCACCCACGTGGGAAGTAAAAGCATACGCAAGTTCATCGAGCAAAAGCAACCTCTCGTGGCGCTCTGCGGCCATGTGCACGAGGCCCGAAACACCGACAAGCTAGGGCGAACCCTCATGGTCAACCCCGGGCAGATAAGCAAGGGTTACGCCGCCGAGATAACGATAAACCGCGGCGATGAAATTCGGGCCAAACTGCTCGAGCTCTAGCGGTTACAAAGATGATGAAACAAGTACCGAAAGTGAGATACTGTCCTCGTTGCGGTTCTTCGAGGCTCAAATGGGCTTCGGGCTTGCCTCAGCTCTGGTCTGTCTACGACTGTCAAGGGTGTGGATATAGGGGTTCGCTCATCATCGAGGACGGGAAGCTCGCGAGGAAAATTAGAAAGCAATGGTTGAGGGAACTGGAGGAGAAGGGTTAGACTGGCAGACGAAATACACTTTTGGTCCTTTTCAAAATTTCCGCCTGCACCCTTTCCCGTTCGGTCCCAGTGAACTCGTCTGCACCCAGCACCTTGCCATACTTGTCCAGGTGGTATACCCTCAAACCCCTACCACTGAAAACACAGATTACGTAGTGGGTTCCTTTTACCACCCACACCTTCAGGTCGGGCAATCTACCCTTTCTCATCACCTCCTTCATCTTCACCCTGCGCACATCGACGCGGTCTGCCCGTTTCTCTTTTAGCTCCCGCGTGGCGAAATCTCTGATGGATCTCAAAACAGATCTTGGCTCCATAGCACACCCGTTGAACTAAATTACTTCGGTCACGTGGGCTAACCGCTCCGCCGCGGGCCTGTTCAAGCCATCTCCTAACACCGTATAGCGCTCGGGCCGGATGCGATGAGCAACGGTGAGCGCCCTAACGATGTATTTCGGGGAGATGCCGAGCTCCCTTGCGCTCGTCGGGCAACCGATCGTATGCAATGCGTCCCGGATCATCTGCCAGTCTTCCCCCTGTAGGTACGCCATCATGATCGCCCCGACACCGCATTGCTCGCCGTGAAGAGCTGGTTTTACGGCGAGTTGGTCGAGCGCGTGGCTGAAGATGTGCTCGGCGCCGCTCGCGGGCCTGCTACTCCCCGCGATCCCCATCGCCACGCTGCTAGAAATCAACGCTTTCACGACCTTGCGTACGCTCTCCTCGGTGTGGCGGCGGATGAGCTCCGCGTTGTCCATCACAATCTTGGCGCTCAGGCGTGAAAGGGCCGCCGCGTACTCACTGAAAGGTTCGTTGAATAAACGGCGGGCGAGTTCCCAATCTTGCACGGCGGTAAAGTTCGCGACGAGATCTCCACAACCTGCCGCGAGCAGGCGGTGGGGGGCGTGTTTGATGACGAGCGTGTCGGCGACGATCGCGATCGGGGGGTGGGTCTGGATCGACGTCGGCTTTCGTCCACCCTTAATCGATGCCCTAGAGGAGGCGATGCCATCATGAGAAGCGGCCGTGGGCACCGAGATGAAAGGCTTGCCCTCCTTAAACGAGGCCAACTTTGCCACATCTATACACGTGCCACCCCCGACGCCCAACAGAAAATCGAACTTGCCCCTGACGAGCTTACGCACCTTGGTGACGGTCGCCATGTCGGCTTGTTTAACCAACGAGCGCTTGACCTCAAAACCAGCACGCTTGAGCGAACGCTGGACCCCAGCCCCGACCAGTTTGAAAGTCGTGGTGTCGGCGACCATCAGGACGCGTTTGCCAGGGCACAGGCGCTTGCAGACATCCGTGACCCGCGCGATCACGCGTGGGCCCATCCAGATCTCTCGAGGAAGCTCGATGCGTTTGGGTTCTTTCATGAGCCTACCAGCACTTCTGTTGGCGATAAACTTTATATACAGATAATGCCAGCTCTCTATTGCTGCTTCTAGTGCAGCATCTTTTCAAGCGAGGTATAGGCTTGGAGAAACCAAAGCTCAAACATCTCGAAGGCACGACAACCGTTGGGCTCGCGTGCAAGGACGGCGTGGTGTTCGCTACGGATACCCGGGCCACAATGGGCTACCTCGTGGCGAGCAAGCAGGCGCGAAAGGTGTTCAAGATAGCCGATACCATCGGCGCCACCACCGCGGGAGGAGTCGCGGACACTCAGAGTTTGGTAAACATACTCCAGGTCGAGGCCGGGTATCATCTGATGCGCGAGGGAGTTCCCATGAACGTGCGAGCAAGTGCCAAGCTCGCGGCCAACATCCTCCACGCGTACAGCTTATTTCCCTACATCGCGAACCTGCTGGTCGGGGGTGCAGATATCTCCGGTTCCAAGCTGTTCTTCATCGACCTCGACGGCACCCTAACTGAGGAAACCATGATAGCCACGGGTTCAGGTTCGCCTGTTGCCTATGGTGTGCTCGAGACCGAGTTCAGGGAGGGCATGAGCATCGAGGAAGCCTTGCCCATCGCGATCAAGGCCGTGCGAACGGCGATGAAGCGCGACATCGCCACGGGCAACGAGGTCATGGTCGCCGCGATAACGAGGAAGGGGTATCGAGAACTCTCGCCCGAAAAGATAAAAAAGTTGGCTTAGGCTAAACTGTTTGAAAGGTGGCCGCATGGCTGCGGAGGAACTATTGAAGGAAATCAAACGAATTGTGCTAGATGAAACTCCCTTCGCCGGCGCGATCTCCGATATAGATTTCGAGGGGCCGAGGGTCGTGTTCTACTGCAAGAACCTTGACCTTCTTATGGAGAACGGTGAGGCGATAAAAGAGCTCGCGCGCAAGATCCGGAAACGGATAATCCTCCGTCCAGACTCTGGGATCCTGACCGAGTCCGAAAAAGCTGAGAAGGACATCCGACGCCTCGTCCCCGCCGAGGCTGGGATAACCGATATAATTTTCAGCAAAAATGTGGGGGAGGTCACCATCGAGGCGCAGAAGCCCGGAATAGCCATAGGCAAGGGGGGCTCTCTGCTCCGCGAGATAATGCGAACGATCAGCTGGACGCCCCGGGTGGTCCGGGCGCCGCCTATCAAGTCGGACATCGTGCGAAACATCCGCCTCTCGATGATCCAAGCGGGTGCCGAGCGACGCAACAACCTGCGGAAGATAGGCAGGCGGATCCACCGCGAGCACAAGGGCAAGGGCGACTGGATTCGCTTCACGACCCTTGGGGGGTCGCGCGAAGTAGGACGCTCTTCGTTTTTGCTCCAAACCCCTGAAAGCCGTGTCATGTTCGACTGTGGTGTAAACGTCGCGTCCGAGGATCGGGCTTTTCCCCACCTAGAGGTCCCCGAGGTCAGGCTGCCCGAACTGGATGCGGTGATCCTCACCCACTCCCACCTAGACCACTGTGGGTTCATCCCCTATCTCTACAAGTACGGGTTCGAGGGTCCGGTCTACTGCACCCCTGCCACGCGCGACCTCGCCGTGCTCCTGCAGCTGGATTACGTGGACATAGCGGAGCGCGAGGATCGACCGCTCCCCTACAACAAGCGGGACATCCACACTTTCATTCGCTACTGCATCCCGCTCGACTACGGTGAGGTCACCGACATCGCGCCCGACATCCGGATTACCTTCCACAACGCAGGGCACATCCTGGGTTCCTCCGTCGTGCACGTCCACATCGGTGAGGGGCTCTACAACCTCGTGTACACGGGTGATCTGAAGTTCGACCGCACGCGTCTCTTCTCCCCTGCTGTCTGCACGTTCCCCCGCCTGGAGACTCTCGTCATGGACAGTACCTATGGGGGCGCTGAGGACATCCAGCCCTTCCGCGCGGACGCCGAGAAAGAATTCATCCGGATCGTGACCGAGACCACGAAACGAGGGGGCAAAGTCGTCGTGCCGGCATTCGCGGTCGGGCGCGCGCAGGAAATAATGGTCCTGCTCGAGGACTGCAAGCGGAGGGGGATGCTCGATGGGATACCTGTTTACTTGGATGGGATGATATGGGAGGCAACGGCTATCCACACGGCTTACCCCGAATACCTGTCCCAAGAGCTGCGGGATCGGATATTCCAAGTGGATGAGAACCCGTTCCTTTCCGAGCTCTTCAAGAGGGTGACTAGCCCCGAGCAGCGCGCGCAGGTGATCGATGGCGACCCAGCGGTGATCGTATCGACGGCGGGGATGATGGCTGGAGGGCCTGTGCTCGAGTACTTCAAGACCCTTGCACCCGACCCGCGCAACGCCCTTGTCTTCGTCGGGTACCAGTGTGAGGGCTCCCTCGGGCGACGCATCCAGAAGGGATGGCGCGAGGTCCCCCTGCGCAGCGAGAAGGGGAGGGTGGTGGAGGTAAAGGTTGACATGGAAATCCGAACGGTCGAGGGGTTCAGCGGGCACTCGGATCGGGCCCAGCTGCTGAACTACATGCGGAGGGCCTCACCCAGACCGCAGCGCATCATATGTGTCCACGGCGATGAGAACAAGTGTATCGACTTGGCGAGCGCGCTGCACAAACTTTTCAATGTCGAGACGAAGGCGCCCCGAAACTTGGAGACCCTCAGGCTCCACTAGCGCGTCTTATTTACGACACCAAACGACGGGTGTCTTCCTCAAGCTGCACGCATGCGGCTAGTCCGCCCAAGCGATGCTAACTCCCGTTTAGTCAGCTTGCGTTTCCTAGCCCGCTCGTCCACGATCGCGCTGTGCCCGAATGGGTCCATGAGAATCAGCCTAGCCCTACGCTTCCCGGCGCACACCTCATCGAGCTTTTTGATCCTCGCTTTGCCTCGCCGGCGCCTGACAGCATCGACCCCCTCGATTGCCAGCTCTATCGCCTCCTTGACGCGACCGAGCACCCCCTCGACGTTCGACACGTAGCCTTGGCTCGCCGGCCCTGGCTCTACGGTCACCCCGAGCTCTGGCAGCTTGATCGTTCCCGTACTCGACTTCACGACCCTGACCTTGAGGTCTTCCTCGGATGTAACTTGAAACTCGTAACGCAGCGGGGGGCGCTCACCCAAACACATGACGTCCGCGTGCCTGAACTTACAGCTGGTGCAGCTCGCGGAGGTCTGCATCATCTCGCCGAAATATGGGATGTGGTCAATCCTGCCCTTGACGTGAAAAGTGCCATTGGCTCCACATATGGGACAACGCTCGATAGGGAGCAAAAACTCCCTCTTCGGCATGAGTTCACCAAAAAGTTATGCGATGGCTTTTTTGAACTGGATGTTGATGAACCTGGGGGTGGCTATTACCTTTGATTCCGTCAGGCGGCCCACGTCCCCACCTATGGCCTGGCAAATCCCCTTCAGCTGGTCGATTGCCCGCTTGAGTTCACCGGGGTCTTGGTTCATGAGCGTGGTGATGTCGAGGACCATGATATTGCCAGCTCGGAGTTGGTCCGCGACCTCCTGGACGTCGACGAGGCTGTGAAGATCCATACTCTTGACGTAGATGGGCTCGAGCTCGCTGATGCCACTCGGCCTGCCAACGACCTTTTCCTCAACCTCCATTATCGGTACTTCCTCGACCGTCTCAGGCTTTACCTCGGACTTACTCCCTAACAGCCTTTTCAAGGATTTCAAACTATCACCCTAGCAAATGGTCGATGGCTCTCAAACTATTTAACCCTTTGCTTGAAACTGCCACATTTCATCGCCGACGTGATGCAGGTTCTTGATCACCTTCCCCCTCGGGCCTCGCATCTCGGCCCCTGGCACGAGCGCTTGTCCAACCGCAATTGGCTTGCCGTGTCGTTCGTCCACGATCACCACGCCTTCCCCTGGAGCGACTTCCCCGTCCGCGGAAACCACCCCTGGGGCCATGACGTCAGCCCCGTTGGCGACATGAGGCACCGCTCCCATATCAACGACCACGCGCTTTAACGGGATTCGATCGAGTGATTTTAGCGTCGGAAAAATCCCGCCGCTCAACCTGAACAAGAGCGCTTCACCACCGGCTAAGATGAGCTCCCTGCCCTCTTCCAGCTCCAAGACCTCGATTGCTCCCTTCAAAAGTTCAGCCGTGGGCTCGCCAAACTTCTCGACGACTTCCCGTGTAAGTTGCTTGAGCAAAGCTTTTCGCGCGTGATAACGGCGCTTGGGTGGCATCAAACAAAAGTGGCTCGATAAGGTTAAATACGCAGCTAGCGAAGAATTGATGATTTTCATGGCGCAGCGACCTCTCGATGTGCTCAACCGCGCCTTGGGGTCATCGGTGATCGTGGGGCTCAAGGGCGGCCGAGAGCTCAGGGGAAAGCTAAGCGGCTTTGACGTGCACATCAATTTGGTGATAGAGGATGCCGAGGAGATTCAAGGCGGAGAGGCGGCGAAGCGTTACGGGACGATGGTGATCCGGGGCGACTCGGTCGTCTTCATCTCGCCGGCTGGGTGAGGGAAATGGTCAAGGGTACTCCATCGATGGGCAAGCGCCACAAGGTCGTGCACATTCGTTGTCGACGCTGCGGGAGGCGAGCTTACCACGTCCAGCGGGGGGTCTGCGCGGCCTGCGGTTACGGGCGCTCGCGTCGCATCAAGCGCTACAACTGGAAGGTAAAAACTATTCAAGGGCTGCGGCTTCGTTAGCTGATGTCTGTCTAACGTTGGACAATCACAAAATTTCTTAAGCTCATGCGACAACTTTTTTCGGTGGGCCGGTAGATCAGTCTGGTACGATCGTCCGCTTGGCATGCGGGAGGTCGCGGGTTCAAATCCCGCCCGGTCCACCACTACTAAAATTTCAAGTTTGATCCACCCCCGTCGCTAAAAATAATTTATCCGCTTCGGAAGAGAGAGGTCGGTGAAAGGAATATTTAAACTATTTAAAGGTGTGAAAAGGTGCGCCTGCAATTTTCGTCATCGGGCCTGAATACTTTCACTCACCTCTCCTCAAAAATCCCTTTAAGCGAGAAGCTGACAATTGTTATGAGGCTGGATCATGGAGCTAAATTTTGAACAAATGGTCCAAGAGATTCTAGCTCACGCTAAGATAAGCTACGACGAGATCATGCAACGCATCCGGCAGAAGCAGGACGAACTCAGCGGTTTCGTGACCCTCGAGGGCGCGGCCAACATCATCGGGCGAGAGCTGGGTGTCGTCTTCGAGAAGAAGGAACCTGAAGTCCGAGCGCTGCGCATCGAGGACCTCATCCCAGGGATGTCCAAGGTTGACATCGTCGCTCGGGTCATCCGCATCTACGAACCGCGCGAGTTCCAGCGCCAGAGCGGCAATGCCGGGCGCGTGGGAAGCCTGCTGCTCCAAGATAAAACCGGGCAAATCAGGATCGCGCTGTGGGACGACAAAACCTCGCTGATCGAGGGGGACAAGGTCCGGAAGGGGGATGCCGTCCAAGTCAAAAACGCCTACGTGCGCCGTGGATTGAACAAGGGGGCCGAACTCAGCCTTGGGATGCGAGGTTCCCTGCTCGTGAACCCAGACGACCCGCGCGTGTCGGACCTCCCGCCGCTCGTCGAAACGAAGGTCAGGGTTGCGGACCTCAAACTCGAGCTCGCTGAGGTGGACATCATCGGTAGGGTGGTGGCGACGAGTGACATAAGGGAATTTGAGCGCCCCGATGGAAGCACGGGCAAGGTCGCGAGCCTCATGCTCATGGACTCGACAGGTCAGGTGCGGGTCTCCCTCTGGGACGAGCGGACAGACCTCGTGAAGGACCTCAAGCTGGGGACAGCTGTGAAGCTCGAAAACGCGTCGGTACGGCCCGGGTTGAGGGACGGGCCTGAGCTCAGCTTGGGCTCGCGTGGGCGCCTGCTCCTGAATCCGTCCGAGCCAGAAGTGGCGGAGCTACCCGAGCTGGCCGAGCGGTTGCTCAAGCTAGAGGAGCTCGAGGCCAGCATGCCGACGGTCGACCTCGCGGCGAGGGTCAGGCGAAAGCTCCCGCTGCAGGAGTTCAAGCGGGACGATGGAAGGCCCGGGAAGGTCATCAGCGTAATCCTCGCGGACGAGACGGGCACCGTTCGCGCTTCCTTCTGGGACAGCGCGGCTGAGCTCGCGCAGAACCTACAGCAGAACGATGTCGTGCTCCTGCACAATGCCTACACGCGCACCGGCTTGGCCGGTAAACCAGAGGTACATGTCGGCAAGGTCGCCCGGGTTGAAGTAAACCCACCCGGCGTGACCATCGAGGCACTCAAGCCAAGCCGCATAAAAATCGGCGAGCTCGAGCCGAACATGGACGCGCTCGAGGTAATCGGAAGGGTGATCGAGGTCACCCCCTCGCGTGAGTTCACCCGAGCCGATGGCAGCAAGGGAAAAGTCGCGTCCATAACTATTGGCGACCAAACGGGTGCGACGAGGACATCGTTTTGGCACGAGCACGCGGATAGGGTGGCCGGCATCAAGGTTGGTGACGTCATCAGGCTCATCGACTGCTACAGCACGCTGGGCCTCTTTGGCCAGCCCGAACTCCACTTCGGCAAGCAGGGACAGCTCGAGCTAAATCCGGCCACAGGCGAAGAACTGCCGCCCGCGGACGTGATCAAGCTCGCCGCACCCGCACCCGAACAGATAGGCATCGCCGACATCCAGAAGGAGGGGATGAGGGTTCAAGTCCGAGGAACCGTGATGCGGGTCTTCCACCGGCGCCCTGTATTCGACATCTGTCCCGACTGCGGACGAAGCCTCGGGAGCGTTGACACCAGCTTGATGTGCGAGGAGTGTGGGAAAATCGTGACCCCGGAACATCGTGTTGTGCTGAGCTTCGTGCTCGACGATGGCACCGACAACCTCCGAGTCGCCCTCTTCGGCAAGGTCGCGGAACGCTTGCTCGGCATGGGGGCACAACAGGTCTTCGAGCTATTCAAGAGCACCCCTGACTTGGCCGAGCTCTACGACAAGTTCAAGCTGGCCGGGCGGGAGCTCGTTCTCACGGGAACGACCCGCCACGACAAGTACTTCGATCAGCTCGAACTCCGGGTGAGCGACGTGCAGTTCCCCGAGCCGAAACAGGAGGCGCGGGCGCTGCTCAAAAAGATAAAAGAGGGAAAGTGAAGATATAACGGGGGTTAGTTTTTGGCCGAGGAAGTGAAGCGCTCGATTGAAAGTTTGCCTGGAGTTGGCGAGGCGACCGCTGAGAAGCTTCGCGAAGCTGGATATCGGACGATCGAATCGATCGCCGTGGCCGCGGTAGCCGAGTTGCACGAAGCTGCCGAGCTAGGCGAGGTGCAAGCAAAAAAGATAATCGCCGCCGCTGGGGAGATCGCGGAGTTCGGCATCTTCGTTACCGCCGACAAGGTTCTCGAGCGTCGGGAAAAAATTGGATTGATAACCACGAGTAGCGAGCAGCTCGACACCCTGCTCGGCGGCGGGATCGAGACCCAAGCCGTGACCGAGGTTTTCGGTGAATTTGGATCAGGAAAGACCCAGATAGCCCACCAGCTCTGCGTCAACGTCCAGCAGCCCCCGGAGCAGGGAGGGCTGGGGGCAAAGGCGATTTACATCGATACCGAAAATACATTCAGGCCCGAACGAATCCGAGACATGGCGGTCGGTCTCAACCTCGACCCGATGAAGACCCTCCAGAACGTCCTTTACATAAGGTCGTACAACACCGACCAGCAGATCCTGATAGCTGAGAAGGCCGAGGAGAAGATCGAGGAGGAAAATGTACGCCTCATGGTGATCGATTCCCTTACCTCACACTTCCGGGCCGAGTACATTGGCCGGGGAGCTCTGGCCAACCGTCAGCAGAAGTTGAACCGCCACCTCCTGACGCTCCATCGAACAGCCGACCTCCACGACGTAGCCATCTTCGTGACGAACCAAGTGATGGCGAGGCCCGACATTTTCTTCGGGGACCCCACCCGACCGATCGGGGGGCACGTGCTCGCCCACTCCGCCACGACCCGCGTCTACCTCCGAAAGTCCAAAGGCGGAAAGCGGATCGCGCGGATCTTCGACAGCCCCAACCTGCCCGAGGCCGAGGCGGTCTTCATGATCACCGGGCAAGGGATAAGGGACTGAGTCGGTGGGAATTTGATCAGGTTTGTTGCTGTTGACATCGACGGCACGCTGACGTTTAGAGATCGAAAACTTGATATCGCCGCCGTGGGTGCCCTTCGAAAGGCCGAGAGTTTGGGCCTGCCCGTGGTGCTCGCGACGGGAAACATGCTGGCATTCGCGGAAACCGCCGCGACCCTGCTCGGAACCTCGGGGCCGCTAATAGCCGAGGACGGAGGGGTCGTGTTCGATCCGCCCGGCAAGCGGGAGCACATACTAGGTGACCGTGTCGATGCCGACCGCGGGCTGGCCGCGCTGGAGCGGGAATTCGGCCCCCTAGAGCAGACCCGGAGCTCTGCGGCACGCCTCACGGGCCTGACCCTAAAGCGCGCGATCAAAGCGGATGCCGCTGAAGATCTCTTCAGGCGTGAGGGGCTCGACTTGGTTGCCGTCGACTCGGGCTTCGCGATCCACCTCCGAAGCCCAAACGTGAACAAGGGGAACGCGCTCCGGAAGGTCGCCTCGCTCCTAAAGGTTTCGTTGGTCGAAGTGGCGGCCGTGGGGGACGGGCCGAACGACATCGAAATGTTGGAGGTTGCGGGGCTGAGCTTCGCGGTGGCGAACTCGGACGAAGCGGTGAAGCGCGTATGCACTTACGTGACCAAGGAGCCCCACGGGAAGGGCGTCGTGGAAGCCGTTGAAAAAATTATCAGCCTGCGGGGCTAGCCTTCACAAGCGTCGCCGCCAGCTTCTTGAACTCATGCGTGGCCGGCGAACGGGAACGATAGGTGACCACTGGCTCCCCAAAAGCCGCGGAGTGCCTCACTTCCGAGTCCTCGGGGATGGTCGCGAGCACCGGGAGCTCAAGCGTCGATGCGATGTCGTCGCCCGGGATGTCAACACGCCTACCGGTGGCTCGATTAACTATCACTCCCGTCAATTTCACACCCAACCGCTCCGCGACCATTTTCGTCTTGAGCGCGTTGGATAAGGAGGATATATCGGGCGTGACCACGAGGATTACCTCCTGCGCCATCGTGAGCGCCACGATCGCGTCCCGGTCCAGGCCCGATGGAGCATCGATCAGCAGGAATTTTGATTTCCTCGCCAGCCCCGCGACCACCTTTCTGAGGCGCTCGAGCCTTGCTCGCCGGATACCGTTGAGCGATATCCCAGATGGTACGACCCTCACGCCTTGGGGGCCATCATAAATCGCTTTCGAGAGCCTAGCCTCCCCCGCGAGCACATCGTGCAGAGTCGTCTTCTGCCCCTCCAGGCCGAGCATGAGGGCTAGGTTGGCCATCGTTATGTCTGCATCTAGGAGCACGACCTTCTGCCCCAGCTGGGCCATCGCCACCCCTAGGTTGACGACCACGGAGGTCTTGCCCGTGCCCCCCTTGCTCGACGCGAAAGTTATGATTCGGGTCATAGCACCAAAATAACTCGGTTCGCCGCCTTAAATTTGTGTGGTGTGGTCGGCGGATTTAAACAAGCTTTGACCCTATTCTTTTGGTGACAGCGATGAAAATTGGCTTGATAGCAGACCCCCACTCGAACCTCGCGGCGCTCGAGGCCGTGCTCAAGGACATGCCGCGCGTAGACCAACTCATCTGCGCTGGCGACTTGGTTGGTTATGCTGTCGAACCAAACGAGGTGGTGAAGTTGGCTAGGGCAAAGCGAATGCAAACGGTGATGGGGAACCACGATTACGCGGCCGTGACGCGAGATGTGCGGGGCTTCAACCCGCTCGCTGCCCAAGCGGCGCTCTGGACCGCCGAGCATCTACACAAGGAAAACCTCGAGTACCTGTCGAACCTCCCAACTCATCTTGAACTGACCTACGGAAAGCAAAGGCTGTACATGGTGCATGGGAGCCCCCGCGACCCGCTCAACGAGTACATCTTTCCAGATATCCCGAACCGCGTGCTCGCGGAGCTCGTCCGCGATCTGGATGCAGACATCGTCATGCTCGGGCACACCCACATGCCGATGGAGCATGTGATTTTTGGGAAACTCGTGATCAATCCCGGCGGTGTGGGGCAGCCGCGCGATCGCGACCCCCGAGCTAGCTATGCGATCCTAAATTTGGGTGAGGAGGTAAAGACAAGCTTCCATAGGGTCGACTACGACGTGAAAAACACTGCCGAAAAAATAGAAACCGCAGGATTGCCCAGCGAACTCGCGACACGGTTGTTCTTTGGATGGTAGTTACTCAGGGGTTGTCCCGGCCCCAGCTCCCGGCCGCACCCTGAGCTGCTGAATTGCCAAAACGCGCTCGTTGACGACGATGAAATCGCGAATCGACATAACGGCGCTGAACGGGATCAGGGCGTTTCCGCTCGAGTCTCGGGGGACATTCCCGAGCGCATCCTTCGAGATGGGCCTGACCACGAGCGATTGGATCTTTCCGTCCTTCTCGTCAAACAGGATGTCGTGGAGCCTTCCCACCTGCATGCCCCTGTCCGAGATGACGCCTATCGCTCGGAGCTTGCTAATCATAATCTGCGCCAAGCTCTATCCTCCGCCCTAATTTGGAGTTCGTCCTTAAAAAGGTTAATAGTGCATCCCCGTCGCTTCTTCCGCCACACGTTTGCTTTTTCTCTCCGTGAAAGTTTCATATGCCTTGACCATCTCTGGTGTCATGGAGGGTTTGATGCCCTCCGTCGCCTCGAGGAAGTGTTGCATCCTAACTTCCTTACCCTTTATGTTCTTTCGCAGCACGAGCATCGCGGCCTCGCGGCAGAGGGCGGCAATATCTGAACCAGCGTGACCTTCGGTCTCCTTGGCGAGCAGCGCGAGGTCAACATCCTTCCCAAGCGGCATGCCCTTGGTGTGAATTTTAAAAATTTCTAAACGGGCTTTCTCGTCGGGGGCTGGAACCAGCACAAGCCTGTCGAAGCGCCCGGGGCGGAGCAGCGCCGGGTCTACTAGGTCGGGGCGATTCGTCGCACCGATCACGACAACATTTTTAAGTTTCTCCAACCCGTCGAGCTCGGTGAGCAGCTGACTTATCACTCGCTCGGTCACGTGGGCGTCCCCGAACCCGGAACCACGCCGGGGCACGAGCGCGTCGATTTCGTCGAAGAAGATTATCGCGGGGGCTGCCATCTTTGCCTTGCGGAAGGTCTCGCGTACCCCCTTCTCCGACTCCCCGACCCATTTTGACAACAGCTCGGGACCCTTGATCGAGATGAAGTTCGCCTCGCTCTCGGTCGCTACTGCTCGCGCCAGCAAAGTTTTACCGGTACCGGGTGGGCCGTACAGCAAAATACCGTGCGGGGGCTCGATTCCAACGCGCTTGAAGGCGTCCGGATACTTGATCGGCCACTCAACTGCTTCAATCAGTTCTTGCTTCGCGCGCTCCAGCCCACCGACATCTCCCCAATGCACATCCGGGATTTCGATCAAGACCTCACGCATAGCCGAGGGTTCCGCTATCTTCAGCGCGTTGTCGAAGTCTTCCTTCGTCACCTGAAGCTTCTCGAGCACCTCGGGCGGGATGAGTTTCTCCTCGAGCTTTATCTCGGGAAGAATGCGCCTCAAAGCGCTCATCGCGGCCTCTTTTACCAACGCCTCAAGGTCGGCGCCGACGAAGCCGTGCGTGATGTTCGCGTAGCGATCGAGGTCGATGTCCTTTGCGAGAGGCATCCCCCGGGTGTGAATCTGCAGGATCTCTTTGCGCCCGTCACGATCCGGCACGCCTAACTCTATCTCGCGGTCAAATCTCCCGGGGCGGCGAATCGCTGGGTCCAAAGCATTGACGCGGTTAGTCGCGCCGATGACGATGACCTTCCCACGAGCTTTCAAACCATCGAGGGCTGTGCAGAGCGTCGCCACCACTCGCCGCTCGACCTCGCCCGTGACCTCCTCGCGCTTTGGAGCTATCGCGTCGAGCTCATCGATGAAAACGATCGAGGGAGCATTTTTCTCCGCATCCTCAAACACCTTCCGGAGTCGGGCCTCGCTCTCCCCGTACCACTTCGACATTATCTCCGGGCCCGCTATATCTATGAAGTGCGCTCCCGACTCGTTTGCCACAGCCTTCGCTATCAGGGTCTTTCCGGTGCCCGGTGGGCCATGTAATAAGACGCCCTTTGGGGGTTCTATCCCGAGGCGATCGAAGACCTCGGGGTGCTTCAGCGGGAGCTCAATCATCTCTCGGACGCGCTGGAGTTCCTCCTTCAGCCCGCCGATGTCTTCGTAGGTAACAGCAGGCACCATGACTTTAGCTTCTTTGACCTCTACTGCCCGGGGCAACACTTTGATGTCCGTGACCTCTGTCACGAGCACTATGCCTGATGGCGAAGTATCGGTTACAACGAATTTTATCTCCCCCAAACCGAAAAACGACATCAACCCAGCCGAACTTATTACATCCCCTTTGGTCACCGGCTTGCCCAATAGGTCTATGCCCCCACCCATCATCTGCAGCATAACGTGGGGATCAGCTGGCGCGATGGTAACGCTCCTCGCCTCTTTTACTTCAGTTTTTTGAACTGCTACCTTCTCACCAATCGACGTGCCAGCGTTGCGCCTAACCAAACCATCTATACGAATGATATCTAGACCACGATCCTCGGGAAAACCTCTCATAACAATCGCGCCAGTGGAGCTAGAACCGGTTATCTTAACCAGATCTCCTTGACTAAGACCAAACTTTTTTGCAATTTGATCTGGCACCCGCGCTATACTTCGCCCAACATCGGGCTGATAGCGGTTCTCCGAGACTACAAGCTTCAGCTCCTTCTCAGCCATCCCACCACCCCTCAAATCTCGACCTCAAACCTATGCCAGACCAAGTGTTTGTTGAACTCCTTGAAAATCTTTTCGACCATCTTTGCGTACTCCTCCTCGATCAACAGGGTGCTCCGATTTATAAACTCCCAGACGTCATCCGGGATCTCGTCGAGGACCCCCGCCGAGTGGCTCCTGCCAGCCTTCGTCGGGTAATCGTACCCCCGAAGCGCCCGGTAGAAGAACGTCGCTGGCGAGCCCCGGGTCTTGACATCCCAAACCAGCAGGATTTTCCGCATGTTCTTCACTTGTTATATATATAACAAATATTTCTATTTAAAGCTTGAGGGCGGCGTGCGAAAATCTGGCTCTCAAAAAGGTGAATAAATTTAAGGCCGAGGCACCAGCAAGGTGTGGAGTGACATGAAGCTAGCGTTCATCGACTGCAGCATCGCGGGCATCTCGGGCGACATGCTAACAGCTGCGCTCATCGACGCGGGCGCTCCCCCAAGGAAAGTTAAAAAGGCGATGCTAAGGGCGGGTAAACTCTTCGGCGATATCGAGGTCGGGGTCAAGCGGGTTCGGGTGAACGAGATCAAGGCGACACGCATCGAGGTCGAGACGAAGGACGAGGGAGGGCGAACCTATGTGGAAATCGTGAAGCGGCTCAGGCGGCTTCCCATGCCGTCGAAGGTTGGGGGCGCCGTGTTCGAAACGCTCAGAACTCTCGCCCGCGCTGAAGCTCGCGTGCACGACAAGCGCCTCGAGCGGCTCGTGTTGCACGAGGTCGGGGCCGCAGATGCGATTGCGGATGTCGTGGGCTGCTGCACGGCCGCGAACGAACTCGGATTCTTCGAGCGTAAGGTGTTGGCAAGTGAGGTGGCGGTTGGAAAGGGAACTACCACCTTTGTCCACGGCAAGCTTCCCCTGCCCGCCCCCGCTACCCTCGAGATTCTCAGGGGGAAGCCGACTCGGGGGGTTGCATCCAAGACCGAGCTCACCACGCCCACCGGGGCCGCCCTGCTCGCCACGCTCGCCGATCAGTTCGTCGACGCTTACCCCGCGATGAACATCGACGCGGTTGGCTACGGCGCGGGTGCACGGCGACTCCCCTCGCCGAACCTGGTGCGTGTGTGCTTGGGCGAGGCGAGCGGGCGCGGGCTCAAGCTCCAGAAAATCGCGGTGCTCGAGACGAATGTCGACAAGGTCTCGGGCGAGGTCATCGGCTACACGCTCGAAAAACTGCTTGCGGATGGCGCGCTGGACGCGAGCGCTGCCCCGATTATTATGAAGAAGGGAAGGCCCGGATTTTTGATCAAGGTGCTCGCGAAACCCGGGGATGCCGAACGACTCGCGCGCGTGCTGATGCTGGAGACCGGGACGCTCGGGGTTCGGGTGCTGCCTTCGGTGCACCGCTACGCGCTCGAGCGTGAGGTCGTGCGGGTCGACCTGAGGCTAGCCGGGCGCAAATTCAAGCCGCGCGTGAAGGTGGCGCGGGAGCGGGGGAAGCTTGTCGGTTTTGCCGCGGAGTACGAGGACGCAAAGCAGATAGCCGAGCGAACTGGCATGGGGTTGCGCGAAGTTATCGGGCGCGTTGAAGAAATTGCTCGAAAGAAAGTCAGATAATTCCGGCCACGCTGATTAGTGCCCGGGACGAATATTCGACATCTCATTATTTCAGACGAGCCAATCATCACAGCTAGGCTAGCGCGCCTGCCAAGAACGCAAGCAGCCCTAACCCCATCGCCATTTTGCACGCGAGCGATGCCCGCCCAGCGGCCTCGGGCTTCCGGCTCCGCACGATGATTGCGGCCGCGGCGATGAAAGCAACGATCGAGGGAACCACGAGGGCGAGGTATGCCCAGCCGAAGAGCTCGAGCACGTAGGGCAGGGGAGAAATGGCTATGGCAGCCCCGATGAAGCCTATCGCCAACGCGGCCGCCTTGCCCGCACCGTAGCGTAGCGGGAAAGTCCTGAACCCGAGCTTTTTGTCTCCCCGCATGTCCTCGATTCCCTTGATGAGCTCCCGCCCGACCGTCGAAAGCGCCGCCATGATCGCCAGGATGCCAACCACTGAAATTTCACCTACCGCCAGACCGCCGAACAAAAACGTCGACCCGACCAAGTAACCGATGGTCAGGTTGCCAGCCAGACCGCGACGCTTGAGCTCTGCGGAATACGTGAAAAGGACCACCGAGTTCAAGGCGGCCAGCGCAAAGCATGGTGGGCTTATGAGGGCTGCCAGAACCACACCTGCCCCGAACAGGCAACCTGCAAGGATTACGGCCGTTCGCGCGCTCAGCCTGCCGGATGGTATCGGTCGGTAGGGACGGTTGATGGCGTCGATATCCCTATCAAAATAGTCGTTGACCGCGTTGCCCGCTCCGCTAATGAGGGCTGCCGCCACAAGCGCCACCCCAGCCGCGTAAGGTAGTTCCCCACCACCCGCGACTACGGCCCCTATCAACACCGCCAAGCCCGCGAGCAAGCAGTTCAGGGGCCTGACGAGCTCGAACATCGCTGGTAGGCGCGGCACCGATTCACCCTTATAAATTACTTTCGGTAACCTTCTTGGTGCGAATGGACTATAAAGAGGCCTGGGAAAGGTTCAGGGAGGTAAAGTCAAAAGCAGGTAGGTCGGTAGGTTCCACCCTGGGCGGTTACTGGGACGCCCTGGGCCAGCTGTTCCGTGCATATCCTGATCTGAAAAACCTCGAAGATTTTACGCCTGAAAAAATAGAGCGGTGGCTTTTGAATCTGCCTGTGTCCCAGCGCTCGAAAGTCATCCGCCGGAAACAAATCAACGTATTTTTCAACTGGTGCTCGAAGCGGGGATTGATCGGGGAAAATCCGGTTGAAATGGTCGAGACGATTACGGCCCCAAAAGCTGATCGGGAAGCTTTCACTCCCCGAGAAATCGAAAGGTTAAAGCAATTGGCCGAGGGGGACCTGGGGGTGGCGATTGAGTACCTGTTGCACGGGTTTAGGCCCGCGGAATTTTGCTCGCTCAAACCGGAGAACATCGACCTGGAAGCGGGGGTAATCAGAGTATTCAGGAGAAAGACCCGTGAATTTCAAAACATCGAGCTTTTCGATAGACTCAAAGAGATGATTGAAAACGTGAAAAACTTTGGGCTCGATGCGTATGCAAATCCCGATGATGAAAAAGAAGCCAGGCGAAAACAGTGGGCTCTCTTCAAAGATTTTAAAGCCCTATGCAAAAAGGCGGGGGTTCCAAATGAAAAGGCGATCCTTTACACACTCAGACACACGGCGGCCACAAAATTAGCCGCTGAATGGCAGGACCCCTTTAGATTGATGAGCCAGATGGGTTGGACAAACATCAGGCAAGCTGAAACCTACGTCCACGGGTCTCAACGAACGATCTGGGCAAAGGTCGTTTCGAAATCCAACGCGATCGCCGAGATGAATGCTAAGATCGATAAAATCTTGGCGTGGGTCGAGAAATTTGAATAATTCAAATCTTTTGTAAAAACCTAAGAAAGAGTAAAGAAAGGTTAAAATTTAACTTTTTTTTATCATATTCCCATTTCCAGCCCTGAGTAAACCCAATCTGAGCACGCTGGAATATCCTTTCAACCAATCCAAGCAATCTCCAAGCGTATAACATGCCAAACTCGGATTAGAGCGGTTATTTTTTCGGGGTGGGAAATGGGCATTTTAATTGGGCCAAAAGGGTCATGAGCCTTATCAAAGCTCCAATGCTTGAGAAAATGTGTTAGGCCTTAGCAATTTCTTTCATAAATCTTATTCAGAAGCAGCTGCCGGTGGTCGGGGTTTCTTTTCTGCTTGTTTAATTATCATTTTGATTGCATCTAAAATCCCTTGTTTAGGATTCCCCCTATTAAAAGAAGCATATTCGTTACCTATTAGAGATCCACGGAGAGCCCCCTCTTTGATTATCACTATTTGCTCTGGCTTCATTCCCGCCCCCACTGATATTCCGATCTCTTCTCGGACATCCCTTGATATAACAGCGAATCTAGTCCAAAACACGAGAAGCGCATCCGATCTTCTGATCTCACGTTCTAACTTAGGCCAGAGCCCCCCTGACTCAACTTCTCTTTCCGCTACATAGGCATCAAACCCGCAATTTTCAAGTGAATCATGAATCATGTTCACAAATTTTTCGTCTTCTGCGCGATTACTATGACTAATGAAAACTCTAAAATCACGCTTGGGATATCTCCCTATCAGTAAATGATGAGTTTTTTTACCTTGAAGAATGCCGCTATCTACCCAATTCGATCCGATCCATTCTTCTACTTTAATACCGAATTTGTAAGTATGGGATCCGAGACTAACATCAATCGGAACTGTGAATCCAATAGGTGGCAAGTTCGTCGATTCATCCGGATCTAGCTCAGCAGTCCAATTCTTATACCAATATTTGTCCCCTTGCCAATCAAATTTAATTGTTATTTGTGAAATATGAATGCGGTTTTCTCCAGTATTTTTTATTGTTGTGATGGATAGGCTGCCATCTTCAGAAGGGAAATACCGCGGATTTTTACCCTTATCGAGATAAAAATTCGCTTTCCAAGATACCATAACGACACATTTTACTTGCTTTACTCCTTTTATTAATTTGACGCAAGACCGAATTGGACACAACTCGATGGCTTATGGCTCGAAGCAAAAAATGGATTAAAAATACAATTTAAATTGCCGAAAAATGACGATTAATTGATCGAAAAATTCCAAATAAATCGATTAAAATAGGGACTAAACTGGCGAAATTAACAAAAAATATAGGAGTTAAGGGAATTATAGTGTTGGTGAAATGAAAATCTTATCTCAAAATATTAAAAGAAGAATGTTAGAATTAGAGGGATTACTAAATTCTGAGGGCAAAAATTTCGATGAAAGAAATAAAATGACCATTAATATGTGTGTATATGTAATATGTCGAGGTTCAAAAACAATTTATATTGGATTTACGAAAAGAGCCTTAAAAATAAGATTAAGAGAGTTGTTCGCCGATCCAAGAAGCCATATCTTGCATAAAAAATTATTAGATAATTTCAAAACTAAGGGGAAAGTCAGAAAATTTCTAGAAACCCAATGTAAGTTTAAGGTGCTAGGATTTAAAAATGAGAAAGAGGCACGACTTCTGGAACATTTTGCTATTAGTATCCTAAATCCTAAATACAATGATTAATATTCCTCAATGCTAAAAACAGAAAAGGTATCCAAAATGAAGTTAAGAAAAGCGCTTGAAATTATTTTAATCACGGCTATTGGGGTAGGCATCTGTTCTGGTTTAGGAGGATATTTTATCATGCTTTCTGAAACGTGTGATTGGTTTGCTGACATGGCCGATGACTGGGCTGATCTTCTTTACAGCTTGGGCGATCCAAATGAAGCACAGGAGGCACGAGACACGGCGAGAGAGATGAGAGACACGGCTAGAGAATCCCATGATTACGGTATATATTTTATAGTCGGAGCCGTGTTCATCGCGATTGGTGGTACTGGCTGGATGGCTTGGAAATGGGGAAAGGATTAGTGCTCTATCCACAGGTTAGCTAAAGTGCCAACGTTTGTAAATTTCTTTGTGTGTTTACATGCATTTTGATGTGTAAACATCTCAAAAGATACATTTAGATGCCTTTTGACGGGTATACATGTTTTATTGCGTTATTATGCGTTATTTGGCGTTAAATTGTGGGAAAGTGTGGGTAAACGTGTGCAATTGCCGGAAATTGCAGGAAAAGTGTAGATAAATGCCGGTAAATGCCAGAATGTGTGCAAATAAATCACATGTAAACGTATACAAAATCGATGTAAACATTTTGTTTTCATGCTTCTCCATCCGGTATTATGATCAGTCTTTCTGCTTCTGGCTTAGGTACTGCTTTCCCAACGTGGACTTGCTTGTATTCCCTCACTAGACTTTCAACCAGCTTTCTCCTCACGTATCTGCTCAGGCTCAGCCCATTTTTCTGAGCTTCATGGCAAAGTATCCTGTATAATTTATCGCTAACCCGAACGGAGATCACAGTAGACGTTTTATCACCTCCTCAAAATTCTTGGAAATAAGGGCAATTAGAGCAATTTTTAGTGCACAATTCCGTTTGTTTGAAAGCGTCCTTTATTTTCAACCCGCATAAACCCCTCTCTTCGTCCCAGTCGATCTTAACCCTCCTAGTTTGTTCTTCCATGACCCTCGCTCGCTTTCCCTGCCTAATTGCTTCCTTGATCTTTGTCATGTGCTTGGAAAGGTATTCGTTAGATTTGTCTTGGTAAAGCCTGAGCAATTCTATAACAGAACCCCAAAATCCGTGCAAAGCGTATTTTGGGAAGAACTTCCACAAATCTTGAGGATTTGTTTTCAAATGTTCTTCAATTGATGGTAGATTTTTCCTCAACCACGCTCTCAGATCTCCACCGAATCCCTCCATCACTTCTTTTTGGATATCTTCGGAAAACATGATGTAGAGCTTCGGTCTTATCAATAGAAGCAAACCCTGATGTTCGTGCTTTAGTTCGCCTAAACCTGAACCTGTGGGGATATCATTTCGATTTGTTTTGAATGAATCCGTTGCACAGTCTATCGCTTCGTAACGGTGGAGGTCTTCATGTAATTTTGCCCTACATAGAGAGGTTATCCAAGAACCAACGTGAGGGAGATAGATCCCACCCGCCCGGTATAAGATTCTGTTTCTAACGCATTTCCCTAACTCAGGATTCCAAGCTAATTCAGGTTCTTCTTTGTAGTCGGTCTGCCTAACCGTTTGGTACGTCTTACCGTATAGGGAGTTCAAAAGGAGCTTGTACATCTGATGGCGTGGGTCGTCTTTTGGCGTGCCCTGTTTGAGTTTGTAAAATTCATCGACATAGTTTTTGAAGGGGTTCTCAGCGTTTTTGGAGGGAGTCCAAACATATCCTTTGATTTTTGCCAAATCTATTTCGTCATGCTTCAGGGCTTCTCTCAGTTCATAAGAAACAACAGGTGCACGTCTTACATATTCATCTTTTGCATATTCGAAGTTTCCAGCATTTTTCAGGATTACTGGATATTTGCATTTTTGCACGTAGCCATCGATTTGATAAAACCCTTCGAATTCATCCACGAAGTCGTTAACCTTTTGCCATTTGCCATCAGTCAGAAGCGGTAGATCAGCCATAGCCCAAGAATAAAATGAATGGTAGTCGTAGTAATTCACATCTGGAATTACTGCTATTCCATCAACGAAGGTGCTGGCTCTTCCTCCATGAATGCTTTGCTCGGCAAGCCACCTAGCCCAAGAAGGGACTTGTGGGATTTTGGTCTTCAGGAAGTGTTTCTTGAAAACTTTAGAGGCAAACTGAGAAGCAGAAATCGAGATCGCTGTATCATAATGCCTGTGCATGTCTAAGACGTATTGAGCCAAATCATAGGTAGCCAAAATTTCATCTCTGCAATAAAGGTAAAGGCCTTGCCAATCCTTCCGAGTTTGGGGCTTTTTCCCTTCTCGGACAAAATTTGGCCCATATCTTTTATGGTGTTCTAAATTCAGCCTTCTTGATAATTCATAAAGCGATCCCCTCAGGAAACTACCCGTATCTATGACTTTGATGTAAGCACCCTTCTTCATTTTTATCTGGGCAAACCAGACTTTTTGCGAATAGATTTTCTCGAATGTGCCGAGCGGGTGTTCAAGTTTTGGAGGATTAAGATATTGAAACAGCTCGTTTTCCTTTTCACATAAAACAGCCGTTAGGTCGAATTGTAAGTTATGAGCAAACAACAGGTTGGTCTTGTGCTTTGGATATTTTTGAAATAAATAACTCATGAATTCGTCTAAAACCGTCTCTTGAGTTACCTTGATGTAAGTCGGCTTAATCCCGTCATAGAAGATTAAGAGATATGGGATACCGTCTTCGGTCTCTGTGTCGAACACGACTAAGTTGACGTTCTTCGGAAAATGATTTTTCAACGGTTTGACGCCCTCCCAGAGATATTTCGGTAGATTAACTTCTTTGTCCACGATCATCGCCCCTTTGCCTTGATGACCTTCGGCTTCTTTTCTGGCAAGAGAAAAGTCAGGGCAATTATCCGCTCGATGCTGAATGATGCTCTTTGAAATTGCACGCTCAAGATGTCGTTCATGTTCTCTTTTGCCCAGTCATGGATCTCAGCTAAGTCAGCGGGTTTGTCTGAGTACCTCACCCGTGTATAATTGATAAAATATACATCGCTTTGCTCAACGATGAAGTAAACTCCAACTGTTGTGAACTTTCCTTTTGGATTCCGCTTGGTATTCGAGCAGACCAAAGTTTTTGGATTTATGAATTTAAATGGAATATACTGGATGTTCAAAAATTTGTAGACATTGTTCAAGTCATCGATGTATTTCTTAGTTGAGATCCACTCCCGTTTGGGCTTTGGGGGCTTTGGCTTCTTAACGAAGGGTTTCCTGCCACGTTTCCTCAACCCGGTCAAACCATAATGTCCAATCCTTCTTTCAATGGTTGACTCCGAAACCCGGTAATATCTGGCCAGAGCTTTCGTGGTCTTCTGTTGTTCGAGGAACTTCCTCAGTTCACGTTTGGCTCTCTTCCTCAGCCGTCGGGCCTCCCGCTCTAGCCGTCGAGCCTCTCGCTCAAGGTCTACTTTTTTCAACGGCTGCCCCTCCTTTTAGAGCGACGCTGCACAATGGGCCGGAGAACCAAGCTCCCGTCGCCGCCGAGAGTCACCTGAACAAAGTCACCTTTCTCCAAGCCGCAGTTTTTCAGCCAGAGGTGTGGGAGGGCAATATACCTCGTGTAGTGCATCCCGACGATTTTCCTTTTTCCGAAGTTGAACATGTACATCGGTCTTACTAGGAAAAGGAGAATGAAAATAGATTTTGACTAAAAAGACCCCCTACGGTCTCTTTTTCCGAAAAAGGCTGGTATTTGAGCTTCGATTAAATACCATAGTATCTTAGACCATAGCCTTTATAAGACATAATGACGAGGATATTGGCGAGGGTCAATATGGCATTCAAACCTCTGAGAAAGAAAAGGGAGCGAGGAAAGGGGTTTCAACCGGGTTTTATTAAAAAAAAGATAGTTCTGATTATCGCTAAACAGTTCCCCAAAGGAATGAAGGAGCCTGACCTACGTGATACCTTGCGAGAAGAGTATGGGGTTTCAGAACCTAAAGGAGTTAAAATTCATTTGGCTGAACTTGAGGAAAAGGGGGTGTTGATTAAAGAAGAAAAGAAAGGCCGCACTAATTTATGGAAACTGAATCAGAGTTATGAGACTTTCAAATATCTTGTCAAAGAATTTTACAAATCCAAGAATGACGAATTTGAGGAAGATGATATATGCAAATTTATGAGATCTGAATATTTCCAATCCATTGTAGACGAAAATTTTGTGGATCACTTCGCCGCTGAATGGTGGAAAGAATATGCTCGCTTTATTAACTTGCAATACCCAAACAAGTCCGTCGAGGAATTTAATCCAGATGAATTAAAAAAAGAATTTTACGGCCATCTAGTGGGACTTGATAAGGATAATCTAATCCAGATCCTCCGTTTGTCTCCCTCATGCCTACACAATTTCTTGTTTCCAAAGGAGAACATTCCAGCCTCACCTAGCGTCTCTCTGAGTGCATATTTCCTGTTTCCATTTGTTGCAGATATAATGGTGTATTCAGTTCCAGACGGTAAAGGGATTGAAACAAAACTTAACGTCGAATATGGAGACGTGAAAAACATAAGAGGCGAAATCAAAGTTCTCCCCACTATCAAGGTCAAGTCCCAATTTGGGATTTTGAACATGAAAGGAGTAGAGAAGAATGCAAATAATCCTTAACGAGTTCGGCCAATATTTGGGAAGCGACAAAGAGAACTTCATCGTTTACAAAGACCAAAAGCCAGTAAAGAAGACCCCGTTCTACAAGGTGAAACAAGTCATCCTAACGCCGGGAAATACCGTCTCTACATCCGCTTTGTTTTGGTGCTCGGTCTACAACGTCAACCTCATGATGGCCTCAAACACGGGTAGACCGTTAAGCATGATGTTGCCTTTGTCGGCCCACGCAAACGTTAAAACTAGGATAAAGCAGTATGAGGCTTACTACAACTCGAAGGGTGTGGAAATAGCGAAGGCGATCCTGAGCGCAAAAATCAACAACCAAACCGCTTTACTTGAAAGGCATGGGTTCGATGGCCGAAAATTGAACATCGTTGAAAAGCTCCCGAAAATCGATGGAGAAAAGGTAGACAACATAAGACCTAGGCTGATGGGGATAGAATCGAGGTGCTCAAAGGTCTATTTCTGGCATGTCAAGACCTTATTCCCAGATTTTCTGCAAACACCTAAGCGGATGAAGTATAACGCTGAAGACCCGCTAAACAACCTCCTGAATTTAGGCTATGAGGTTTTGAAAGGAGAAGTCTACAGAGGCGTGATGTATGCCCACTTAGATCCATACTTGGGTTACTTGCACTCGATTCAATTTGCGAAGCCATCTTTAGTTTGCGATATCCAAGAGATCTTTAGAGGCATGATTGATGAATTTCTCGTAAACTACAGCCAGAGACTAAACGAAAACAACTTTGAAAAGAAAGGTGAAAGGATATTCTTGAAACAGAAAGAGAGCTACAAGATGATAAAGGCGATCAACGAACTCTTCGAAAAGCGAATCGAACACCAGAGGATTAAAAAGTTCGGCAAATATTCAACCATAAGGACGGCGATCAAAGAGGAGCCGATTAAGTTGGCGCAGTATTTGAGAGGGGAGAAAGAAAGCTATCTCCCAGCTTCTATATACTCAGTAAAAAGGGGAATGCTCAGATGACAAGAATTGAGGGATCGGCGAGCAAATGCAGAGTTTAATCAAAAAGGAGATTAATACAGTATTTATATCGACAATAATTCCCTCCGTGTTTTTGGGGGCACTTTTTATTTTTTTTGCTTTTAAGGAAGACATAAACTACTTCTTTCCCGTATCGTTTTTGGTATTATTTTGTGTGATCCCGATAGTTGTACCATTTTTACTTACTCACATGAGTCCAAAATTTTATGACCGCATGATCAAACACATTAAAAAGGATACTTCTTTATCAGCACATGTTTTGTGCTCGACAGAAATTTCCCGATCTATCTTTTACATATTTTTTGTGTTTTCCGTAATATTTTTGGTTTTAATTCTGCCTATCGCTATTTTGTTACTCATAACTCAGGCGCCCCTGGCGGGATTTAGAGCACTATTCTTCTCTATTACTCTTTTGTGGGTTGCAACCGCTGCAGCGTTCTTACATTATGCTTACGTGAAAGCCTTCATGGGATATTCGGGATCAATGCCTTCTTTTCGAAACGCGTCTAAAGAAAAAACATATCTAGAAGGGTTGGATGAAGCAAGATTCTACTTAGTTATTTCGCGTGATTATATTAAAAAAAATCATTCAGACTGGATCGTTCCGTTTAAAAATTCTTTATTCGCATTGGATGAATCTCTCCGAAAAAGAAAAAAGCTCAAAATTTCTAATCTTGAAAATATTTTTCAAGTTCATTATAAAATGAGAAAAATTGACCCTTCTTTAGATCGTGAAATAATGCTTGACTTCACTAACAAATTAATATCTGCGATTGATAGAAGAAAAATTGATGAAATAGGCTCAACACTTTTAGATTTTTTTGAGAAGCCAGAACTACAGTACCTAAAAGAATTCAAGCCTCCCGCCAAAATTAATTTTAAAAAAATAATCACACCACTAACAACAGTGATAGTGTCAGCGATTGTGTTATTACTTGCTTTATTCCCTCAAAGTTCAGAACAAATACAACAAATTATTGCTACGCAAAGGTTGCAAATTACGTTATTATTTTTATACCTCGCAACTATTGCGGCTGCTTCTACCGTGATGTTACGAATCCTACCTCCGGACCCGGAAACGATAAGAATCCTGAGGGAATCAAGCAAAAAAGGCCCATGACCCAATTAAAGTGCCAATCTCAATTAACTAATCGTCATTTTCGGCAATTTATTTTTATTCCTCTTTTTGGATTCATCTATCTTTTGAAGCCAGCGATCCTGCCTTTCTTACCACTTTTAACCGAATAGCTTAATGGATGTCCACACTTGGGGCAAGTATCTGTGTTTATTCTTCCTCGCCATTTGCAACGGGGGCATGTTAGTAATTTATGAGCCACTACTTCGCCATCCTTTTTTGTCACTTACAATAACACATTTTTACACTTTAAGGCATGATTTATTCAGACTTTTTAATCGATTAATCGTCATTTTTTTGGTATAGTCATGCTGTAAACGAAAACTCATTTTCGGCAATCAAAGTATCTTACTTATCTTCTCACGAGCAACCATCACTCTGGCTTTGAATCCCTTGAGAAGTTCTGCCGTTGATGTCTTCACTCCTAATAACCACTTTTCCGTAGAGTCGGGTGAAACTTCCCAAACGTTTATCTGATTATTTATCGCAGTAATCCTAATCAAGTATCTTTCAATTAATTCGTAGAATGATTGATCTTCATCGACATAGCGATTTATTATCAATAATTCAGACGCTGATGTTCTAAAAAGGTCGGTAGCAAATGTCCGTTTACTAGGATTTTTCTGGTTATCTTGGGCATACTTAACAGCCCACTCCAGAACTTTAAGGTTTATATCGCATTCTGATAACACTGCGTCTAGTCGGCGGATTGCCTCGTCTCGACGAAAAATTTCGAACAGGGTTCCTCGACCGGAAATAGTCTCCAGAACGTGGCTATCAGGTCTATCAGGATGTTTCAAACAATCTTGGATAGCTTCCTTGAACCGTTTACGAAAATCCTCTATCTTTAAGTGATCCTTTGGATAATAGAAGAGAGTACCTTTGGCACCAATATCGAAAAAAAGCCGCGTGCCTACTTCTGCTATCGTAACTGTACCATGCTTAAAGCTTTGGCGAACCCCTAGTTCCCAATAAACATTGGGATTGTTATCTGTGAGATCTGCAACTACCACGGGAGAAACAGCAAGATCAGTAATGATTTGTTTTAAAACATCCCCACGTAGTGCCTGTGAGCGACGAGCTTCGAGGTCCGGGTTCACCTCGATAAGGGGCTTTAAGAAATCTTCGAAATGTTTCGTCCAGTAGTTTTCAGTATGTTCAACCGTCGTTTGGCTAAATGGCATAATCACAAAGCAAATTTCTCGATTTGTTGACACTCAAGTTACCTCCTTTAGATATTTTTGTACCCCCATTTAATTTTTGTTATCATGAAAAATTTCTGCGAATTGGGGGGTGGACGACCCAACCAATTTCGATTATACTCGGAAAATTTCCCCACACAAGGTCCATGACCCTTTATTTTTGCCGTTTCCCCCGCCCAAAAATAACCGCTCTAATCCGAGTTTTGCATGTTATACGCTTGGAGATTGCTTGGATTGGTTGAAAGGATATTCCAGCGTGCTCAGATTGGGTTTACTCAGGGCTGGAAATGGGAATATGATAAAAAAAGTTAAAATTTAACTTTTTTACTATATTCCACATTTTGACCTTGAAAATATGCCGTCTAAGGATTCTCAGGTATTGAGTTTGTCAATCCGAGCCCCTTCCACCTTGGGAACATGCCAAACTCGGATTAAATCGCCTGATTTTTGAGCGGGGAAAATGGTCACTTTAATTGGGTCAAAACTTAGGGCTTGACGCAACTAACTAATATGGCTGTGGAGCATTGTCGAGAACGGGATATAGATAGGCCTACACAGATACCGTTGGCACAAGCCGAGCTGGAGGGATAGAAAAAAGCGCCGCAAGAAGAAGCTCCGGCGCCACAGCCAAGCCAAGCTAATCCACCAGCGTGAGGCCAAGGCTGGCGAAAGCCTCTGACACTCTTCATCGGAAAATGGGCACTTGGTGCTTTAATCCCCACCGCGCTGTGATTCCGTTTATAAAGGTTTTGGTTCACGGGGCTTTGTTGAAATAGTCGCTTCTGTTGCAAAAGTCGTCTCTCTGTTGCAAAAGTCGGGTTTTTGCTCATAAAGTCGGCCTGTTTAAAAAGTTATGGCTCGAAGGGGCTTTGCACATAAATTCGTTTCTGCACATAAATTACCCTGCTTGCACATAAATTCCCCTGTTTGCGATAAATGGGCATTAAAAAGCAGGTTAAATTTTAACTTTTTCATGATTTTCGCCAGTATTACCCATAATAAACGGAAACCGTGGCCTATTTAAGCATCCAAGCCCAATGCGGCAAGGACACGTTAGATCTCTCGTGGAAAATCTCGGGAGGAGAACAGCTAAACTGTTTTTCAAACCGTGTCTGAAAAAAAAGGAGTGTTAGAAAAATGGCATACGGCGGAGGATTCGGCGGCCGGAGAGATGTTGGTCCTCGCGAGATGCACAAGGCGACATGCGCCGATTGTGGCAAGGAGTGCGAGGTTCCCTTCAAGCCGACCGAGGGCAGACCTGTTTATTGCAGGGATTGCTTCCAGAAGCACCGATCAGAGAGCAGAGGTCCACCGCGCTTTTAGATGGGCAGGTTCTGGACTGTTCTTGTTGGC
>JAUWBN010000034.1 GCA_030601675.1 Hadesarchaea archaeon | reverse complement strand
GACGAAGACCCAGCTCACCCAGGTAGCGCGGGAGCGACTTTAACACCAACATTTTTAGATTTCATGCCAAGTTGTTATCGTGCGGCCGTGGTCCAGCCTGGTTAAAGCTAAGCGCTGCCAAAGGACTCAGGCTTCCCATGCAGTCCCGGGAAAAGCCTGCTGCGCGGGTTCGAATCCCGCCGGCCGCACCACTTGAAATCGACTTCACCGCCGCCTTCGGAAAGCCGAAATCAGCAAGAGGAAGAAAATCAACGAGAAGAAAGACGACCCCCCGAAAAACGCCCCGCCCCCATCACTCGGGAGTGGCGCCTTGGACGCCCCGAGTTCAAAGACGTTTTCTTCCACGATCTCGTAAGCGCTGAGGTCGGAGCGCATGAACTTGGAGGGGGTCCACCCAAAGGGGTTCGTACGCCCCGTGCCTTCGGCCCACACCCAACCGTCCTCGCCCCCCAAGTCCCAGTAGGTGTTCGCCCCCGGGTATTCGGGCAGGTGGACGAGCGCTGCGGCGTGCTCCGGGGCAAGCACCACGGCCGACCGGAAGCCCGCCGCGCGGAACATCACCGCGAGCAGGACGGCGTAGTCCTCGCAGTCGCCGCGAGAGGAGCCCCGAGATTCAATCTCCTCGGCCACCTCGTCGGCGTTGCGGGCAAACTCATCGTAGCCGAACTGGACCGCATCGGATGTGTAGGTCACGTGATCTCGAGCATAGGCGAAGATTTGCTCCGCGAGTTTGTTCCGATCCGAGTACTGCCCCGCAAGCCTCTCGCCGACCTCCCATGCGATGTCTTTTAACTCGCCAATTTTCCCTACGCTTTCGAACGCGATCGCCGGGCGGAAACCCTCCTCGGTAACCTGAAAGAATCCATCATCATCCCAGCACCGGGTCCGGTAGACGTTCCAATCGTCGTATTCCTCCCCGCCGCTCTTGTAGAAGCCGCTCGATGGGGTTGCGAGGCCGGAACCCGCTGAGGCAAGCGAAGTGAGTAGCAGGATGCAAGCGAGTGCGAGCTTTTTCACTCACAACACCTAGAAGGCGGCTGCGAAAGCGGCGTGGGTGATGAGCCCGAGGAATGCAAAGTAGCCGAAGACGTAGAGCCCTGTCCCAATGGAGCTTTCGCGGAGGCTGATGAAGGGTATCTTGGGAGTCAGCCGATCGAGGAGGTTGAACATCCCGACGGCGAGGAATAAGCTAATCACGAAGGCGACGGAGATCAACCCAAGCCTCCGCATGATCGAGTCTATGACCACCAGTCCCCCGGGGAGCGTGGTCACGGCACCGTGGATCACCAGCCCGAGGTAGATGAAGAAGCCGGAGATGAACAGGCCCACCGCGCGCGGGTCCTTCCCTATCAGCTCCCGCTGGTGGATTTTCGGAGTCAAAGCATCGAGCACCCGTAGCCCCATCCACCCCAGGAAAAAGCATACCAGCGTGAAGAAGACCACTTTGACGACCCAGACACCCACGAGCTCCCAGAATTCCACTCCGACACCAACTCCATTGCGCCGGGAAACAATAAAAGTTTGCTAGCTGCTCGCGGGTAATTGCCAGCGGTCGAATTCTGCCAGGTGAAACGCTTTTTCCCCTTTATAAAAAACCTCCACCCAAAGCCTTGACGGGATGAATGGGAAGGACGCTTCACTACCGAACGAAAGAGGCCGTAACCGCAAAGGAGTTCGAGCAAATCCGAATGATCATGAAAAAATACAATGCGGGGCACGAATGGGCCTATGAAAACATCAAACTATGGAAGGAAGCAAGCGGCGCGCTCTGGGGATTCACAAAGGTGAACGACAACGACCGGGATAGAAAATTGGTAATTCAAGCGATAAAGGAGATGTCAAAGACGACGCCGCGGCTGACCTGGATGTTTTACGATGAGGGCTGGCTGGAGAAGGGCAAGTGGGTGAAATTAAGAGGTGGAAAATAGGGCCATTTGATTTATTTCTGTGGACAACAAAAATGAAGTGCCCGTTAGCGGCGCGAGGTCTCAAAATTGAGGGTGCTGACGAAACCTAGCTTCGAGGATGCGAAGGAACTCGTGAGCGCAGCGATAAGGAACAAACAACTTACCATGCTCGTCGGTTCCTGT
>JAUWBN010000003.1 GCA_030601675.1 Hadesarchaea archaeon | reverse complement strand
ACCCAATATGGCAAGGAATCTTGTCATATCTACGACTTGATGCATTCTTATTTTCCTTGTGCATTCTTCAACGCGGGGATCTGCCATTGATTCTATAAAGACTTTAAACTGAGTAGCCATATTTTTGGAAGATACTTGTTGAGAAGAGCCTGCTTTAGCCAAGAATACCAACTGAACGATTCTGTCCATTATAAACGTAGACAGCGACGTTTTTCTAGCGTCTCTTTTCTGAGTGACTGCAAGCGAGTCAAAGAAGGTGTCCGGTGTCCAAAACTTTCCTATACAGCAAGTTCTCAGTTCCTCAATTTGTTGTTTGCTTATTTTCGGTGATTTAAATACAGAATTATTTTCATCGTATTTGGTCCAATCGCGTTCGAAGATTAAACTCTCTCTTTCTAAAGACTCATAGAATTCGGTCCCGGGAAATGGTGTTGCGATACCGAACGCCGCGCTCATCAAGCCTATTTTTTTAGCGTATGTTGGAAATTGCTTTATCTCTTCTTCGCTCTGATCTGGTAAACCTATTACGAAAGTGCCTGCAGCGACGCCACCGGAATCTCGAATTACCTGTATGGCCTTTTTTTGCATTTCAGTGTTTATTCCTTTGTGCGTTATATTTAGATCTTTTAAATTCGGACTTTCGATTCCCATACAAAAATGAATAATGTTATTGTCACACATTTTTTTAACGACTTCAGGGTGTCTAGCCATTGAATCTACCCGAACCATGGTATGAAACACTATGTCAAAATTTAATCCGCTTAATAAATCGCAAAAACGGTCAACTCTCTTGGCATCACCCATAAAATTAGGGTCTCCTATGAGGATACCTAGAGGTTTCCCTTTGTGTATCACATTGTATATTTGATCGATTTCTTCTATTACGTTCTCCGGAGAACGATAACGTTGGCAACTTCTGCTCATACTCGGTTCGCAGCAAAAAGTGCAACGCCCCCAACACCCACGAGACGTGTGAACCTCATCTACCTCTCTATCCCTTATAAAAGGACTAGTGTATTTGTGTCGTCTAAGGTGTCGTGCAGGGAAGGGAAGCGAATCCAGGTCTCCAATCAATGGACGATCGAGATTATGAATCACCTTATTGTTCTCTTTGTAAGAAATACCTAGAACACCCTCAGGAGAACCCCTTTGGACCAGTTCCTTCATCGCTAATTCCCCTTCACCACGGACTACCATATCAACTTGTTTATGTGAAAGCAATTCATCTGGAATAGCAGTCGGGTGATAGCCCCCCAACACTGTTACAATCCCCCTCTTTTTGGCAATCGAAGCGATACGCAAACCACTTTTATGTTCGGTTGCTGACATTGAGATTCCCACTAAATCGGGACGAAATAAATCTAGGAAATACAGAAACGAATGGCGTTTTTCGTATAACATGTCAAGTACATTTACCTCATCAACGATATCTTCGATCGACGCTGCGACATATTCTAAGCCTATTGGAATCAAAGCCAACGCAAACCCTAATCCCGTTCTTCCTGCTGGTTTCACCAATAAAATTCTTCTAAACGCCATTCTTATCATATCCAATAATTGTGTTCCACCATGTATTTCATTGCCTATAATAGCTTCCACGATTTCAGAACACACTATGAATTAATACTGTACTGGCAAATCCCGGATCGCTACGTCAACGCCATCTGCGGCCGCGTTCCAGCGAGCGTCCTAGCGCGGCACTACACGGACTACTCGTTCGAAAGACTAAGGAAATCTATGAAAAGGCTAATCTGGGGGTGTTGGATGGCTAAAGTCAAGATGTAGCAAATCAAATCACCAAAAATATGAAAATTGAACTCGCGCTTTTTGAGATAGCAAGTGGGGATCTTGAAGCTGCAAGGGACTTAAATAGTGCAGAAAGAGGATATAAAATACTGAAAAAATTCCGAGAATTCTTTAGAAAATTGAAGTTGAGGACCAAACTGTGCGGACAAATGTATGTACACGCCGCTACCGCAAGCGCATAAATTTGACCCTTCCCGCCCGATTTGTGGCAACAGCGCGTGAAAAAAATACCTTTGTCCCGTTTCTGCGAAAGGGCGATTGAGGAACATTTGAAGTGCGGGGGAGGGGATTCGAACCCCCGAACCCCTACGGGACCAGACCCTGAATCTGGCACCTTTGACCTGACTTGGCTACCCCCGCGGCTAAAACTTCGCCAGCGAGCGGCTTTAATTTTTCGAGCACAACCTATATGAAAACAGAGAACAATCAAGATTTGGGATCGATATGGAGATCGACATGGGGGTGTGGCTAGTTATCATGATTGTTATGGGATTCTCCTATGTCCTACTCATGCCCTACATGATAGGGTTCCAGGCTCGCATCGGAATGAGGCAGCTACGCAAGTCGGTCCGCGAGCTCGAGGTCTGGGCGAAGGAGAGCAGGAGGGTCGCGGTCCGGGCGATAACGAAGCACGGCAAACCCAAGCGTGACGTCGAGCGGGAGTTCGACAATTTCCTCGAATTTTTCGCCATAGCGCCTGTTAGCGAGGATCCAGTGGGGGTGCTTCGCAGGATGGAGCACGTGCTGGACGTGCGGAAGCGACGGTTCGAGGGCGTCGTCGCGCGCTTGGCCCCAAAAGCCGGGTCCGAAGCCGCCGCCAACCTGGAGATGACCCTCGAGGGGGCGATGGCGAGCTACACCCTCTATCGCTTGGTGCGCCACTTCACCCTGCTTGCCGAGAAGACGAAGAGCTACCAGCTCGTCATGCTCATTCAAATGCAGATGCCCTTCCTGAAGGAGTATGGGAAAGCGTTCGTGGATGCGACGAAGGCCTTCGTTGACGGAAAACCGATAGGTGATGGCGTTGGAGCGATGACGGCAACCCGGCTCATCGGGGGTGCACGCTGCAAGGAACCCGTCGAAGACACCATTTACGCCGAGACGAAGTTCGACGGGCGGAAGCTCCTTGTCGTCAAGGCGAAAGGGCCCGGGGGAAGGGTCGGTAAACCCGGCGAGCTCATCAAGCGCTTGGTCGGGGGGCGCAAAATAAATCGAATCGTCATGATCGACGCCGCCCTGAAGCTCGAGGGAGACACGAGCGGGCAGGTGATCGAGGGCGTCGGGGCTGCGATAGGTGGGCCCCCCACGGAGAAGTACAAGATCGAGGAGATCGCGGTGAAGCGCAAGGTGCCAGTCGACGCAATCGTGATCAAGGAGTCGTTCAAGGAAGCTATAAGGCCCCTCAACAAGCGCCTCGCCCGCGCGGTCGAGGTGGCTGAGGAGCGGGTGAAGCAGGCGGTGCGGGAGCGGACGAAGCCGGGCGATGTGGTGATTGTCGCGGGCATAGGGAACACGATAGGGATAGGACAGCGCACCGAGGAGCTGCCCAAGGAATTCCCAGCGCCGCCCGAGAAGAAGAAGGGCGAAATCGAATCGGATCTCCTGCCCTTTCGCTAGCTCGACTTTTAAGCTATAAGATAGATATTTCCTAACAAGTGGTGAATATGCGGCGCTACAAGCATCTAGGCGACGTGACCAAAATAATGTGGACGCCTGAGCTGATCCGAAACATAGGCATAGTTGCTCACGTCGATCATGGCAAGACGACGCTCACGGACAGCTTGGTCGCCGCTTCGGGCATCATAAGCTTCGAACTCGCGGGCGAGCAGCTCTTCACGGATTTCCTCGAGATCGAGCAGCAGCGCGGGATAACCGTGCAGACTGCAGCAGTGAGCCTGGCGCACATCTTCGAGGGAAAGGAGCACCTCATTAACTTGCTTGATACCCCGGGACACGTCGACTTCAGCGGTGACGTCACGCGGGCCCTGCGCGCAATCGATGGGGTGATCGTCGTCATGGACGCAGTCGAGGGCGTCATGCCGCAGACCGAAACCGTGCTCCACCAAGCGCTGCGCGAGCGAGCGCGACCCGTGCTATTCATCAACAAGGTTGACCGTCTCATCTCTGAGCTTAAGCTGACTCCCGAGGGCATGCAAGCGCGTTTCATCAAACTCATAACCAAATTTAACCAGCTGATCCGGAGGTACGCCCCGCCCGACCTCGCCGATAAATGGCAGGTGAGCGTTGAGGTGGGCTCCGTCGCATTTGGCTCAGCGAAGGATAAGTGGGCCCTCTCGGTTCCCCAGATGAAGGCCAAGAACATCAGCTTCAAGGACATCATCACCGCCTACCAGACGGGCAACCAAGCTGAGCTGGCGAAGCGAAGTCCGCTTTTCGAGGTCGTGCTAGATATGGTCATCCGCCACCTCCCAAACCCGAAGGTTGCGCAAGCGAGCCGAATCCCGATTATATGGAAGGGAGACATGGAGAGCGGGCTCGGCAAGGACATGCTCTCCTGCAACCAAGAGGGCAAGGTGTGCATGGTGGTCACCGACATCATCGTGGACGAGCAGGCCGGGGTCATCTCGACGGGTCGGGTCTTCTCCGGCACACTTGAGAAGGGGAAGGCCGTGAGACTGGTGAGCGCCGGGCAGGACGCGCGCATCCAGCAGGTCGGGGTATACATGGGGCCCGATCGAGTCATGGTTGATCGGGTGCCCGCGGGAAACATCGCGGCTATCATAGGGATGAAGGGGGCTTACGTCGGTGAGACATTCGTCGAGTCGGGCGTCGAGAGTAGGGGCTTCGAAGAAATGCGCTACATAAGCGAGCCCGTCGTCACTGTCGCCGTCGAGCCCAAGAACTTCCAGGAGTTGCCCCGATTGATAAACCAGCTCAAGAAGATCTCCCGCGAGGACCCGAACATACACATAAAGATCAACGAGGAGACGGGGGAGTACCTCGTTTCGGGGATGGGCGAGGTCCACCTCGAGATCGTCGAGTACAAGCTCAAGGAATCTGGGCTTGAAGTGAAAACGTCGGAGCCGATTGTCGTCTACCGCGAGGCGCTCCTCGGCAGGGCCGAGCACGTCGAGGGCAAGTCGCCAAACAAACACAATCGATTCCTCATCGCAGTCGAACCCATCGATCCGGAGGTGATCAAGGCGATCGAGGAGGGTAAGGTCGCCCAGAAGCAGGAGCGGAAGGAGCGCGCGAACGTGCTCCGGGAGCTGGGATGGGAGACCCACGCCGCGCGGAACGTGGTTTCCATCATCGGTACGAACATCCTCGTCGACGCCAGCAAGGGCGTGCAGTACATGCGCGAGGTCGAGGACTATGCCATCGATGCCTTCGAGCAGGTCGTCGAGGAGGGGCCGTTGATGCGCGAGCCCATGCGCGGGCTCAAAGTGCTCATCGACGACGCATCGTTGCACGAGGATTCGGTGCACCGGGGGCCAGCACAGATCATCCCGGCTGTCAGGCGCCCGATTCAGGCCGGAATCCTCCTAGCTAATCCAACGGTGCTTGAGCCCCGGCTCAAGCTCGAGGTGCGGGTGCCGCAGGAGTTCATGGGCGGTGCTACCAAGGTCATCCAGGGGCGTCGGGGACGAATCGTCACGATGGAGTCAGAAGAAGACATCGCGATCATCAAAGCCTCGCTGCCGGTGGCAAATTCCTTCGGGCTAGCAGCTGAAATGCGCTCGGAGACCGAGGGGCGGGCAATCTGGGGGACAGAGTTCGAAAAATTTGAGCGGTTGCCCAAGGAGCTCCAGGAACAGGTCATTCGGGACGCGCGAAAACGCAAGGGCCTGAAACCGGAGCCGCCCAAGCCCGAGGACTTCATGGAGAAGTAAGTAGGTTAGCTATCACGCCAAATTTCTCCGGCTCAAGGTCCATTACGCGTGCTTCGGCAAGCGCTTTAGGGAGCTTCTGATCTATCGCAGCTCGCCTCTCCGCCTTCGATATTTTCACACCAGGGAATACTCCCCCGAAAGAACGGTATAGCGCGTTCCGCACCCGCTGGCGTCGGTGTTGGAAGAGCGCCCGAACCACGTTGAAAAACACGTGCTCATCCACGACCTTGAATGGCGGCTCCCGCGGCCTGAGTCTGACGATCGCCGATGTGACTTTTGGTTGCGGGAAAAATGCCTCTGGCGGCACCTCCTTCAACAACTCGACGTTCGCGCGATAGTAAGTGTTCACCGTCAGGCGGCCGTAATCATCGGACCCCGGCCTCGCCACGAGCCGCTCGGCGAACTCCTGCTGATACATCAGTACGGCCAGTTCGAAATCGTGGGCGAGAAATCTGAACGTGATGTCCGAGGAAATGCCGTAAGGCAGGTTCGCGACGACCTTATTAAACTTGGGAAGCTCGATGCGCAACGCGTCCCCGCACAACAGCTCGACATTCGAGTGGCCCCTCAACCGCTCCCCTAGGACTTTTATGATCATTCTATCTCGCTCCACCGCGATCACCCCTCCAGCACGCGCGGCGAGCAAAAGCGTTAGATTTCCTATTCCAGCACCCACCTCGAGCACCAAGTCATCGCGCGAGAGCTCGGCGTAGTCGACCATCTGCTCCAGAACAGTGGGGTCGATGACTTGATGCTGCCCCGCTCGCTTGCTGAGCCTTATGCCGTGCTTGCGCAACAGGGCTAGAGTTTGACCCATCATCAACTTTATTCTAATACTCCGGTGTGATTAATTAGGTGGGGATTGTGATGGTTTCCACGGCGTTCCAGCGCGGGAGGGAAGAGCTGTTCAAGCGCCTGAAGCGTGACAAGGTGCTCAGTCCAGAGTTCGAGCGGATGGTAATGGATGTCTATGGCGGGCGGGGAAAGCGGGCCCTAGAAGTCATCAAGCGAAGGCGCGTTATAAGGCGAGGGCAGCGGTGGTTCGTGCGGGGAAAGGCTGATGAATATGAAGTTGTCCGCGCTTTCTGCACCTGTCGCGACTACGTGATGAACATCGCTACCGAAAAGGTCGACGTCGACATGTGTTATCACGCGCTCGCGAAAAATATCTGCGAAGCTCTTAACGCGTACTACGTGCTCGAGCCGAAATCCAAAAGCTGACCTCATGATCGCCCAGAGATCCTCGGAGCTCAACATCTCTTTCGCAACCAACGAGCGGGACGCCGTTAAAGCCGTGCGCGCTTTGCACGGCGAATTCCGATTGGACAGAAGCGGTTGATCGGACACTCACCGCACAGCGGGTTTCGAGCGCGGCAGTAGCGCCTGCCGTGCTGGATCAAGAAAATGTGGGCCTCACCGCGACGACCACGTTGGACAAGTTTTTCGAGCTTAATCCTAACTTCCTCGTGGTCATCCCCACGTGCTGCAAAACCCAAACGCTTCGATATCCTAAAAATGTGGGTATCAATCGGCAGCACATCGCGCCGCGCGCCAAATAGCAACAGCACATCCGCGCTCTTGTAGCCCACGCCGGGTAGCGAGAGAAGCTCTTGACGCGCCGCCTCAGACGACTTTCGAAGCACGGTGCCGAAATTTCCATCGTAGCGCTGGCAGATTATCTGCGCGAGTTCCTTCAGGCGCCTCGATTTCATGCGATACAAGCCAGCGGGTTTGATCAGCTTTTGAATCTCCCGCACATCCGCCCTAGCGAGCTGCCTGGGCGTCTTAAACTTCGTGACGAGTCGGTCGTAAGCCGCTCGGGTGTTGCGCCAGTTCGTGTTCTGCGAGAGGACGGTGCCGACGAGCAGCAGGAAGGGGTCGTCGGTGTAGCGGCGCCAGAGCTCGAACTCAGCGCGTAGGCGATCCAAAATCGTAACCATGCGGCGCCGTTCGTTCGTTCGCCCACCCTTTAAATCTCCCGCCGCCCTAGCTCGATTGGTGACCGACTTGAGCGCCATCGAAATCCTCTACCTAATTCTCCTCGTCGGTTCTTTGGCTTTTGGGCTGGAGGCGCTGCTCTTGGGTCTTGGGGGAAAGCTCATGGTGCTTTACCGCCGCCGGAAGGTCAAAACGATTGTGATTGCCCTAGCGGTCGGGCTCGCAATCGTTGGCCCCGCAATCGTCACATCCATGCTGCTCGCGCTCGAACCGCTTTACTTTTGTGTGCTGGTGCTCGCGTACATGTTCGTCGCAAGCAAAATCATCAGCGTATTCAGGGTGAAGCTGGCTCGAACACCCCTGCCCCCCTTGCCTCCGAAATCGTCCGAGCGAGAGATCAAAGCGATGCTCCGGAAGCGTGGGCTCGGCAAGCTCGTGAAGAAAAAGAGGAAACGCTGAACTCGAAATTAACTCTGATGCGCATGTAAACGATTCATTTTCACTCGCCAGATCCCGAGGCCCCCAGAATCTAGTTAAAGGTAAAATCATAAGTTAAAGTGTGCGTCAAAGGATAATGGGTAATGGGCATGACTAACCATCGAAAAAGGAAAAAAAGCCGGAAAAAACCAAATAAAGGCAAAAAACACGCGGTGCCCGAGTGGATAAAAACAGGGGTCCCCGGGTTCGACAAATTGCTTGTACATGGGATACCGCGGGGCGCCAACATCCTCATCTCGGGTGGGCCGGGCACGGGCAAGACTATTTTCTGTCTACAAACGCTTTATAACCTAGCACGTCGCGGCCTCACCTGTCTTTATGTCACGTTCGAAGAGCTACCGGAGCGGCTTGAAGCACATATGCGAATGTTCGGTTGGGATGTTGAAGCGGTGAAGAAAGCTGGTTCATTCACTGTCAGACGGATGGATCCGTTCAAAACAGCAAAATCCGTCGAGGCATTGCTCGAGGAGGCTGCGGGCACATTGCCGATCGAAATAAAAGAGATTCAGGGGCTGATACCCGCGGGCCTTAATCCACAAGTAATCGTGCTGGACTCCATCTCCGCCCTAGAGTCGGCATTCACGGGAAAACCTGAGAGTTATAGGGTTTACATAGAACAACTGTTCAGATTTTTTGATAAGGCTAGGGTGACAACTTTCTTGATATCCGAATCCGTGGAAGCCCCAAAAGTTCTCTCGAAAACAGGAGTGGAGGAATTTCTGGCCGATGGGGCCTTTGTCCTGTATAATTTCAAACTTCGGGGGATAAGGATGAGGGCCATCGAAATCCTGAAGCTGCGTGGGGCAGACCACTCGAACAAAATTGTGCCCATGAACATATCACGGGAAGGGGGCCTAGAGGTCCTGCCCCGTGAGCACCTTTACGGGATCGAGGAGTAAAAAGGCTACTATGTTCATGTACTCTAAATCATCGGGTTGGTTGATTGGACGGGCTGAAAAGGGGAGGCTTTCGTTAAAGTTGCTTTCGCCTCTACTGGCCGGGCTGTTCCTTTTGATAATTTTTGGCATGACCCCTGCTCTTGTTTCCGCACCGACCGGGAACACGACGCCCAGCGCAAAGGGGTCATCTGATGACACGGGCGACCTTTTGGCTGACATTCAAGCGGACGATGCATCGGACGCTTCGCCCTCTGCAGTCACGACCGGGGATGGCTGGTACACGGTTGACAAAAGTGTTGTGATGTTCATTGATAACTTCGACACCTCGGGCATGAGCGGGACGGTAACCGCGGCGGCACTAAAGGTTCAGTACTCGGTTGAAGCTGGATACGAGGGCACGAACTCAATTAAGTGGGCCTTGGATGGTGGGTCCTTGACAAGTACGGACATAGTCCCAGCCGATGGGCAGGAGGATCAAGTCTGTAGCTATGACCTCTACGCCCAGGGCGTGGACACATTGGCCAAGATTTCCACTCTCGACATCGAGTTCACAAACAACGATGGTGGAGGATTTGATGCCGTATCCTTCGACTATGTCTGGGTTGAGGTCACCACCAATCTAGCGCCGAGCGTTCCGACGCTGTCCTCGCCTTCCGATGGTTCATCCACCAGCGACAACACCCCAACCTTCCAGTGGCAGACCTCGACAGATCCCGAGGGAGATATCATAACCTACTGGATCCAGGTCGATAACGACTCAGACTTCTCATCGCCCGAGGAGAACGTCACCGGCTTGAGCACCTCCTCATATACCTCGGCCACGAAGCTGCCAAACGACAACTACTCCTGGCATGTTCGTGCTGTGGACAATAACAACAACCAGAGCGATTGGTCTTCGACGTGGTCCCTAGAGATAGCGCCGGTGGCACCAGCATTTGACTTCTCGGTGAGCGCGTCACCGGACAACGTAACGTTGATGAGGGGTGATTCAGCCATCTCAACGATTACGGTAACTCTCGTTTCCGGCGTGACTCAAACTGTATCGTTGAGCGGGGATTGGGCGGGAACGGTACCAACGGGGATCAGCGCAAGTTTTAGTCCATCATCGGTCACTCCAACTGATAACAGCACCCTAACCTTTACAACGACCTCCACCGCGAGCGCTGGGACCTTTACCTATGGGGTCACGGGCACAGATGGTGGTTTAACACGGATGGGTGACATCACGGTAACGATAGTGGCGCCACCAACAGCCCCTTCATTGGTGCGGCCGGAGAATGGGACGACCGATAACCTCACCCCAACGTTCGACTGGTCAGATGTCGCAGGAGCCGAGTCCTACACGGTAGAGGTAGCCACGGACAACAATTTTACAAATAAAGTTTTCACAAGGAGTGCCACAGAGTCGTCTGTGGCTTCGCCCACGAGCCTTTTAGATGGGACTCTCTATTACTGGAGGGTTAGGGGAACAAACGCCGCTGGATCGGGAGATTGGTCATCAACTTGGAGCTTCACCGCCAAGCTGACCGCTCCGAAAGTCAAGAGCATTGCAATCGAGGCGGGGGCTGCGTATACGAGCGACAACAGCGTCCAATTGACCATCGACGCGCAGTACGCGAACATGATGTCATTCTCGAGCGATGGAGTAGTTTGGGGCGATTGGGAAGACTTCGAATCCCCGATAGAATTTGAACTACCGGGCGACGATGGCTCTAAAAGTGTGTATGTCAGGGTGAAGGATAACGCCGGTTACACCAGCCAAACGAAGGTGGGCTCGATAATCCTTGATCAAACCCCCCCGAACACGCAGAAGGATTTATCTGGAGATTTGAGGGCGGAAGGCTACAAGAACTCCGTGGTGGTCACGCTTACCGCTACGGATGCAACCTCAGGGGTAAGCTCTACGAAGTATCGCGTCAATGGCGGCGAGTGGAAAACTGGCAACACCTTCGTAATCTCGACCGATGGCAAGCACACCGTCGAATACTACTCAACGGATGCGGCGGGGAAAACCGAAGGAACTAGAACGTTCGAGGTGACGGTATACACCCCAACCGCTATCCCGCCCATCCTCTCCCAATACTGGTGGGCAATCCTATCGATCATCGTGGTAGCGATAGCCGTCCCCGTGTTCTTCATCCGAAAACACATGCTTGAAAAGGGGCTCATTCGAAATCTTGCCGAAATACGGAGGGAAATTCAGGAAATCCCCAAGCTCAAAAAAGAGGCGGCCAGGGGGTATTACACGGAAGGCACCCTGACGAGAGAAACTTATAATGAATTAATTAAAAAGTATGGCACGCGGCTCGAGGAACTCAGGAGTAAAGAACGGGAGCTACAGCCGAAAGTCAAGAAGATAAAGGGGAAAAAAAGCTAAATGAGCGTGGTGAATCGTGCCGGGACCTAGCATTTATTTAAGGAATGGTGGGCTGCAATCAAACCTGCCTATTAAAAGTGGTTTTAGGTCGCTCAACAAGTTTATTGGGGGAGGGTTTCAGCCCGGTTACCCGTGGCTTTTCGTCTCGGATCCAGAGGCGGAGGGCATCGTCGCTTCAACTGTTTTGATTACGTCGTTTAACATCGCTGCCCGTGGGTACCCAACTTTCATCATGACCACCCGCTCGCCTTGGGGCCTCTCCCTCAAAAGGTATCGAACACTCATGCCCGATCTCTACAAAAAATTTGATAAAACGGGCAAGATTGGGGGGCTCCTCGCTGTTAATTTCTGGACGCCGCCTGAGTACAAGTCTAATCTGGACTGTGAAACCCAGATAGATCTCTCACTCCTGCCGGGACAGATTTATGAGCGGATGGTAAAGCTGTTAGGGGACCTAGAAACGTGGGGTAAGCCGATATTCTGGCGCCTGACTTCCATAAGCGACCTAGCTCATCTCTCGCGTTATTACGGGGAGCGCGGGGTCAGCGATCTAATCGAGCCCCTGATGTCTTGGCTTCAGATGAGAGGCGCAACGGGCGTAACATCGATCAACCGTGAAGCCGTGCCGGAAACGCTGTTGAATAGAGTAGTGAGCATCTTCCCAAATGTAGCATATGTGAACACCAAGTTGGAGAAGTTGACCAAATATCACATCCAGGTCGCCAAATCGATAAACCCTGATGCTAGCCCGATGAGAAAGGAATTGAAGATAACGCCCAAATATAAAATCGTTCTGCGATAGATCAAATTGCAAGTGCTCTTATCAAAGCGATGCTCTGGAAGCGTGGGCTCGGAAAGCTCGTGAAGAGAAAGAAAAAGCGCTAATTATCGGTAGTTCTTCACACGTGTGCACAACCAATTCTATCTGGGTCCACATTTGAGTGGTCGACTCGTTTTATTTTTGGTAACCCCCTTGAGCACGATGAGCTGCACTTGGCCACCGACGGCTATTTTAGCATACCCACATTAAAATGCGAGGGGGTTCGAGGTGAAATTTGGAGTAGAGTTCGTCCCTTATCTGAAACTGGATGTCCTAGTCAAGCTGGCCCAATTGGTCGAGCGCTTAGGGTTCGAGCAGATCTGGGTTTGCGACCACTACCACAACCGCTACGTTTACCCCGTGCTCACCCAGCTCGCGCTCGAGACGCGCCGAGTGAGGTTGGGCCCTGGCGTGACGAATCCATACCTAGTTCACCCCACCGTGACCGCTGCTGCCATCGCGACCCTCAACGAGATCTCGCGGGGGCGGATGCTGCTTGGGATTTCCGCTGGTGACCCCTTCTTCCTCGCGACGGTGGGGGTGGAACAACGGAAGCCCATCACGGCGGTGCGGGAGGCGACCCACATCATCCGCGAACTCCTCGCAGGGAACCGCGTGAGCTTCACGGGGGAGCTCTTCTCGTGCCGGGGCGCGGGGCTCAGGTTCAAACCGGTAAATAAAATTCCCATTTACATCGGCGGACGGCGGCGGCGTATGCTTGAACTCGCGGGCTCGGTCGCCGATGGTGCCCTCATCAACGCCTCACAACCCGAGGACATCCAGGAGTGTATCGAGTACATTGAGAGAGGGTTGCGAGCGAGCGGGAGGAAACCCGAGGCGTTCGATTTCGTCGCATACCTTGCCGTGTCGGTCGGGAGGGACGCGAGAAAAGCGAGGGACGTGGCCCGTGGGGTAGTCGCGTTCATTACCTCATCAGCCCCCCGCGCATCACTCGAGCGTCACGGCATCGGGGTCGAGGAGGTCGAATCGATTCGCCGCCTGCTCAGGGCTGGAGAGTTGAAAAAGGCCCGCGCGGCGGTGACTGAGCGCATGATCGATGCGTTCTCGGTCTGCGGCCCGATAGAAGAGCTCATCGCGCGCGTCGAGGAATTGAAACGTCTTAGAGTAACTCGCATGGTGATAGGGTCGCCGATGGGGCCCGAGCCCGCTAAGGCTGTGCGATCGATTGCGAGAGCTCTTCTTCGTTAGGAGTGGACGGCTGTTTCTGTAGCCGGATGGTGGGATAAATATTGGCGAAAGTGATTTTTCCCTAAATTATTTATTGTACGCCAAATAACGAAAACCGAGGCAACCTATGGCTGAAAAGGGATTGGACGTTTTACTGAAGGAGCGTAGGGTCTTCGAACCCTCGAAAGAGCTAGTTGAAAATAGCAACGTCAAGCGATGGATGGACAAACACGGAATAAAAGATTACGATGAGTTGCTCGAAAGGGCAAAGGACCTCGACTGGTTCTGGGGTGAGGTCGCGAAGGAGCTCGAGTGGCACAAACCCTGGAAAAAGGTTCTCGAATGGAAGCCCCCTTACGCTAAGTGGTTTGTGGGGGGTAAAATCAACATCGCCTACAATGCCGTCGATCGGCACATGAAAACTCCAACCAAGGACAAGGTAGCCTACATCTGGGAGGGGGAGCCGGGCGATGTCAGAAAGCTGACCTACACTGAACTTTATGAAGAGGTCAACAAACTCGTGAACGCTTTGAAAAGTTTTGGAATCAAGAAAGGAGACAGGGTCGGGATTTATCTCCCGATGATTCCCGAGCTTCCCATCGCGATGCTCGCCTGCGCGAAGATGGGGGCGATTCACAGCGTCGTGTTCTCGGGGTTTAGTGCCAAGGCCTTGAGGGAGAGAGTAAACGATGCGGAGGCTAAATTGCTCATCACCTGTGATGGGTCATACAGGCGTGGGAAGGTCGTCCCGACAAAGAAAAATGCAGACGAGGCCCTAGAGGAGGCCCCGACCGTCAAGAAAGTCATCGTCGTCAAGCGCACGGGGGAAAAGGTTCCGATGAAAGAGGGTCGAGATCTCTGGTGGGGTGAAGTTACAAAAGACCAACCAACAACCGCCGATTCCGAACCAACGGACTCAGAAGACATCCTCTATATCCTCTACACCTCTGGGACCACTGGGAAATCAAAGGGGGTCATTCATGTTCATGGTGGCTACGCAGTCGGAACCTATCAGACTCTCAAGTGGGTATTTGACCTCAAAGATGATGACGTGTGGTGGTGCGCCGCAGACATTGGGTGGGTAACAGGGCACAGCTACATCGTTTATGCTCCGCTTATCGCTGGGGTAACTTCCGTGATGTATGAGGGGGCCCCTGCTTATCCCGACCCCGACCGATGGTGGTCTATCGTCGAGAAGTATGGGGTGACAGTTTTCTATACCTCTCCAACATCGATCAGGGCACACATGAAGCTTGGTGAGCAATGGCCTCAAAAGCACGGCCTGAGTTCGCTGAGGCTGCTGGGCACCGTTGGGGAGCCGATAAACCCGGAGGCTTGGATATGGTACTACAAACACATAGGAAACGAGCGGTGCCAAATCATGGACACTTGGTGGCAGACGGAATCTGGAACTTTCTGCATCTCGCCGTTGCCTATTACCCCTCTAAAACCAGGGTCAGCCACAAAGCCCTTGCCAGGATTCTCGGCGGATGTGTTCGACGAGAAGGGTAAACCGCTCACCGGTGCGGGTGGCAGTTTAGTTCAACTCACCCCTTGGCCCGCTATGCTTCGCGGCCTCTACAAAGATCCGAAAAGATACCAAGAGACATACTGGAGTAAATTCCCCAACTATTACCTGACTGGTGATATGGCGAGGAAGGACGAGGATGGCTACTTCTGGGTCCAAGGAAGGGCAGATGACGTGCTTAATGTCGCGGGGCACCGGATAGGCAACTCAGAAGTGGAATCTGCCTTGGTCAGCCACAAAAAAGTCGCGGAAGCTGCGGTAATCGGAAAACCTCACGAAATAAAAGGAGAATCCATAACGGCTTTCGTGGTTCTGAAAGCTGGTGCCGAGCCTAGCGAGGAATTGAGGGCTGAGCTTCGAGAACACGTGGGCAAAGAAATAGGGAAGATAGCCAGACCCGATGAGGTGTTGTTCGTAGGTGATGTCCCCAAGACTCGGAGTGGTAAGATAATGCGCAGGGTGATCAAAGCTGTGGTGACAGGGAAGCTGGTTGGGGATATTTCAACCCTGAGAAATCCAGAGGCCGTACAAGAGATAGGTAAAGCTAAGTGAGGTCTTTAGGGAATCCTCGGGTAGCGCTTTTTAAATTCTGTGACGAGATTCTTCACCGCCGAGAACTCCTCGACATACGGTTTCAAATCTTCACAAACCGCCCGCCAGAGTTCGTCCAGTTCGCGCGATCGATCGCCTCGCTCACGATATTTGGCCGAACCGAAAATAGCAAGGTAGGGTGTGTAAGCTAATTATAAGGCTGATATAAACTTACAATTCGGTCACGATCAGCGTGATGGTGCTCGTGATGCCTGCTATGCTTCGGATATCACCAAAAACCACCTTGGTGAGCTTCTCGGGAGAGTCGACCTCAACACGGACGACAATGTCGTAGGAACCGGTCACGCATTCCGCTTTCTTGACGCCCTCTATACTCTTCACCCTTTGGAAGACTTCAGCGGTCTTACCTGGCTCGGTGGATATCAAGCCATAAGCGCTTACCATTCAAAAATCCCATTATACACTTGCAACAAACAACCTTAAATTTTTGCATGATACTCAGCACTGGGCCCAAACATGAGTTTCAAGCTAGGCGACCTCAATGCCAGACCCAAGGTGCATCAATAACATCGAGTACTAGAAATAGCTGAAACGGCAAGCTTCTTAACATGCGCTATCTTTTTAGAATTTAATTTTTCAGCTCGCGCGAACGATCGCCTCGCTCACGATATTTGGCCGAACCGAAAGTAGCAAGGCAGGTATGTAAGAGTTTATTATGCGGTTAATATGCCTAGGGTGAAAACCAAAATCCAGAATATAGTGGTATCTGTTACCTACGAGGGTACCGAGTTCAACCTCGAAAAACTGGCGAGAACCCTAGACGGCGCTGATTATGATCCCGAAGTTTTTCCAGGCATAGCTTATAGATCGGAGGTTCCCCGCGCATCTTTTCTGATATTCAGTTCCGGAAAGATGAATTGCGTTGGTGCCAAAAGTATGAAAGATGCCAAGCTTGCGATCAAAAATCTGACCAAAAAGCTCCGAAGGTCTGGTGTCAAGATTAAATCAGAACCCAAAATCAAAGTTCAAAACATCGTGGCTTCCATTGACTTTGGCAGAGGGTTCGATCTGGAAGAAATTGCTAGGAATTTCGAAACCACTGAGTATGAGCCAGAAGTTTTTCCCGGACTGGTATTTAGGCTTGATGACCCAAAGGTTGTGGTTCTGCTCTTTGTATCTGGAAAAGGCGTTTGTGCGGGAGCGAAAAGCAAGAAGGATGTCGAGAGGGCCGCCGAGAGGATAACCAAGCTAAGGCTGCCGAGAGGATAATCAAGATACTTCAGCGTTAGTGTTAAATAAAAAACGGTGCTGCTAGGGAATACTAGAATAACGCTTCTCTAACTCTATTATCAGTCCCTTCACTACCGGAAATTCCCTAGCGTATGGCTTCAGATCCTTGCAGACCGCCCGCCAGAGTTCGTCCAGTTCGCGCGATCGGTTACCTCGCTCCCGATATTTGACCGCCTGCACGAGCATCGAGAGATAATCAGCAGCGTGGACGAGCTTGGCCTCGGGGCTGCGCTTCTCGCTGTACTCCCGCCAAAGCTTTAGGTATTTTTCTTTATTTGGCAGCTTGCCCAAGAGGTCCTCAAGTGCTCTTTTTTCGATGCGTTTCTTCGTGCCAGTGGGTCCCAAGTGTTTCAAGGCTGTGTAGGGGAAGTCGCCGACCAATGCCTCAGCCCAATCGTGCACGACCGCCATGCTGAGCGCTCGTTCCCGGTCGAGTTTCTTGCCTCCGCGCTCGAATTCATCGGTGAGTACCAAAGTAATCGTCACAACATCGAACGTGTGCTGCGCCACATCCTCAACCTCGCTGAGGGGGACATTGCAGAGCAACCAGCCCGTGCGGGGGATGCGCTTGAGGTTGTTGAGCCGCTCTAAGAATTCATTTAATTTCAGACGACCACCAGCTTGGCCTGTTTGACACCTCGCTGAGCACCCAAGCGATTGACGAGTTGCCTAATTCCCTCAGCTGGTCCTCGGACGATGAGAACCTCTAAGCAATTTTTAGCATCCACGTGTAGGTGCTGAACCGCGCTTATGAGGTTCGCACTCTCATGTTGGATATCCATGAGCACATCGGTTACCCCCCGAACATCGTGTTCATACATCACGAGGATTGCACCAAGCTGCTCGCCCTTCAGCTCGCTCCGCCAACGATAGCTCGCCAAGAAATCGCGTAACGCGTCTCGAACCGCCTCGGAACGGCTAGCGTAGCGCTGGGCCTTGAGCGAACGATCGAGTTCGTTCAGTAAATCTTCAGGTAACGTCAAACTTACACGCGTGATTTTTTGAACCATGCTGCGCCCAGCAAACCTTATCATCAGACATTTTCAAGCTTTCCATGTTGGATAAGTAATATTTTTAAGGTAAAAAGTATTATTAAGCTCTAGGAGGTGCAGAAAAGTGGTTTGTTACACCATACCCTTGGTGGCGGCCATAATTTCATCGGTCGTATGGGGTTCCAAGAGAAGGGGTCCCGCAGGGTGGTGGCTTAACCTGCTGCTCTACGGGGGCGCATTGTTCGGACTAGTGGACCACCTCTGGAACGGCGAGCTATTCCTCCTCGGAAAAGCGCCGCTCATGGACTTGCTTTTGGGGGCCACAATTACTGCTGTGATCTTCGGTGGCTGGGGAATAACGCTCGGCATAGCTAGGATGTACCCTGAGCTAGGTCGCCGCATGGGCTATCGCCTAGGGATTCTAAACGTGGGCAAGAAGCGCTGACTTTGCGAGGGATAGATCTCGGCTATATCATGGGCGGAAAGGCATTTAATTAGAGGATTCTATCTTAATCTGGTGAGGTGAATGGAAGAAGCACCTGTGGAGAAGAAGCTCGTGGGAAAGATAGCTCACTACTTCACCAAGATAGGAGTGGGAGTCATCGAGCTTTCCGATGAGCTCAAAGTAGGTGACCGCATCTCAATCGAGGGCGCGACGACCAACCTGCAGCAAACGATTAACTCGATGGAAATCGAGCACGAGAACGTTCAGAGCGCAAGCGCGGGGCAGTCGATCGGGCTCAAGGTCGAACAGCGTGTGCGTGAGGGCGACATCGTCTACAAAATAGCCTAGTGTCGCACTTTCCAACAAACTTCTAGAAGACGCAATCGTTGAGCTCTGCAAGTCTTTACCGCTGTATTCCGGGACACCGCTCAGTTTAGGATATCGAGTGCTCTAGCTGAGAGCCTCCGTGAGTTCGAGGAGGAGGACCTTCGCCTTCCTCAGATTTTCTATCTCGCCCCTGCACTTCGCACAAATGCTCGCTGCCCGCTCGATTTCATCGCGGAGGGCCTTGTACTCTCCAACGTTGGACACGATTCGGTCGGAAAGCGCCCGGAGCTGCCGCGAGGGGACGAAGGGGGTGCCGCAATCCAAACACTTTGCCAGCCCGACCTCCACGCTCGTTCCAATCGCCTTTCGATCTCGCGTCGGAGGAGGACGCTCGGCTGCCATCTCGATCGCATCCTCCGGGCAGGCTTCCTCACAGGTCGCGCAGGAGATGCACTTCTCGTACTTGAATTTCACGGTTCGCTTTTCCTCCCCGTCTATCAGCTCAATCGCGCGCGTCGGACAAACTTGCTCACATGCACCGCAGCCCGTGCACTTTTCCGCATCGACCTGGGGGTAGCCTCTGAAGCCCTGGGGCGCCGACCAAACTTTCGGTTTGATTCCCAAGGCCTCTGCGAGCGCGCCGACGATCGCCTGCGGGCTGGGCGGGCAACCCGGAACGTAAACATTAACCCGAATCACCTCGTCCGTCATCCCGTCGATGCTGTAGGAATCCTCAAACGCCTCGCCGGCCAACGCGCAGGCGCCCACCGCGACGACTAACTTCGGGTCCCTTAGCTTCTCGTAAACCTGCTTGAGCGGCTCACGCATCTTGACGGTCGGCACACCGGTGACGAGGAGCACGCTTGCCTCGCTGGGCTCATCGACGAACTTCACCCCGAGCTTCGCCAACCCGAACCTCGGGGCCAGGGCGCTGAGCACCTCGATGTCGCACCCGTTGCACGAGCCCACGTCCAGCCGATAGATGCCGATTTCCTTCATGACGTTCCCCTCTTGAGGTCGGTTAAACTCACGAACCGCCTCTTGCCCGTTCGCTCATCGATCACCGTCAGACGATTGGTGCAGGAAATGCATCGATCCAAGCTCTCCAAGATAACCGGCAGGTCAATGAGTTCTTGCTCCCGTAACATCTCGACGACCGCGCGATCGTTCATGTAGGTCGGGGGCCTGAGCTTCACCCGCTCGGGAATGTTGCTGCCGTTCGACCTGATGAAATAAATCAACTCCCCGCGGGGCGCCTCGACCCTGCCCGACTCCTCGCCCGCGGGCGGCTTGCCGACCTCGGTTTTGATGTCTCCAGCCGGAAGGCCCCCAAGCAGCTGCTGGATGATGTCCGCGCTCTCGTGGGTCTCCCGGGCCCTCACCAACGCCCGCGCCAAGACATCACAGCCATCCTCTGTGATTACCTCGAAATCGACCTCCCCATACGCCGCATAGGGATCATCTCGCCTAATGTCGCTCTTCACACCCGACGCGCGGAGCACGGGCCCCACGACACCATAGGCTAGGGCCTCCTCCTTGGACAGTGGTCCCTTGCCCTCAAGCTTTGGCGCTGCGCTCTTCAGAGCACGCATGATATCCTCGGTCAAACGCTCTAGTTCGGGTAAGAGAGTTTTAACCCGCCTGGCCGCCTCCGGCTTCAGGTCCCGCCTGACCCCGCCCAACGCATTTATCGAGTAGTGCACGCGGTTGCCACATACCAGTTCGAACAGGTCCATCAGTCGCTCGCGCGCATCGATTATTTTGATAAACCGCTGCTCGTCGCCGAGCGTGTGGAAGAGCAGCGCCAGCCACATGTAATGGCTGTGAAGGCGCTCGAGCTCAAAGACCAACGCGCGGATGTACGAGGCCCGTTCCGGAATTTCAACGCCAAAAAGTCCCTCGACCGTCTGGCAGTAGGAGCAGGAGTGGGCCTGGGAGCAGAGTCCGCAGATGCGTTCGGCGAGTATGATGTTCTGGTGGAAGCTCTTTGTCTCCATCAATCGCTCGATGCCTCGGTGGGTGTAGCCCTGCTTGATCCCAACATCCACTATTTTTTTATCCCGCACGGTGACCTCGTAGAGTTCCGGCTCGAGCAGCGCCGGATGATACGGACCCACCATGATTACCTTAGACATCTCCAACCACCTTCGCCGCCAGCTGGGGCACGGGACTGCGGTGGAAGCCCAGCGCCAGCTCTCGGGCCGGGACCCCGAACGCAAGCGCAAGTAGCTCGACCACGTGCAGGCAGGGGATGTTGAATCTGGCACCGTACTTTCGAAGCAGCACCTGCCCGGTCTCAAACTGGACACCGCACGCTGGGCAGCACACGACCACCCCATCGACGCCAGCGTGTTGGTAGCACTCGAGCTTCGGTTGCAAGTTTTGCTTGAGCGCCAGCTCCTCGTTTACCGCCATCGTGGGGAAGCCACAGCACAGGCGATCTAGCTTGCTGTGTACGACTTCCGCCCCCGTCGCGAGAACGAGCTCCTCCAGCTGCCTAATCTTTCGCCATATGTCGACCCCTTCGTGCTCCCGGAAGAGGTGGCAACCTGGGTGGATCACCAGCTTCGCCCGGATGGGTCGCCTGACAAGTTTTTTGATGCGCTCTATTCCAACATCCTCGTAAAGCACCTCGACCACATGATTGACATCTATCTTGCCCTCGTAGCTCCTCCCAATTCGGGCGAGGGTCTCGTTGACCTCTCTCCTAAGCTCCGGCTCGTGTTTCAGGCTTTCATTCCCCTCGAACAGCGTCTCGTAACAACCGTTGCACAGCACCACGAGGTCGAGCCCGAGCTTTTCGGCCAAGCTGAGGTTCCTCGCGGCGAGGCTCAGCCCCATCTTTCGATCCATGAGGCGCGCTAGGATCGGATCTGGACAGCAGGTGTAGCCCTCTAGATCCACTGCCTCAATGTTAGTGAGTTCGAAAACTTTGCGCGCCGCAAGCTCGACGCTTGGTAGCCGCTGGGGAATCAAGCAACCTAAGAACACCGCGTATTTTTTCACCTGCTTCCCCTCAATTTTTTCTTCTTCCAATCGTACCCGGCCAGCTTGTCGAACTCCGTGTACCTTGCAAGCTCGTGGACCTCGCGCAGCGATGCCTCGTCTGAGTAGCTGGCCGGCGGCTGGGCTGGCAGACCTGCTTCCTCACGCTTCCGCTGCATCAGCGGCGTCAGCGGAGCCGTTGCACCCACTGAGGTTATGGACTCCGCGACGGGGCAGATCTCATCGGGTAGCTTTGGCTTGAACGGCTTACCCAACGGGTAATCGCCGGTGGGCCAATCGTCAGGCAGCTGGAAGTGGCCCGGCTTTGGATGCCCTCGGAAGTTCACGCCGAAGAGCTCTGCCACCTCCTTCTCCGCCCACTCCGCCGCTGGCACCAGTTCAGCGATGCTTTCAATTTCGGGCGCTTCCTTCGCGACCGAGGTCTGCAGGACGATGAGGGTACCTCCCAAGTCGAAGTGATAAAGCAAGTCAATATCCAAGCCTTTGTCGGCGGCCGCGATGATCACGAACCTCGCCCCCGAGTTGAACAGGGTTTGAGCAATATTTTGAATGGCGGCTGACTCGATCGCTGCACTAACCTTCCGCTCGCGCTCCACGCCCGCGCTCAGCACTCCCGCCTCAGACTTGAGCCGCTCGACGATCTCGGCGCCGCTAGGCACTTTTTTCCCTCCTGTAGCGCTGGCGGGCAAACTTGAGCGCCTCGGCCCGGGTTCCCACTCTTATCGCTTGGGGTGAGCAATATTTCACGCACACGGGATCCCCATCGCAGAAATCGCACTTTGCCGCTACGCGATGCTCTTTGTCAAACCAAGGGCAAGAGAGCGGGCAGGCGAAGATGCACGAGTAGCAACCTGTGCACTTCATTGAATTTAGCGTAACCCATCCCTTCGTCTCATCCTTCGCTATCGCATCCTCGTGGCAGGCCGCGGCACACGCCGGTTCCTCGCAGTGCTGGCAATCTGAGGCCTCGAGCTCCATCCGCTGTGGGTCGACAAATATTCGGATGTGGGATCGCTCGGGGGTAAGCGTGCCGTAGTGTTGGAATGAGCATGCGATCTCGCAGTACCGGCAGCCCGTGCACCGCTCGGGGTCGAAAATCAACACGAGCTGCTCTGCCTTCGACTTCTCCAAGGGCCCCCCTCTTTAGCCGAGGGGGTTGATGCGCTTAAATTATTTGATTGCAAATTCGTCCAACGCTTTCTTAACCTCCGTCACATAGGTTAAGGCTGGACCTCCACCCATCAAGATAGCTACTGTGGCTGCTTCCAATATCTCTTCCCTAGTAGCACCGGCCGCGAGCGATTTTTTGACGTGTATGGCGATGCAGTACTTGCACCTCGCGGTTATCGCAGTTCCTAGGGCAATTAACTCCTTAGTTTTGGTGTCTAGAACCTTTTTTTCAAGCACTGAATCCATGAAGGCTCTGAAGTGGTGCATCGCTTCTCTACTTTCTTTCGAGAGAACCCCCATCATTTCTTGAAAATCCGCTATAGATTTTTCTATCTCACCCATTAAATCACCTCGGCATTTTTGTATCAATACGGTTTTATCAGCGTTCTATAAGCATTTCGCTGCCCAAGACGTCGAACCCAAGCCTTGTTCATTTAAATCCTTAAATTTCCTCGCCCGGCCTCCACTCGAAGAGCTCCTGGATCACCGTGTAAGCCGCTGAGGGTGGGATTATGCCCCGCTCGGTTATGATGAGGTCGATATAATCGGGTGGCGTGACATCGAAGACTGGGTTACGAATTTTCACGCCCGGAAAGCGCTTGGGGTTGATGATCTCCTTCGGCGAGCGCTCCTCGATCTCGACCAACCTCCCCACAAGCGTCCCAGGGTGGAACTTGTAGCTCTCTGCGGCGGCGAAGAATAACACTCGAGCCTCGTGAGCGATGAGGGCGATTTGCGAGGTCCCTATCTTGTTGATCACTGCTCCATTTGCCGCGATGCTGTCTGCACCAACGATGACTTTGTCAATGTCGCGGATGAAATAGCGCACAGCCGAGTCAACGATAAGGGTGGTGGGAATGCCTGCTTTTTTCAGCTCTCGCACACTTATCAAACCCTGCCGGCTCGGGCGTGACTCGGTGACGAATGCTTGGATGCGCTTGCCCTGCTCAAAAGCCGCCTTGATTACCGCGAGCGCGCAGTCGCTGTTGCAGTGGGTGAGCACTACGTCGCCATCGGAGATGCGACGCGCGCCGATTTCACCTATTCGCTTGACAGCTCCCCTTGAATCACGGATAAACTCGTCCGCATGAGAGATGATCCCCCTCCGAAGCGTCTGCAGATCGGTCCCCCTTGCTCGCTTCGCACCCAGCGTGACGTAGCGGACCGCATTGGGAAGCGAGACCGCTGTCGGGCGGGTAGCCAGCAAAAGTTTTGAAACGTAATCGAGCTCCCTCGTGAACCCGGCTGGCGTCTTGGCTCGGGTCGCCTTCGCAGTAAGTTTTAAGGCTCGAGCCGCAGCGCGAGCGATCCTGCCGGCACCTCGTATGCGCATCGTTCGGATATCCCGCGCGATTTGCTTGACCTCAGCGCGTGCCATGGGTTCCCTCAATTCCTATGCTTGTACTCAAACTTAAACCAATTGGGATTTCACTTGGGAAGGCGGCGCCGAAGCTCATTCAGGAAGATCTGCCCATCTGTTTTGCGTGTGGTGTCAGCTTCGGCTGAAATCGCCTGCCTGAGCCCCTCAATGAATACTTCAATACCTGCACTCTCACCAAGCGTTCGCTCGATCAAGCTCCGGAGCTCCTGTGGATAAGCAAGGTATGGCATAACCGATGAAAATGAATCTCGAACGAGTTTTGCCTCGGCTTCCCGCATCTCAGCACCTAGAGGTTCAAGAGGTTCTCCTTGATGGTTTCCATTGCCACGATCGTTCGAACGCTCTTCACCGAGTCGAATGACTGGATGCGGTCGTCAACGAAATTCTTTAAGCTTTCCACGTCGCGGGCACGTACCTTCAGCATTAATCCATGGCCCCCCGTCGTGTGATGGAGCTCGCATACTTGGTGGCAGTGTGACAGAGAACGAACGAGCTCGCGCATGTTCCTACTATCGACGTCGATGCTGACGAACGCCATCACCCCGTAGCCGAATTTTTGAGGGTCTATCAACGCTGAGTATTGTTTGATCAGGCCGAAGCGCTCGAGCTGCTTGACCCGCCGCCGCACCCCAGAGGTGCTGAGGCCGACCTCGCGCCCCATCTTGCGCAGCGAAACGTGTGCATCGTCGCTTAGCATCTTCAAAAGTTTCATGTCGACGCTATCCACGCTTCATCCCCCCGGCCAAGCCTTGAATTAGTTGTGCGCTTCGGTTATTTAATTTTTGTGGGGGCATTTTTGTGCATCAAAACTGGATTACTTTTAGTTTTTCCCCTACCTTTTTGCACGCTTCGACGAGTGATTTACCCCATCGTCGCTCGTCGTTAAACAAAAGAACCCGCTCGTAACGCCCACCGTACCTCTCGAGGAAGCGAGAAATGGTCTCTGTCACCGATTTGATCTGCACCGCGTCGAGCTCGTGAGGCACCTGAAACTGCCCGAGCGGATAAACCTCCTCGAGCTCCTCGGGGACGACGCCAAATGGGGGCACGAGCTTCACGAGGTGGGTCCGCTCGGGTTCCTCGAGCTTCGGCCACTCTCTCCCAAAAACGGGCAAGAGCACTAAGATGGGCAGCTTGGGCGGCTCATAGCGTTCTTCGAGTCTCTTCCTATGGCGCGCGACCTCTGGGCGATTCACCGATTCCTCACCGAGGTAGCAGAATGCCGAAGGCTTTGTCACTGGATCAAACCGCTCGATGAAATCTCTATACCTCGCCAACCTCCGAAGCCCATCGAGCAGCCGCGGATGGGCGCGACACCGCAACTCGACGTGCTCCCCTAGGCCCCCCTCGACGATCGCTTGACGGATGCGCCGCAGTTCGCCGAATGTTACATGAAGATTGTGCCTAGCCAAGAGCTTGACCCGTTCGTCCTGCGGAACGCGCCTGAGCTCATCGGGTGAATACTGCGCACAAACAGGGCACTCACATGGTAGGTATGATAGCTCATCGAGGTGAAAGGTCCCCTCCGAGGTCATGTAACGCCCGTCACGCGCGTAAATCACATACGCAGCGGAATCGAAGAGGTCGCAGCCCATTGCCACAGCGAGTGCAAACATCATGGGGTGCCCAGCGCCGAAAAGATGCGCGGGGCGATCGGGTGGCAGATGTTGCTTCGCTGTCATGACGAGATCCACGAGCTCCGCGTAGCGATATCCCTCGAGCAACTCGACAGGGCTTCCTATCGCGTGCAGTTGATAGTCGAGCTTCCCAACCTCGCGTGCGCTTTGGGCGACCAGCTCGCTAAAGAGGCCCCCCTGCACCGGGCCGCACCACATCACCTTAGAGTTGGACCTGAGTTCAACCGCTTGCTTGGCTCGCTCAAGTGTTATCCGTACCGTCTCAGCTGCACGCTCTTTGGTCGCTTGAACACCGGTCGGGATATCAAGGATAGTCGCGATGTCTGGGGCAATCGCATCCTGATAGCGCACGATTTCTTCAGGTGAAACTTCGACACCTCCATAGCGCAGGATTTGGTAGCCGCCCGAGTCGGTCATAATCGGGCCATCGTGGTCGAGCGCACCGTGGACCCCCCGCTCCGCGGCTTCCTCGCCGAAGTGGCGAAGTGTCAGGTAGGCGTTGGTTATCACCAGTTCAATGCCAAACTCGCGCTGCATCTGGTTGGGTGATAGAATTACGTCCGACGGATCGATAACAGGCATGAGGGCTGGGGTTGTCACATCGCCGTGAGGGGTGCTAAGTTTACCCACTCGACCCATGCCATCGCGGCACAAGATTTGGAAGATTTAATCGCCACTACAACTTTGAATGATTCTTACAAAGGCCTTCCGCTTGAAATTCGAAAGCTCAACAGACTGGGATTTTTCCTTCAGCGAGCTCCATACAAAACTTATCGATGTGCTCGAGCTCCGCGTCCACCACTTCCGCTATCTGCCCCCGGACGCTCTCGATCGTGGTGCCCGACTTCATGATGACCCTGACAGCGGCGATCGCTGGATCATCGATGGGTTTCCCTATCTGACTAACCAACCAAACGTAGACCTCATCCAATCCCGAAACTTGACTGTAAATTTCGTTCGCGATTCGGTGTGTGAGCAAGTTGTAAATCTTACCCACGTGGCTAACGGGGTTCTTGCCCGCCGCCGCCTCCGAGCCCACATGACGGTTGAGCGGAATCACACCGTTTGGACGATTGCCCCTCCCAACTTGACCTGAGTCCGCCCCATCAGCGCTAGTCCCGAGCACGGTGAGGTAAACCCCTCCGATGCCCCGTCCACGCACGTCGAGGGTGTTGAGGTCGAGCTTGATCTTTTTGATATCAGAATTCTCCTCCACGAAGGCGCGCAGCCGTTCGAAGATCTTCCCCTTCTTCCTGAAGTAATCGTCCTCACTCTCCACGAATCGGTCAACGAAAGCCATACCCACGGTTAGATAGAGCTCGTCGTTCTTTCGAAAGCCCATCACCTTGACATCCTCACCCGACTCCGGGAACTCCTTCTTGAACTCCTTTGAGTTGAGGTAGCGCTCGATCTTTAGTACCAGTTGTTCGGTCCAAGTCATTGGAGCGTAGCTGACCGCAGCCGAAGTGTCGTTAGCGCTAAGCACCCTGCCCTTCCGCTTGAAGATGTCCGTGAGTGCCGTAGAGCCTGGCTTGAACTCGACTTGGTAGCGCATGTGCTTTTCCGGGTCGACAAACCTCAAATTTTCCTTCACCCAACTCTTCGCCGCGTGAACCGCGATATCCTTTACTGATATCCTAGCCCCCTCAACCTCCTCGGTCGCTCGGTCTCCGAAGATCAAAAGCATAGGTTGCTTCACCTCGCCACCACCAAATCTCGTCTCGACCTCCCCGGCGACGAGCAGCGACTTGTCGGCATTGTGATGCATGACCGTGCCAAACTTTTTTAAATACTCCTTGCTTAACTCGACTGAAACTCGATCCAAAATCGCATCACATATAAAGTCGGGGTGGCCAAGGCCCTTTCGCTCAACAACTTCCAACTTCTGCTTCTCGAGAGGTTCCTGCTTGAACTCCTCGACAACTATGTTCCGCGCCAAGTTAAAGCCTCGCGGATTTTCGGTCTGCGGGCGAGTTATTTATAGTTTTTGCCCAAAATATAACTAACAGGAATTGGCGATTTAGATGCGAATTTTGAGACCATCCGAGGTGAAGGTGATGCGCACGAGGTTGGGGCTTACCCAGGTGCAGCTCGCGGAGCTGGCGGGCGTGACCCAAGCCTATATCGCGAAAATCGAAGCAGGTGCCGCGGATCCTCGCATCTCCACCCTCGAGAAGATCTCCAAGGCGCTCGAGCGGGCGACGACCGAGGAAAAGCGTGTGACCGTCGAGCAGATAATGGCCTCGCCGATAGTTGCCATCAAGTCCGATGACCGAATAGAAAAAGCGATCCGTCTCATGAAATCCTACGACATCTCGCAGCTGCCCGTGCTCGATGGCGAAGCTCAGGTGGGGTCAATATCCGAGGCGACGATCGTGCACAAAATCGCCGCGGGTGAAAACATGCACAAGCTGCTCAGGCGCAGCGTCAGCGAGATGATGGAGGGCCCGCTCCCTGCGGTGGGTAAGGATGTCGATGTCAACGTCGTTTACCCCTTGCTCGAACACGAACCCGCAGTCCTCGTCGTGGAACATGGAAAAGTGACCGGCATCGTGACCAAAGCTGATCTGTTCAAGCTGGCTGGAAAACTGCGGGCCAAAAGCTGAGCCTCTCGATATTTTTATCCCAGACCCTGAGATTAATATCGGTGTACCATTGGCTGAAGTGAGGGAAAGGATCGCGCGATGGATCGCCGGCGACATAACCATTTCCGACGACCCCGGGGTGGCCCTCAAGCGCTGGCGGGGGCGATTCGGGATGAGCCAGACCTCGCTCGCCAAGGTGATGCACATCTCCCCCTCGGTAATCAGCGACTACGAGGCCGGGAGGAGGAAATCGCCCGGGGCCGCGACCATCAAGCGTGTGGTCAACGCCTTCCTCAAGATCGATGAACAACAGGGGGGAGATGTGTCTAGGACTTTCGCTCAAGTGTTCGGCACCCAGTTGCCGCCCGACGTCGTACTCGAGATCCGGGAGTTCGGCGAGCCCACCGATGGGAAGATAATCTGTAAGGCGGTGGGTGGTAATATCGTCGCGAACAAAGACCTGCTCAGCCAAAAGCTCTTCGGCTACACCATCATCGACAGCTACAAGGCGGTGCTGGGGCTCTCCGCCGACGATTTTAAGCGCCTATACGGGCTGACCACCGAGCGGGCGCTGGTTTTCACCGGAGTGACGACGGGGCGTTCCCCCATGGTGGCGGTGAAGGTGATCGGGATAACCCCAGGAATGGTAATCCTACATGGTGAGCTCAAACGCGTCGACGCGCTGGGGGTAAAAATAGCCGAACTCCTGCGCGTCCCCCTTGTGATCTCGAGGCTTCCATCCGTGGGCGACCTGCTTGAGGGACTTCGGAAGTGCTCCCACTGACCCCAACGGCAATCGCCGATGATTTTTTCGACAATCGAAAGGCTTTTATTGCCCTCGCTTAAGCATAGACATAAAAATTAGTATTCGAAGCAAAAGGTGACCTTACTAATGGATGTTGGAATAGTTGGCTACGGCGTTTACATCCCCTGGTACCGCATCCGAGTCGAGGAAATAGCCAAGGTCTGGGGGGATGATCCCGAGAATATCAAGCGCGGACTTTTGGTCGAGGAAAAATCCGTCCCGGGGCCCGACGAGGATACCGCCACCATCGCAGTCGAGGCCGCGCGCAACGCCGTGAAACAGGCTGGCATCGACCCACAAGGCATCGGGGCGATCTACGTCGGCTCGGAGTCCCACCCATATGCGGTTAAACCCACCGCCACCATCGTAGCTGAGGCCATCGAGGCCACCCCAGACCTCACCGCCGCCGACTACGAATTCGCCTGTAAGGCCGGCACGGCGGGCATCCAAACCTGTATGGGGGCCGTCGAGGCTGGCATGATAAAATACGGCATGGCGATTGGATCGGACACCGCCCAAGGCGCCCCGGGGGATCCCCTCGAATACACCGCTGCGGCCGGGGGCTGTGCCTTCATCGTGGGTAAGAACGGAAGCGAAACCCTAGCGACGATCGAGGACACCTACTCCTACACCACCGACACGCCCGACTTCTGGCGCCGGGATATGCGGCCCTACCCCAAACACGGGGGGCGATTCACCGGAAAGCCCGCCTACTTCAAACATGTGCTCTCCGCAGCCAACGGCTTGCTCCGTAAGCTCCAGCTCACCCCCCAAGATTTCGCGTACGTGGTCTTCCACCAACCCAACGGAAAATTCCCCATGCACGCGGCCGAGGAGCTCGGCTTCTCAAAGGAACAGGTGGTACCCGGCCTGCTGGCACCGAAAATAGGCAACACTTATTCTGGGTCGGCCATGATGGGTCTCGCCGCGGTCCTCGACCAGGCCAAACCCGGGGAGCGAATCCTCATGGTCTCCTACGGCTCGGGCGCCGGGAGCGATGCCTTCAGCATCGTCGTGCGCGACACCATAGAGAAGAAACGGAATGCGACGCCCAAAGTGCTCGATTACGTGAATCGAAAGGTTAACATCGACTACGCTGCCTATGTGAAATTTAGGAGATTACTGGTGAAGTAAATGCGCGATGTCGCAGTGATAGGTGTGGGCTTGACGAAGTTCGGCGAGCTCTGGGATCTCTCGTTCAGGCAGATAATGATGGAAGCGGGTGCTCGAGCGATCGAGGATGCCGAGATCGATGGAAAACAGATTGATGCAATGTACGTGGGGAATATGTCGTCCGGTCAATTCATCCGCCAAGAGCACATCTCCTCAATCGTCGCGGATCACGCGGGGCTCGTGCCCGTCCCCTCCACGCGCGTCGAAGGGGCCTGCGCGTCGGGCGGGCTAGCGCTCCGTCAGGCGGTGATCGCCGTCGCCTCGGGTATCCACGACATCGTCGTCGCGGCCGGCATAGAGAAGATGACCGATGTGCTGACCGGGCAGGCGACGGGGGCGCTCGCGACCGCCGCCGATCAGGAATGGGAGGTATTCGTGGGCGCCACTTTCCCGGGCCTTTACGCGCTGATGGCTCGCCGCCACATGTATGAGTTCGGAACCACGGAGCAACAGATGGCGATGGTGGCGGTCAAAAATCACCACAACGCACGCTTTAACACCTGCGCGCAATATCAAACGGAAATAACCGTCGAGAATGTGTTAAAATCGCCACTGGTTACCTCGCCCATAAAATTGCTCGATTGCTCCCCGATCACCGATGGCGCCGCCTGCGTAATCCTCGCTCCAGCGGAGAAAGCGCGGAAGTTCACCGATATCCCAATCCTAGTCGCCGGTACTGGGCAAGCAAGCGACACCATCTCGCTCCACAGCCGCTCCTCGCTCACGAGCCTGCGGGCGACCATCGAGGCCACGCGGACGGCGTACAAGATGGCTGGCGTCAAGCCCGATGACATCGACCTCGTGGAAGTTCACGACTGTTTTACCATCGCGGAGATAATAGCGATCGAGGACCTGGGGTTCTGCAAGAAGGGTGAAGGGGGCAAGGTGACCGAGCAGGGAGAAACCGCGATAGGTGGGCGGATTCCCGTGAACACGAGCGGCGGGCTCAAGGGCAAGGGGCACCCCGTGGGCGCTACCGGCATCGCGCAGGCCGTGGAGATCGTACAGCAGCTTCGAGGCGAGGCCGGCAAGCGTCAGGTCGATGGGGCAGAGGTCGGGCTGACGCACAACGTTGGGGGCTCGGGAGGTACCGCGGTCGTGCATGTGCTAAGGAGGAGTGATTAGGATGGCCGTCCCGCGCTTCTGGCGAGAGATACCCAACCGCTACAACCTCGTGGGCGCGCGCTGCGGCAACTGCAACAAAGTCCTCTTCCCGCCGCGCTACATCTGCCCCTACTGCCGGCGGATGGGCAAGCTGGAGCCTTACCGACTCAAGCGCCGGGGTAAGGTTCTCTCCTACACGGTTGTGCACATCGCCGCAAATGGCTTCGAGGATCAGGCACCCTACTTGCTCGCAATCATCGAGCTCGAGGATGGCCCTCGCCTGACCGCCCAAATCACCGACTGCAACCCGGATGAGATCAAGATAGGCGATGAAGTCGAGATGATCTTCAGGCGGATGGGTGAGGAAAGTCAAGACGGGGTTATCTATTACGGTTTTAAAGCTCGCCGGATCTGATTGGACACTATTTATGCATGACTGAACTTGATTAAGGAATCTATACCCGCCGTGCGAACGTTAGGTATCCCGTATGCGCGATCATCCGCGTCTTTGGGCGGGTGCAGCTTGGCTTGACCTCGAATTCCCGGACGAGGCACTCGATGGTCTTGGGGTGGACGAAGCGGTAATTTGGCAGCTCCCGGTAGAGGCGTTGCAAGTGTTCAACGCAGGGGGCAAATGTCATAATGTGACCGCCCGGCTTCAGGGCCCGCTCCGCATGCGGCAGCACGCGCTCGGGCTGGGGAAGGTCAAGTGTCACTAGATCGACATCGCTCTCGTCAATGCCTTCGTAGATGTCTTTTAGCTTCACCGTTACGATATCGCCGAGTCCAGCCATGCTGACATTCTCCCCCGCCACGCGCGCGAAATCCTCCCGCACCTCGTAGCTCACCACGCGCCCGTTTGGTCGAACAAGGTTGCCCAGAAAAATCGCGAGCGAACCCGACCCCACGCCCGCATCGACGATCAGATCGCCCGGGCCCACGCCGGTATATGCGACGATCTGCGCGGCATCTTTGGGTAACATTATCTGGGGGGCGCGGCGGAGCTTCTGGAGGTAATCGGTGATGCGCGGCTTTAGTAGGATGAACTCCTTTCCGACGTGTGATTTTAACCTCGCCCCCGGCTCCTGCCCGATGGCCTCGCCCAACTCGACGACCCCTAGGTCCGTGTGGAGCTGCCTCCGCTCGGCCTTGACGAGATACTTCCTGCCCCGCCCGTCGATGAGGATTATCCGCTCGCCTTCTTCGATCATCCGGCACACCTCGTTGGATTAACTATTAATCAGGGGTTTAGATTATTAATGGTAAACATGGATCCAACCTCGCACTTCAAGCATCTTAGCACGCGCCAGATGATCGCAATTCCAGCAGCCTTGGCGATATTTCTGGGCGCTGTCACCATCGCAACGCTAGCACTTGACACCTTCCCAATTGGTAGGGATTTGAAGGGTGGGACGTTGATCATGGTGCGGGGGCTCGACAACGTTCCAAATGTTGGTGAAGTTGGTGAAGTTGAAACTATCGCCGAAAATTTTCTCGGTGCCGACGCGGATGTGAAGATTACAAAAAACCCCGCTCTGGATACGGGGCGATTTGGTTTCGATATAGAAACTGACAACTTCTTGGAAGATGACGAAAGAGATAATCTCGAAAACATTCTTTCTCAACATCTCAACATCTCGGTCGATATGATCAAGGCAGAGAGGATGGGCGGGGCCATCATAGGCATTCACCGCGAGCAGGCGAGAAATGCCATAATCGGTGCGGTTGTGGCGATGGCAATTATTATCTTCATCGTTTTCAGGCGCCGCATCGTCGTTGGGACCATTTTGTTGGCGATCGGGCTCAACATGATTGGTGTCCTTGGCTGCATGAGTCTATTTCGCGTCGACCTCAGCCTAGCCTCTATTGCCGGCCTACTCATGCTCATCGGATATTCAGTTGACACAAACATTCTGCTCTCTACACGGGTGTTGAAGGGCGTGACTGGCGAGGCACACGAACGCGCCGCGAGCGCGATGAAAACTGGACTGATGATGAGCGGCACTACCCTCATAGTGCTCCTCGCCCTCAATTTATTTACAACAGCCCCGGCCCTCGACCAACTATCCGCCGTGCTTATCTTTGGGGTAGTCATCGACATCTTCAACACGTGGTTCTTAAATGCCGGGTTTTTGCTGCGCTATACGCAAAAACGGATGCGGATGGAACTTTATGTTAGTATTTAAAGAGCGCCGCGTGCTGTTGCTCGCCCTTTTGCTCACGCTATCAGTCGCGGCGGTATGGCGACCTTGGGTGGAGGTCGACACGAGGGCAGAAGAGGTGTTAGGATGGCCGAGCCACTACGTGCGCGGCCTCAGCTTTGGGATCGATATCCTCGGGGGCTCAAGGATCATGCTGAGATTGGAAGCATCACACGTCACAATCGAACTCGCTCCAGAGGATGTAGACGCTGCATACGCGAGCATACGCGCCGCATTTGAGGAAAACTTGCATACGACTGTGAAAGAAATCGGTTACGACGAGGCCACCCGGAGAGTTACGGTCGAAATCGGTTTACCTGTCACTAAAGAATTAATTGAAACCGTCATCGGCGACCATGGCACAGTAATAGGAGAACCCAAAGAAGTGGTGAGCGATACCACGCGAGAAGAGGTAATGCACTCCCTCGATATGCGGGTCAATCCCTATGGAATGCCTGGGGTACGGTTTTTACCTGTAGGTGCAAATTTTGTGCTATTCGAGATTGCTGGGGTTGAACCGGAGCGGGCAAAGGAGCTGCTTGGTCACCAAGGGCGGCTCGAGATATTCATCGAAAATGAGTCGCCTGTCCTGACCGGTGGCGACATCACATTTGTTTCACCTGTTGAGTACGATATCGATGCAGGAAGCTGGACCGTGCCGTTTGGGGTATCCGGTGAGGGGGCGGAAAAATGGAGCGCTGCATCCGCGGGCAAGGTTGATCACCCCACTGGCATTTATCTCGATCGTCCTTTTGATGCTGTTGTAGTTTTCAGCAGACAGGTATTAGATGAAGCGGGGATGATCTATGACAACAACCCGCGAATGATATACATTCTATGGGAAATCCGCGGGGTCCCACACAGATTCTACTTGCAGGTTACCGCCGTGGAAGTCCAAGAAAATCTTCCGCTTGAAACGCTCGAATTTCTGCGGGAGCAACGGGAGATAAAAACTCGCATTATTTTGGTCGGCGAAGAGGACGATTTCGAAAATGTTATCACGGAAATTGAGAACCTTGATTATCCTTCGCTTGAGAATGCGCCGAGAGGAAAGGACTGGACGGCCCGCGAATGGGTGGAACGTGCCTGCGGCTTGAGGTCCATGCCCAGCATCACCGAAGCGGTTGCTGGCCAACCTTTGACAAGAATGATAATCACCATAGGTGGCGGGGCAACAGAAGATGCACGAAAAGACGCCGAAGATTTGAAAGCAGTTTTGGCCCAGCGACTCCCAGTCAGGATTTCATACGAGAGTGAGACGGGGATAGATCCCCGCCTCGGCGCCGGCTTCCTGCGAGAGGCCATCCTGGCTGGGCTCGTTGCCCTGGCGGGGGTTGGGATGCTTGTTTACCTCAGATACAAGCGCCTAAAGATAAGCGCGGCACTCACGGGTACGATGATTTTTGAAGTCGTGATTACCATTGGCATTGCAGCAATGCTCGGATGGGTCATTGGGATACCTGAACTCGGCGGGCTTGTCGTTGTCATTGGTACGGGGGTAGACCATCAAATTATAATAACCGATGAGATGGTGCGGGGAGAAATACCGCATGCCAAGCGTATAAGCTTGAAGGGGCGAAAGGGGCGGGCGTTCACGGTGATCTTCGCTGCCGCTGCGACAACGATCGCGGCGATGTTGATGCTTTTTTGGCTCGGTTTTGGAGTGATGCGCGGATTCGCTCTAATCACAATGGTTGGCACCGGCATCTCTGTGCTCGTGACGCGCCCTGTTTACGCCCGGATTGTCGATGCCATACTGACGAGGAAACAGTCTATGACGGCACCTTAGGTAACCCTATGGATTACCTATGGTTCTCCAAATAAAGAGAACCGCAGACAAAACTGCTAGAACCCCGATGGTGATAATAAAACCCAAGAAGACCCCGCGAACCCCAAATGCCTTGAGCGCTCTCTCTGAGATGAAATAAATAGACGCTGCACACACGAAGTAAAACCACAGTACTACAGTCGAAACCGTGAGGATGTCAGCTTTAAGCACGATCATCACGAAAGCTAGGAAGCCTGCCGCTACCGTCGCGATGGAGAATGGGTAGAAAAGTGCCGCCAAGATGATTCCCTTGCGCGCCTCCATTTGATCACCAGAGAAAGAGGTACTGCGTGGTCGTCGGGAGCTTTTTCCGCAAGATCGCCACCTCAGGGCGGTAGATCAGCAGCTCCCCGGCAGCGGGCTCTTTTTCGAGAACTTGGCTGACAACCCTTACCTCGGCCTCTCCACTTATCCTAGCGGTCCCCCTACCGAGCTTCGGCTCCAGCCCGATTAGAATTGGCAGCTGGAGTTTATCCCGCTCCGCCTCGGGGAGGAGCCCCGCCAAGAACTTGAGCTCCTCGCGCTTGAACGCGTGGGTGCTGCCATCGCGCGCCACGACTTGAGGCCTCGCGGACGAAAGGGCCTCCCTCAACGACAGGCGCCTCTCGGGCAGGTGCACGTTGAGCTTGCTCAACTCGAGTTTTATCAGACGATTTGCGTTCACCCACGCTCCTCCAACATCGCCTTTATCCGCTTGAGGCGGGAGAAGTTTTCCCGCTCCATTTCATCCAGCCTCATCATGATGAACTTGAGGGTCTCCTTCAACCTCGGGATCAGGATATACTCGAGCGCGTTCACCCTCCGTTTGGTCTTCTCGAGTTCCCTTGCGAGGGCAAATGCCGATCCCTCAAGTTCAGCTAGCTCGATCAAGAGCTTGAGCGCTCGCTCGAACTCCATCGACGCCTCATCGAGCACCGAAGATGTCATATGCAAGCCATAACCCCTCACCAAAGCGTTGCGCTCAACCTCTCTGACTTCGACGGCCGGCACCGCGATACCCATGATGTGGCGGGTTGAAATCTCCACTTGAAGCTCCCGCCTTGTTTCTTTAGAGGCCTGCTTGGTCTCGAGCGTCCCCACGATCGCAAAGCACATCGATAGCGCCCGATGGGCTACGAAGAGCTGCTCGAGCGCCTTCGTCCTAGCTTCCTGGATTCGCCTCAACACCTCGAAGAACTCGATGACGAGGGCGTCCATCTTCTCCTTGAGCAGGTCGTGGCCCCTCTGCGCGAGGCCCACCCTTTGCCTCAGCTTCAGGAGCTCCATCCGGGTTGGGGGTACTGCCAGCGCCACCGCCATTAGCTGCCCTCCCGCTTGACCATGATCTCGGCCCCCACCGTGCGCTTGATTATCTCACGCAGCTCATCGACCTTCGGCACGTACCCTGTCTTGTCGGAAATTCTAAGCACGAGCGGGAGCAACCGCTTCGCCCGCATCATCCGGCGAAACTCGTAACCGAGCGCCTCCACGATGCGGTGGGTTACCAGCACGAGCCCAATTTCATCGCTGGCGAGAAACTCGCCCAGCTTGGCCAGCGCCTCTTCTTTCGTCGTGTAAATGTGGGTATAGGTCGCGCCCGCTAAAGCGAACCCCGTCACGGTATCTTGATCCCCAACGACGGCTATTTTAAAACCCAATTTTTGGCACCCTTACCGTTGTTTCCTTGATTTTCTGCGGCTCGACTTTATCCACCTTGAGCCTGATTATCGCCCGCAGATTTCTCATCTCGTTTTCCTTCAAGTAGATGTAAGAGAGCACGGGAGCTATGCTAAAGAGCTGGGTAAGCGCAAGCCACCTACATATCTTTAGATGCGTTTCATCCAAAGCCTTCTCCGCCGCGAAGATCCCTTGGGCCTCGATCTGCGGGAGGGCCTCCAGCAAAATTTGGCCGTAGACGGTACGATGAATCATGTTTATCGCAGAAGGGACATCCTCAGCGGTGATCATCGCCCTCAGCATCGCCTCCGTGAGCTCGTGAGGGGGCAAGATGAGGTATCTGTCAATCTCCTCGGGTGGCGCACCCTCCCGCTTGAGCCGTAAAATCAGCTTGATGTTCAAAGCATCAATTTCGTACCCCAAGATTGCCCTCAAAACCGAGCGCTGTGCGCGCTTGCTCAACACGTCCTTCCACAAGCTCGTGTAGTAGTGCTTGTCGAGCGCCGATAGGATGGCAATCAACCCTCGCGTCGCATATTCTTTCAGTGCCTCTGAAAGTACGTCGAAGTACTCGCTCCCTTTCAGGAATTCAAGCAGTTGTTCAAAGATCTCGGCGGATGCGAGCATCTCAAGCTTCTCGCGAGGAAGCGTCGGTGATGGAATTAACTCCTCAAGCCTCTTTTCCTTGGGAACTTTATTGTGGATCGCTGTGAGGATCGCCTTAAGGTTCCAGATATCAATACGCTCGATCACCCTCGCGACCGTTTCCTTTCGCTCCTCCGGCACCATCCCCAAGAGCTCGCGATAGCACGCGTTCAAGTTCTCCCTGAGCGCTCGCTCGACCACCGGCATGTCGATCCCCTCCTCGCCCCTCGGAACCTCAGCTAGCTGCGGTCGGTAGTCAGTGTCGTCAAGGGCCGCGAATACATTTGTGATCCCTGGGGCATCGGCGAGCTCCATCAGGCGTGCCGCGGAAAGCAATCTTGCCTCCCACGCACTGATGGTCGCGTTGCAGTAAACGTAAGCCATCGAGCGCCTGGCGTTGTATATCACCAAGGCAAAGAGGGTCCCTATGATCAGAAAAATAACTACGAGAACATCAATCATCTTGACCCTTCGAATAGAACTTTCGCGACCTTTACCCGGAGGCCCTCGAATTCCCTCCGCATCCTGCCCTCGAACGTCTCGTCGATCTCAACCCTGCCATCCGAGGTTCCGATCTTTACCCCTCCGATCGTTTGAATCGGTTCACCCAGTGAAACTTTCACCGTTTTTTTGCCTCCGCCCAGCTCACGTGTTATTTGATCTTTGGATCCTTCGAGGAGTTTCAGGTCCCGGCGATTAGCTCGGATGACAACATCATCGGAACCGAGTTTTTTGCACGCCGCCGCGACGATTCGAACGATGTCATTCTCGTACTTTTTAGACGATGCGTGCGCTCGAAGCTTCTTCTCTACCTCTCGGAAGACCTCGTTGATGAGTTCTTCCCTCTTTCGAAGCGCTTCCCGCTTCGCGCGCATCCTGCCCTCCGCGAGTACTCCATCGTAAACGTGTTTGCCACGGGCGCGTGCTTCCTTTGTCTCGCGTTCCTCCTCTTCCTTGGCGCCGAAGCGGGCCGCATCGAGCAACGTGCGCGCTTCCTTCTTCGCTGCCCTAATTATCCCCGCGGCTTTTTCCTTCGCTTCTTTTAGGATATCATCTGCTATTAGCTGGGCGCCTTTTTCAGCCGGCAACGCTTAGCCCCCTACAACGCGCCGAGACTTACTAGAATTAAGATCGTCGCTAGAAGCCCAAGGATAGCGTAAAGCTCAACCATCACCGTGTACATTATAGCTTGTCCAAATATTTCCGGTCTTTTTGCAATGGCGCTGACGCCTGCAGTGGCAACCTTTCCCTGCGCGTATGCGGTAAATCCTTGGAGAATGGCTGGAACAGCCGCCGCCAGTACGGCCAGTCCCACTATGCCTTCCTTTAGTACACCGCCCCCAAGCAAACCTGTACCGACGAGGATCAAAAAGCCCGCGACGAAACCGTAGATTCCCTGCGTGCCCGGGAGAACCTCTAGCACGAAGAGCTTTGAGAACTTCTTTGGGTCCTCAGCCGATACCGCTGCTGCTGCAACTCCGGTCATCCCAACGCCGATTGCCGATAGGATCCCTGGAATCGCGACCGCTAGACCAGCGGCCAACGCTATCCAGACCTCATCACCTACCAGGCCATTCACCCCCTTTTACCTTAGTGAACGTCCTTTTAGCTTTAAAGGGGACGAACTTCTCGCCTCCGGCCTCGTAGAACTTGCTGAAGAACTCCGCGAAGTGCAAACGCATGGTGTGGATAAACCCTCCGAGGCTATTGATGAATATGTTGAAGCAGTGTGCAGCGATGAAGATGAACCCTAGCCCGGTCAGCAGCAAGCCAGCGTAAATCGCCGACAGCGGTGTGAGTTCGGCCGGCATCATGCCATTGTACGCGAATCCGACGATGAAATTTATCGAAAATGCTATTACCCCTGTCGCGATGCCGAGGGCCAAAAGCCTGGTATAAGAGGTCACATCTGCAATAAGCCCAGTTATGCCATAAATAACGTTGATCGGCCCCCCAATTTTTTCTCCTGCCCCTTTGCCAATCAACACCGCACCGACCATGCCCACGCCCAAACCGAGGTAGAAGATGGTCCTGAACGCCACGACGATGGCTGCCCCAGCTCCAAAGGGATTAAATACCGTGAAAAGTTCTGTCTTTGGAAATGTGAAATTTATTCCAAACTCGTGCAAGCCGATGCCCAAGACGCAGAAGCTCAACCCGAAGAAACCAATCAAAATTAATATGCGCGAAACACGGCCGAATATTAAACTCTTCCAATCCCTCCTGAACAAGTCCTTCAGTGCCCCCGCCATGCCGAATGCCACGATGAGATGAAGGATGCCTATAAACACGACGAGCTTGAGTAGAGGAATCGGCCTTTGAATCGGATCTACCCATAGGCCTTGCCCAAAACCGAACCACCCGCCTATTAATAAACCGACGATGACCGTGAATATCGCACACACGATCATCATCCGCCTGAGCTTTCGCGGAAACATTTTGGCGAACCAAAAACCCGAGGCCATGAAAAGCCCAAGCACAATGCCATAGCCCGCGTCGGACAAACAAATCGCAAAAAATATCGCGAAGGTGAGGGTCATGAAGGGCGTCGGGTCTACCTCGTCGTACTTGGGCAAACCATACATGTTGGTAACGTACTCGAAGTCCTCGACCATCCTGGGATTTTCTAACTCCACGGGGACTGCCTCAACCTCGGCCTTCTGGGGGGTATAGGTGCGGAGGACATGGCGCCCATTCGTAGCTGCGCTGAGCAGGGGATCGAGCTCGGTCGCCCGCTTCGCTAGTACCCACCCCTCCATGACCACGGTCGCATCGGTGTAACCAAAGAGCCCGCTGCACTCAAGCCTTTCCCTTTGGATCTCGAGAAGTTCCAACAACGTGCTGACTTCACGAGCCCTAGCCTTCGCAAGCTTCTTCCTCTTCCCCTCTAGCTTGGCCTGCTCCTCATCGAGTTCCTTCAGCCGTCCCTCCAGCGTTCTGAGCGCCTTTCGTGGGGCCTTGGGGATCGAGGGGATCTCCAAGAGCTCGACCTCGTGTCTGTAGAGCACTGGCGAGAGCTTCGGCTGCTCTGCGGTCCGGCATGCCACGATCAAAATCCTTTGCTTGCCTTTCCCGAGCACAGCCACGAAAACCTTGCGTCCCAGAGCTTCCCTCGCCGCGTCCGAGAATTCTCGCACCCTTTCCTCCGCAATCCGCCCGACCACAACGTAGATTTCATCCGTCGGTCGGAGGTAACTCAGAGGGAATTTTATCTCCCAAAAAGTCCGGAGCATTTCCATCTGGGCATGTAACTCTTGCCTTCTCTGATTGAGCTCCTCCTTCTTGGCTTTTAAAGCGATCAACTTCGGCTCGAACTTATCTAGAAACTTTTTCGCCTGCTTCAAAATTTGTCCGTAGGGGGGCTCCTCTATCTCCACAGGTTTACCGAGCGGTGGGCCGAGAAACTCTCGCGCCTCCTTGAATTTTGTAAGTAGCGATGAGATCTCGTAGACCTCCTCGTCGAGCGCCTTCCGCGCGACCTCCAGCTCCGAGATCTCCTTCAGCTGGACCACGCCGGCCTCGTGCAGCCGGGCCACGACGCTATCGTGCGCTTGTTGAAGGAAGACGACCCTAAACTTCTGCATTCGAGCCGTTTTGAACATGGGGTCACCCGAGGACGGCAACCAGAACGAGCTTAATCGCCTCCGCATGCCTCGTCCTAGCTTTTCGCTCCATCGCTTGGATCTGTCTGCGATTTTTCTTCAGCAGCTCCTGCACATCGGCCTCTGCCTTTTTCCTCAATTCCTCGATCACTTTTTCCGTCTTTGATTTCGTCTCAGCCTTTGCGCCCTCCTTTAGTTTCTCCACTTCCCCCCGGGCGGATTCGAGGATCGTTGCAGCCTCTCGCTGCGCTACTTCCACCTGTTCCCTCGCCTTTTTTTCCGCCTCAAAAATCGCGCGAAGACTTTCCTCGACCACTTGGCTCCACCGTCCAGTGTCTAAGTTAATTAGAAGTGATGTTCATAAAAGTTCTGATTTTAAGAGATATTCATAAAAGTGGAGCCGCTAATCATAGCTGGAGCTCGGGGTGTTAGATTGGGGAAAATCGTTCGAATCACTGGGCCCGTGGTGATCGCCGATGGAATGAAGGGCTCTGAGATGTACGAGCTCGTCAAGGTCGGCGAGGAGGGCCTGATGGGGGAGATAATCGGCTTGACCGAGGATCGCGCGACAATTCAGGTGTACGAGGAAACCTCGGGTATAAAACCTGGCGAGAAGGTCGAGGGTACCGGGGGACCTCTCTCTGTAGAGCTTGGGCCAGGGCTTGTTGGAGCAATTTATGATGGCACGCAGCGACCGCTCACCATCATCCGGGCGAAAATCGGGGATATGATAAAGCGGGGCGTCTTCGCTCATGCCCTGCCGCGGGATAAGAAGTGGGAGTTCGTGCCAAAGGTCAAGCGAGGCGCGGAGGTCGTCGAGGGTGATATACTCGGGACCGTCAAGGAGAGCAAGCTCGTCGAACATCGAATTCTGGTCCCGCCCGGCATCAACGGAAGGGTTCTAGAACTCGCGGATGGTGGGCATAAAGTCGAAGATATTATCGCCAGCATCGAGACCGCTGACGGCAAGCGAGAGATTGCGATGATGCAAAAATGGCCGGTGCGGCGGGCGAGACCATTTAAGGAGAAGTTCAATCCGAATGAGCCGCTCATCTCCGGGCAACGCGTCATCGACACGTTCTTCCCAATCGCGAAAGGGGGTACAGCAGCGATCCCCGGAGGCTTCGGCACGGGTAAAACGGTTATGCTCCATCAATTCTCGAAATGGGCAGCCGCAGACGTAGTCGTTTATGTGGGCTGCGGCGAGCGGGGCAACGAGATGTGTGACGTGCTGGTGCACTTCCCCGAGCTGAAGGACCCGCGTAGCGGCGAGTCGCTGATGGAACGCACCACACTTATCGCCAACACCTCAAACATGCCCGTGGCCGCGCGCGAGGCGAGTGTCTACACTGGAATAACCATCGCCGAGTACTTCCGAGACATGGGCTACGATATAGCGCTCATGGCCGACTCCACCTCGCGCTGGGCCGAGGCGATGCGCGAAATCTCCGGCAGGCTGGAGGAGATGCCGGGGGAGGAGGGCTTCCCCGCTTACCTCGCTTCGAGGCTGGCGGAGTTCTATGAACGAGCTGGCCGCGTGCGGACGCTCGGCAACGATGAGCGCTTCGGCTCCGTGACGGTGCTCGGTGCCGTCTCCCCGCCCGGAGGCGACCTCTCGGAGCCCGTTTCACAAAACACGCTTCGCATTGTCAAGGTCTTCTGGGCGCTCGACACGGGGCTGGCCGACCGGCGCCACTTCCCGGCTATCCACTGGCTCAATAGCTACTCGCTCTACGTCGACAACGTCCGCGAGTGGTGGAAACAAAAGCTCCACGAGGACTGGAAGGCCCTGCGCGATGAAGCGATCGCCATGCTCCAGAAGGAGGCAGAACTCGAGGAGATCGTGAAGCTCGTGGGGCCCGATGCCCTCCCCGAGCCAGAGCGAGCCGTACTCGAGGCCGCGCGGATGATGCGGGAGGATTTCCTCCAACAGTTCGCCTTCCACGAGGTCGACACCCACTGCCCTGTCGAGAAGCAGTTCGGAATGCTCAAGCTCGTGCTCGATTTCTATCGCAACTCCGTGGAGGCAGCACGACAGGGCATCTCGGTCGGGGAAATCAAAAAACTGCTGATCAAGGAGACCATCGCGGGCATGAAGCGGCTTCCCCCTGAAAAGTTCATGAAAGAGCGGGAGAAGTTTGAAAAACAGCTCAAGGAACAGTTCGAAGAGCTGATGCGAACGAGGAAAGCACCAGCCGAAGGGGAGAAGGGTGAAAAGTGAGACCGTGAAGAGCCGTGAATATTTGACTGTCGCTGAAGTTTCTGGCCCGCTGATGATAGTCGAGGGTGTGAGCGGTGTCGCCTACGGGGAGGTCGTCGAGGTGACCACGCCCGATGGGGAGACAAAACACGGGCAAGTGCTGGACGCTTACGAGGATCGCGCGGTGGTGCAGGTCTACGAGGGTACAAGCGGCATCGATACCCTAAAAACCCGCGTTCGCTTCACGGGCGAGACCATCAAGTTCGGCGTCGGGCTCGAGTTGCTCGGCAGAATTTTTAACGGGCGTGGCGAGCCCATAGACGGCGGCCCCAAGCCGATTTTCGAGGACGAGTGGGATGTGCACGGGGCCCCGATAAACCCGGCGGCGCGAGAGTACCCTAGCGAGTTCATCCAGACCGGCATATCATCCATAGACGGCATGAACACGCTCGTCCGGGGTCAAAAGTTGCCCATCTTCTCGGGCTCGGGCCTGCCCCACAACGAGCTGGCTGCGCAGATCGCTAGGCAGGCGAAAGTGATCGGCGAGGAGGAAAAGTTCTCCGTGGTGTTTTGCGGGATGGGAATAACACACGAAGAGGCCGCATTCTTCACGCACGACTTCGAGCGAACTGGCGCACTCGAGCGGGCGACGGTGTTCTTGAACCTCGCCAGCGACCCTGCCATCGAGCGCATCCTCACGCCGCGCCTGGCCCTGACGACCGCCGAATACTTCGCGTTCACCCAAGGGATGCACGTGCTGGTCATCTTGGTCGACATGACGAACTACTGCGAAGCCCTGCGAGAAATCTCCGCCGCCCGAAGCGAGGTACCAGGAAGGCGGGGCTATCCCAGCTACTTGTACACGGACCTTGCGACGATGTACGAGCGGGCGGGAAGGATAAAGAAAAAGAAGGGCTCGGTGACCCAAATGCCGATCTTGACCATGCCGGGTGACGACATCACCCACCCAATCCCCGACCTCACGGGCTACATCACCGAGGGACAGCTCGTGATGGATCGCGAGCTCCACCGCAAAGGGATCTACCCGCCGCTCAACGTCCTGCCATCGCTCTCGAGGCTCATGAAGGACGGCATAGGGAAGGGGCATACACGGGAGGACCACAGCGATGTCTCAAACCAGCTTTACGCCGTTTATGCTGAGGGCAAGGACCTCCGAGCGTTAGTTGCGGTCGTCGGGGAGGAGGCGCTGACCGAGCGAGATCGCCGCTACTTGGATTTCGCCGACCGATTCGAGCGGGAGTTCGTGAACCAGAGGCGAGACGAGGACCGATCGATCGAGAGCACGCTCGACTTGGGGTGGGAACTCCTGCGCACGCTGCCCACAGCCGAGCTGAAGCGCGTCGACCCGAAGTTCATCGAGAAATACCTGCGGCCTCAGAGTTAGCTCCGAAAATGACAAAACAAAAGTAAATTACCACAAATTTCAGGGAAACTTTAAGAACGCTTAATTACAGTGTGTTCGTGGAGGCTGGCATTTGGTCTGGGGCTGTAGTTTCATACCACTTGGCAAATTTCTGAACCGAGATGCTTCGATTGGTGCTGATGCACCACATAATGGTGGCGTGCCCATTGTACTGACTGCCTCTGTAATAGAGATGAGTGATTTTAATTTGAATCCCTTCATCGCATTCACGGGGGGCTTTCCGTCAAAAATAATCCCAATAAAAATTTTGAGGAAATACTGGTACCCGATAACGCCCAACAATGACGATGGTAGCGCTCGCTTCGCCCCCTATGGATTGAGGAAAATAGAAGCCCTATTGATCGAGGAATTTGGGGACGATAACGTTGTGACCTGCACCCCCAACAACCTTAGCAAATTTGTGGGCCCAAAGACAAAGGCTGTTGGAATCTCGACGATGGATCCATTGGGCATCGGGTTTGTCAGCCGAACTTACACTTCTCTGGTGGGTTTTGGCGATGAACCCGTCGCGGCGGCTGAGTTTAGAAATTTGATGAAGCGCCGCATTTGGAAGAGGCACAAGCCAAAAATTATAGTGGGAGGTTCCGGCGCTTGGCAGATCGTCAGGGGAAACATGCAGGATAGGTATGGGATAAATACGGTGATGATGGGGGAAGGCGACCGCTCCGCGCTGGAGATATTTAGAAATGCAATGAACGGCGAATCGCTGCCAAAGATCGTCGAAACGGAGAAGCCAGAGCTAGATGAGATCCCAACGATAAAAAAACCGGCGCTATTTGGCGTGGTCGAGATAACCCGGGGCTGCGGCAAGGGATGCCAGTTCTGTTCGCCCACAATGCGGACGAGATATTCATTCCCCCTAGAAAAGATTAAAAAGGAAGTGGAGCTCAACGCGCGCGCGGGTTCAAGAATGATCGTGTTGCAGACAGATGACATATTTCTCTATAAATGCGGCGAGCGATTTGTTCCTAACAGGCAAGCTATCGTTGAGTTGATAGAAACGGTCGCCAAAATACCTAACGTCGAGTATTTACAACCTGCACACGCCGCTCTACCTCCAGTTGCGTGCGATTCAAAAATGATCGAGGAAATTGCGCCGACGCTCGTGGAGAAAAGCAGATGGAGATACAACGGAAAAAAAGTGGCTTCAGTTGAAGTTGGTATAGAAACAGGAAGCATAAGATTAATCGAGAAATACATGCGAGGCAAGCCGCTGCCGTACGAAGCAAAAGACTGGTGCGAAGTGGTCACTCAAGCAGTCGGCATCCTCAACGATAACGACATTTGTCCACTGGCGACGCTTGTTGTCGGTCTGCCTGGCGAGGAGGAAAAAGACACGCTTGCGACGATGGAGCTCGTGGATAGGTTGAAGGGAGCGAAATTGTTTTACGTTCCACTATTTTTCACGTCCGAGGAGGAATGTCTGTTGAGTAATGCGAGGCAGGCGGATTTACATCACCTAACAGATTTGCATTGGGATTTCTTTGCGACATGCTGGAAGTACAACATAAAACTCTGGGCCCCTGATAAGCAAGGAAAAATTGCAATGGGTTCGATGTTTTTGTACATGCTCTATTATAGATGGAAACATGGGGCAAAAGTAGCGCAGCCGATAATGCAGCTTACCGATTTTCCGCGGTCATTGCTCAAGGTGCGCTCAGGGACTCAACATCGTCATCATGAATCAGCTAAGCCAGGCTCCCCATCGCGCGCGTAAAAATTCCGCCATCTAGACTTGATGCTTCCGCGCCACAGGCGAGCGTTCAATAAACTCTCTCCACGAGTTTCTTCGCCCCGGCTTCGGCGCGCTTCCGCTTGGCTTGATGCGCCTTTAAGAACTTTGTCATGAGCTCGATCGCCAGCGACTTGCATTCGCCGCAAATTATCGCCCCAGATTTGCACGCCTTCCTTAAATCTAGGAGCTTCTTATCATCTGGAATGAGGTGATAAACGTAGAGTTCGTAAACCCTGCACTTGTCCGGGTCGGCTCCATACTTTCGCTGCTCCGCCGCCGTGGGCCTGCCGCCCGTAAAAGCATCTTTAATTTTCTTCTTGATGTCCTCAGCGCTATCCGTCAGAAAAATCGCCGTCTCTGGCTTGCTGCTCGACATCTTCTCGCCCATCAGGCCGGGTAAGAGGCGGTGGTAGGTGGAAGATGGGAGCACGAAACCGAACTCCCGCTGGAAACGAGCCGCCACGTCTCGCGCTAGCCTGAGGTGGGGGTCCTGATCGATGCCCACGGGTACGACGGTCGGGCGTGGCCCCCCAAACTCCTCCAGCTGGGGGTGCAGGATGTCTGCGACGTCAATCATCGGGTAAAAAATATGAGAGATGTTTGACTCTCCCACAAAACCGTAAATCGCGCGCATCTCGCTGAAGTTCACCCGCTTGGCCAAGAGAAACGCGAGGTGGCGAACGACATCGCTGCGCGACTGAAAGTAGACGTTACAGCGTCCCACATCCAGCCCGAGCGCTTGATAATTAGCGAGGTACTCCTCAGCCGCAAGCTTCTTCGACTCCCCGAATTGGATCCCGCGAGCTGAATACGCCTCCAAATCAGCAACGCAGAGGTAGATGTCCGCTCCCTGTCCCTGATACCATGCCAGCTGATCAATTACCAGCTTGTGCCCCACGTGCATTCGGCCACTCGGCATTAGCCCCGTCATCACCACGAACTTCTTGTCCTTGAGCATTGCATCGAGTACCCGCCCGAAATCACGGTGGCCGAAGATGACCTTGCGGCGCATTAGGTAGTGAGGATCGGGCGCGCGCGCGAGCAGTTTCTCAAAGGGCTCGATGCCGAACTCGCGCGTCAGGCGGGCATAATCCTCGGGTACCGCCGCTCCCCAAGGATCAATCCTAATCGGCATCTCAAGGCCTCTCACGGGTCAGTGCGTAATAGGTGACATCCCCCTCATCGTCCACGATCCCCCATAAAATTTTTTTCCTGACACTGTGCGCGAGTCGAACCGCGCGCGCTAGCTCGGTTGGGGTGAGCTTTATTCCCTCGGGCACCGCGTGAACCAAGAACTTCGAATGCGCCTCCCCTGGCTTCTCGCCCCTCTCGTAGACGCGGAAGTGCGCCCCGAACTTCAGGCCAGTTTTGATAATGTAGCCGCGCGAGCGAAGATCGGCGTACACGGGATACTTGAGCATCGTCTCGGGGTCACCCTCGGTAAATTTATCCGAGAGATCTTTGAATTTCAACTGCTTTCCGTCCTCATCGAACACCCGTATCTTCCCCCCCTCCCGCAGGTAGAGGGCCTCGACCGGCGCGAGCTGAAGCTTCCCCCCGCTCAGGGGCTTGCCGTAAGAGCCCCGCTGGTAGAGCTGGTTCGCCTGCGTCTCGTCCCAGACCATTATCTTGCCCTTGTACAACTGGGCCTCGACAACAGGGATTTCGGCTTCTTCCATGCCGTCCCCTTTTTACACCTATCCACGCGCGGTTAAGAAGGTTGCTTTTGCCGTGGGTGGATAAACAGGAGTGTTGATTTTTTAATACCACTTTGAGTAAACAGGCGTGCTGAACTGCATATCCCTATAAACAGGAGCGTTTTACTAAGCCCAAGTGACCTTCGGAGCGCATCTGACCAACGATCTCAGATTATGCTGCCGCCTTCGGCTCGGCGGGGACTAGGGGTCGCGTTCGAGAAAAATTTAGTGGTGGGGCCGCCAGGATTTGAACCCGGATTTGCAGGTCTCTCTAGCACAGCTCCAATGGGTCATCATCCTTTCGTCAGCAGACCCGCAATTGCCACTGGAGCCTGCCGTGCTAGCCAAGTTACACTACGGCCCCACGAGCTAACATCGCCTCCTGAAAATAAAAGCTTGCCCCGCTACAGCATCGGCCCATATCGAGGCTGAATGCGCCTTCGGTCGGATGTTTAATATGGGATGGAGCCAAACATCAAGCGGTGATCGAGCTTGCGCGTGAGCGTGAGTATCAGCTACATCTCCGCGGAGCGATTCTGGGAGCACGGCAAACCCGCCCCAGCCGGAGTGCACATCTCGACCAATGTCAACATAGTGGGTGTCGAATCGAAAGATGAGAAGCTGTCCATTCCCTTCGTCGTGACGATCGGCTACACCCCGTCGATCGCGCAGATATCTCTCAAGGGGCAGGCGATTTTATCGGGCAAGCCGGAGGAGCTTGAAAAAATCCAAGAGAGTTACAAAAAGCAGCACGCCCCACCACCCCAGCTGCTCCAATCCATAACCAACGTTTCGCTCATCGAGGCCACCGTTCTCTCCCGCTCGCTCAACATCCCCCCGCCAATCCCGTTGCCGGGCATGCCCAAGCCGCCTAAACCCGGTGATGAGCGCCCGAGCTATGTCGGCTAGGTTTGTGTTCATTTCATAGATTTTAGTGGCGGGCCGGACGGGATTCGAACCCGTGCCGCAAGCTCCGGAGGCTCGCGTCCTCTCTGGACGTTTTTGCGTAATCCAGGCTAGACTACCGGCCCCTTGACTGTATGTTATAACTCACCAAAAAGCGTGCTCGATTTCCCACAGTAAATAATTAAAAAATTAAAAAACCCGCTTAGTGGCGTGTTAGCGGGTTTACTTTCCCTTCAGGCCGAGCGAGCCAATTAGGGCCATTACGCCGCCGACGATAGATAGGTAGAGACCATAGCCGACACCTACTGATGCCGATCCGCCAAGGGCCTCTATCTGTACTATTACCGCTGCCACTCCCGCTATCGCAGCGTTGATATCGACAAAGGCCCAAGCCGAACCTGCGATGGCGAGTATCCCGCCTATGGGGAGCAAGAAGCCGAGGCCCCTCTTACCCATTAGTAGCCCGAGACCACCTAGCAACGCGAGGATGCCGCCTGCTAGAGCAAGGTATGGTGCAGCCATCCCTGCTGTAGCATCCCACCCTGATGCTGATGCTGAATATGTGAAGACGCCTGGAATGTTCACCGATATTGATGCCCACTCGAGGAAGACCCCAACCGCCGCTAAGATACCGCCGATAAGCCCAAGATAAATAAATGTTTTTTTCTCCATTCATTTTCACCTCCTTTTCGCCTTATTCAAACGCTTTAGACGTTTTTAGGTTTAAACAGTCGATATTTAAAATTATCGTTTTAAAACCTTGAAATAGAAATTTTGACCTATTAAAAACCCCTTTTGTCAATTCCAAATCTTGATAACGGTGTAACATGGCTACACAGTCTCCAGCATTGGGTCGGCAGCCTCCCCGATTGTCGAAACCTCTTGGATTTGGAGGTCCCCTCCCTGTTGCCATGTTTGAACCTCCCAACACTCCAATTTTGGACTAAAAGTTTTGTGGGTGGCGGGCCCGGAGGGATTCGAACCCTCGATTTTCTGGTCCGAAGCCAGATGTCTTATCCAGGCTAGACCACGGGCCCCAATTGTTTTTATTGCCCCACATTAGTATTCTTTTCGTGATGGGGTGAAAATTTGAAAACCCTAATGCTCATCTGCGACGGCATGGCGGATCGCCCGGTACCAAAGCTCGCCAACCGAACGCCGCTCGAAATAGCAAAAAAACCAAACATGGATTGGCTGGCCAAGCGGGGGATCTGCGGCCTGATGGATACGATCGCGCCGGGAATCCCTCCAGGAAGTGATACTGCCCACCTCGCCTTGCTGGGTTACGATCCCTTCGAAACTTATACCGGACGGGGACCATTTGAGGCCGCGGGCGCCAACGTCGAACTTCAGGCTGGAGATGTCGCCTTCAGGGCAAACTACGCCACCGTGGACGGCGCCTTTATCGTCAAGGACAGGCGGGCTGGACGCATTCACGGGACTGAGGAACTTTCGGCCGCGATAGAGAAAATCAAACTCCGCGGCGCACAGTTGGTCTTTAGGAGCACCGTCAGCCACCGCGCCGTCCTCGTGCTGCATGGGAAGGGGCTGTCGCACGAAGTCACCGACTCAGACCCCCACGAGGTCGGGAGGAAAGTCCTTGGGGTAAGGCCACTCCTGCATCCCCCGGAGCGACCCGGATTGGCCTTCCCGACTATCGCTGGCGGCATACGCAAATACATCGTGCGCCGGCGCAGGGCCTCAAAAACGGTGCGATTGCTGAACGATTTTTCTCGTAGGGCGCACGATATTCTTAAAAATCATCCCCTCAACCAAGAGCGCATTCAGAAAGGGCTCCCCCCTGCAAACTACATTTTACTTCGTGGTGGTGGGGTTGTGCCTAACCTCAAATCTCTCTACGAGCGGTTTAAGATTCGTGGTGCATGCGTTGCTGCCGCTGCACTAGTGAAGGGTGTCTGCAGGCTGGCGGGCATGAGCGTGATCGATGTTCCGGGTGCAACCGGTAGCGTCGACACAGACCTAAATGCGAAGGCGAAGGCCGCGCTACGGGCACTTGAAACCCATGAATTCGTGATATTGCATGTGAAAGGTTTTGATGAGGCCAGCCATGACGGCAACGTGGGTGCGAAAATTCAGCTCATCGAGCGCGTTGATACCATGCTGAACAAATTCATCGATGCAACGGATTTAATCGCGGTTGCCGTGGACCACACTACACCGGTGAGCGTCAGGAAACACACCGGTGACCCCGTGCCGATTCTCATATTCGGCCCCGGTGTACGTACAGATGAGGTTAAAACCTACGGCGAGCGTTCGGCCGCGGGGGGCGGTTTGGGTAGAATCCTGGGAAAGGATCTTATGCCTATCATCGCTGACTTGATGGGAAAAACCGAGATGTTTGGAGCATGATGGAGGTTGTATCGATAAACGTTAAAGGGGAGAAAAGAAAAATCTTCAAGTGAGAAAATGCGTAAAAAAGTTGAAGCGGTTCTGAACAAGATTCGCCCGGCGCTCCAAGCCGATGGTGGAGACATAGAGCTCGTCGACGTCACCAAGGAAGGCGTAGTCAAAGTAAGGCTAGTTGGAGCATGTGTGGGGTGCCCGATGTCAACGATGACCTTGGCTTTGGGCATCGAACGCACGCTCAAGGAACGCGTGTCCGGGGTCAAGCGGGTAGAAGCAGTCTAGCGCTTGAATAGTGACTTTAGCTCGCTCGGCTTCACCACACCTCGCTCGGTCACGATCGCCGTCACCAAGCGCGCGGGCGTGATGTCGAACGCGGGGTTGAGTACCCTAACCCCTTTGGGCACCACTCGGGTCCGCCCGATAAACTCTACTTCACTCGCATCGCGTTGCTCGATCGGGATTTCCCTGCCGCTCCGCACGCTCAGGTCGATGGTGCTGGTCGGGGCAACGACGTAGAACGGCACGCGATGTTCCTTGGCGAGTACGGCTATCGAATACGTCCCAATTTTGTTCGCAACATCGCCGTTTGCTGCGATCCTATCCGCACCGACGAGCACCGCATCCACTTCATCCTGCGCCATCACGTGCCCCACCATACTGTCGGTGATCACAATGACCGGGATGCCCTCACGCTTGAGCTCCCAAGCCGTCAGCCGCGCGCCCTGCAAAAACGGTCGGGTCTCGGTCGCGATGACTCTGATGCGCTTTCCTTGGTGCCTCGCAGTACGGACTACCCCGAGGGCGGTACCGTAATCAACGGTCGCGAGCGCTCCGGTATTGCAGTGCGTGAGGACAACATCTCCGTTCTTAAGCAATCTCGCTCCATGTTTCCCCATCCGGTGGTTCGCCTCGACATCCTCGTCAGCGATGTGTTTCGCTTCCCGCACAACCGCGGCGCGAATTTCCCTCACATCGCGTGCAGAACGAGCTACCCGGAGCACGCGCTTCAGGCCGACGAACAAGTTGACCCCAGTCGGGCGGGTCCGTCTCAGCCTGGCGGCGGCTGCCTCGAGCTCGCGAAGCATTTGGACCCTCCCTCCCGCCTTACTTCGCAGCGCGGTGACTGCAAGCGCCATCGCTGCCGCCGCGGCGAGCGCCGGAGCCCCCCTTATTTGCATGCGCTCGATCGCCTTCGCCAATTCTTCCGCACTCCTGCACCTCACCAACCTCAGCTCCCGCGGCAACCTCGTCTGATCGATTAACACCACGCTCTTACCTCGAAGCTCAATCGTCCGCATGCCCTCACCGCCTGTTGTGGTTGAACTCCCACATCATGAACGATATGCCTATAATGGTATGCAACCTTTCACCCGCTGACTTCTCAGCCCTCCGACTTAAATAAAATCATGCACAGATTAATTGGGAACTCCATGCTCACCGTCGCGCGAAAAGCCGCAGAGCTGATCAAAAAACACCGAAACGATTCCATCGAAATCATCTCGCACATGGACGCCGATGGTGTGTGCGCGGCCGCGGTAATTTCTAAAGCTCTCGAACGAAACAACGTTGAACATCACGCGAGGTTCGTCCGCATGCTTTATCGAGAGGTCGTCGAAGAGCTCGAGCCCACCGACCTAACCATTTTCACCGACCTCGGCAGCTCCCAGCTTCAAAATGTCCGCGACAAATTTTCCGGGCATGACGTCATCATCGCCGACCATCACGAGCCGGAGCGGACAGAGGGCTGGCGGGAACTCGTTCACCTCAACGCCCACCAATTTGGCTTGGACGGCATGCAGGAGATAAGCGGGGCTGGCATGGCCTACTTCATCGTTCGGGAGTTGGACCAAGCCAACCGGGACCTCTCGGGGCTCGCGATCATCGGCGCACTTGGCGACATCCAGAATGCCTGGGGGAAGTTGCTCGGCTATAACCGGCAGATCGCCCAAGATAGCATCGACTCAAAGGTTCTTGAGCAAAAGATCGACCTGATGCTTTACGGACGGCACACCCGACCGATCTTCAAGGCGCTTGAGTTATTCACAGACCCCCCGATTCCCGGCGTCAGCAATTCGGCCCCTGGCTGCGTGAGCCTGCTCAAGGATCTCGACATCCCGTTCAAGAGCGATGGTGGATGGCGTCGCCCCGTCGACCTCACCGATGTCGAAAAACGCCGGCTGGCAACGGAGCTGATCGCGCGGGCTTACAAAAATGTGCCGGAGGAACTCGTGCAGTACGTGCCGGGTCTGATAATCGGCGAGGCCCACACGCTGCTGAAGGAGAACAAACGGTCGATGCTCCGCGGTGCCGACGAATTCTCGACCTGCATAAACTCGACCGCGCGCCACGAGCAGCCATTGATAGGTCTCGAGGTAGCCAAAGGTGACCGCGGGACTTACTATCGTGCGATGTTGAACCTGCTCCGCTATCACCGACGTTGCATCGCCGAGGGCATGGAATTCATCGAACAAAGTGGGCTCGAGCGGGGACGCCGCGGGTACTTGCAATATTTCGACGCGACGGGGGAGATAAAGGAGACCTTCATTGGGACGATAGCTGGCCTCGCGATCGGGCATCGGACCTGCGACCCCTACAAGCCCGTGGTGGGTATGATCAGGGAAGGCGGCGCCGCCAAGATTTCCGCGCGATGCTCGAAGCTCCTATTCCTAAAGGGTTTGGACATGGGGCGGGCGATACGCGATGCCGCAGGGTCTGTCGGGGGGGAGGGTGGTGGGCACGCCGTCGCCTGTGGCGCCCAAGTGGATGAAAAGAGGCTCCCGGAATTTTTGCTGAAACTCGAAGATCGGGTAATCGATCAACTCGGCTAACCTAAATCAAACTTTTGCCTTCCTTTTCTGCTGTCTTTCGTACAGGCCCGCAACGTCTTTAATCGTGTTTGCCTCCTCCGCCCGCCTATCTTCTCTTATCCTAACTAGCCTCGGGAACCTTAGGCCGAATCTACTCGTGTGTTTTAATTTTGGTGATTTTTGGATTTCCTCGAAATAGGTCTCGAACACTATTCGGGGCTCAAAGTACGCGTCGCAATCGATCTCGATATCAACATCCGGATGGGGCTTTTTTAGCTGGAGCTTCTTGAAGATTTTCGTGAACTCTTTCAGCTCCTCATCGGTGTATCCACTCCCGCACTTCGTCACCGTCTTGTAGCGCCCGCTCTTCTCATCGCGCGCTGCAAGCACGTAGCTGCCAAAGAAGCCGACGCGCTTGCCCTTGCCGTAGAGCCCCCCGACCACGACCAAGTCGAGGGTCTCCAACATGGGTTTAAGCTTGAGCCACACGAACTCGCGCCGCCCCGCACGATAACTCGCCTCAAGATCCTTCGCCAGCAACCCCTCATGACCTATCTCGATTGACTTGCTCATGAATTCTTTTATCTCATCTGGCTTGCTGAGGACCCGTTGTTCAGTCATCATCACCTTGCCCTTTACTTCCCTGATGATCCGCTCCAGCGTCTTCCTCCGCTCGACGTAGGGTTCATCGAGCATCACGCTACCATCCGACATCAACACATCGAACAGGTGGATCTCAACTGGGATTTGTTCGATCGTCTGCTTGATCTCGTACTTGCGGCGCCGCTTGAGCACCTCTTGGAAAGGCATGGGCTTCCCCGTGCGTTTATCGATCGCCACCAGCTCCCCATCGACTATCGCCCGCTTCGGTTTCAGCGCTTGACGCAATGGGTCGATGACATCTGGAAACATTTTGGTGTAATCCTCCATCCGCCTCGTGAAGAGCGAGATCCTATCGCCGTCCTTGTGGACCTGAACTCTGATGCCATCGAGCTTTATCTCGAACGCCGCCTTTCCCTTCATCCGCTCGAGAACCTCGTCGATCGTCTCAGCTCGCTGCGCCAGCATGGGGTTCACGGGGTGCCCAACCGCGACCCCGAGCTTCTCGAGGCCTTTTTCCCCACTCGTGGCAACCGCCTTCGCGACGATCGAGTAGTCCGTCGTGAGCATGTAGGCGTGCTCGATCACCCCTGGTTTCACGCCGAACGCGCTCGCTATTGCATCCCTGAGCCTTCCCTCCGCCACACCTATTCGGAGGTCGCCGATCACGGTGCGGACGATGAACTTAGCCTCGAGCGGGGTGGAGCTCGTTAAGAGTTCGGCGATTGAAGCTATCTTTCGGTCCACCGAGCCCTCACCAGTGATCTCAGGCAACTGTTTAACGTTCTCGAAGACCTTTTTCACCGTCAGCTGCTCGACGGATAGAGTCGTCTGTCTTTTCTTCTCCAGAAGTTGCTTGGCGACCTCACCGAGATCGCCGACCTGCTTCATGAGCTTATCCACTTCAGCTGCCGAATAACCTGCCGCCTTCGCGACCGCCTTCTTGAGCTGCTGTAGCCCAACGCCGGTCTCCTTAGAAATGTAAGCGGGCCAAGGTCTGCCGAGCAGGAGCAGGATAACTCGCTCCATCCCCTCGGCCGGCGTGCACTTCAACAACTCGACGATAACCGAATTTTTTTTCAGATAAGATGGGGTGTGCTCCAGCTTCTCAAAGGCCTCAGCTAAAGTCGCGTAACGCATCCCAACCCTAACAGTACTTCAGGCCTTTGACCTAAAACTTTTAACGTCAGGCTGGCTCGAGGCCTCGCGCAGGTGTTCGAGGATGCCACTGTGCGGGTCTATCCTCGCCACTAGCTTGCCACTTCTAAAAATTCTTACCACACCATCTTCCCCGGAGACCGTTACCCCCCTGGCCCCAGTCGCCGTGGTCATGGCTGCGACCGCCAGGTGCCGCGTGCCCAGACCATGGGGGATTTCAAACTTGACGTTCGCGTTGAGATAGCGCTCCGCCGCGATGACGCGTCCATCGGCCCCCACGACGAAGGCTCCATCAAAAGTGGCGTACCTCTTGATCAGCTCCCATTGTTTTCTATCGGCGATGCTCACCAGGTAACTCTTGAATGGGTTGATCATCAGTTGGTGCGATAGCCTCAGGACCGCCTTGCTGTCCCCGATCACGAACGCCGTGCCCACGGGCTTGCCACCCGAAGTCCCCCTCCCGAGCTCGAGCGATATCTCAGTTGCGGCGGCCAGAACGGGGTCCGATTCGACCATCTCCATCACCGGCTCATGCTTGGAGACCTGCAGGACCAGGAGGGCATCGGTGCTATCAGCGAAACCATTCCCCGCCAAGCATACCAAACGCTGCCCTGGGAGAAATATCCCTTCCCGCAACCCGCACGCCATTGCATGATGGGCTTGGCCAGATATCCCCTGTGCCCGCGCCGTGAGCTTAATCAGTTTTACGTGGGGGTTCCTGTTGAATCTCTTGTAAGTTTCATGGCTGGGGGTGGCAAGTACCACTTTTACCTCCTTCCCGTGGGTGCCAAACAAGTTCTTCTTGAAAAGAGGACTACAACTTTTACCATCTTTGGTCAGGGCGAGGATGGCATCCGCATTGATCTCTAAAGCAAGACGTGCAGCCGCTTCGGCCAGTGCTTTGGGGACGTCCACCTGCTCATCTCTCCGTCCCCCCGCCAACCTCGGCCAGCAAATTTAGTCTATTTTCATCGGTTTTATCTTTTTCCCTCGAGTGAAATTTTGTGCCCGACCTCCACGCGCGCACGAGAAATCGTCCCCGCTGGAAGCTCGGCCAGATACTTCGCCGCCGCCTTGGGCCTGTAGATGCGCCAAGGCTTGAGCCGCGCGTGAACCTCGACGACCTTGAACCCTGAATCCAGATACACCAAGTCGATGGGGAACCTTACAAAAAACATGTGGACGCCGTGGCGGCCCGGTTTATGAAAGCTGAAAAGCAGTGCCTCGCCGCGTGGGAACTTGCCCCTGAGCATGAGCCCCCGGAAGCGCCGCCAGAAGGTGCCCGCCAGCTCGGCCTCGCTCGCCAAGAGCTTTCCGGTAGTTCGATCGACCAAGCGCATGGGGGCACGTTTCAACTTCCCGCGCTAGAGTTATAATGTTGCCAACCTTATCAAAACTCGATTGCATGCTGACCGAGCCCAAATTTCGAGCCGCCATCGTTGAGATGCTTCGACGCGCCGAAACTGCCCTGCCAGAAGATATCGTGCGTGCGCTCAAACGAAGCAGGGGGCGCGAACGAGGCCGCATCGCCAGGCTACAACTCGACTGCATGCTGAAAAATCTCGAACTGGCAAAAAGGCTTGGAGCGCCCATCTGCCAGGACACCGGCACCTTCACCTTTTTCATCCGGCTCGGCTCTGAACTCAAGCTCAACTTCGATTTGAAAAAAGCCCTCGACAAAGCCGTCGCCCAAGCCACGCGAGAGGTGCCGCTGCGCGCAAACATCGTCGACCCGTTCACCCGCAAGAACACCGGCACCAACGTCGGCATCGAGCAGCCATCTGTCCACCTCGAACTCATTCCTGGGAAAAAGCTCTCGATCGACCTGCTCGTCAAGGGTGCGGGCGCTGAGAATTGGAGCAGGTTTTTCATGCTCCGGCCTGCCGATGGGGGGAAAGCCATCGAGCGAGCGGTGCTGTTGACACTCGTGGAGGCCGGGGGTCAACCCTGCCCGCCGACCATCGTGGGCGTGGGGGTCGGGGGTTCGGCCGAGGTTGCCCCCGTGCTGGCGAAGCGCGCCCTCCTACGTTCTCTGGACAGACCAAACCCGGATGCGGGGCTTGCGAGGCTGGAGCGCCGGATCGCACAAGCCGCGAACAGGCTCGGTATCGGCCCCATGGGGCTGGGTGGTCAAACGACGGTGCTGGGCGTGCACGTGGAGAAAGCCGCCTGCCACACCGCGAGCCTTCCAGTCGCGGTTGCGCTCCAGTGCTGGGCTGCCAGACGAGCTCGTGCTAGGCTCCTTAACGGGCGCTTGCGGGTGGAGGCGCCCTGATGATTAACCTAAATCCACCACTCAGCGGGCGGGATGTCAAGAAGCTGCGCGCCGGCGAACTCGTAAAGATAAACGGGCGAATCGTGACCGCGCGTGATAGGGCCTACCTCAGAGCGCTTGAACTCCTCCGGGCTGGAAAGCGGTTGCCCCTTGACCTTCGTGGTGCCGTTATCTATCACTGCGGGCCCATTGTTAGAAAGACCCCTCGCAGCTGGCAAATTTTGTCGGGGGGGCCAACGACGAGCGCCCGCCTCGACCGAATGCAGGCGGAATTTGTCAGGCGAACCGGCGTGAGGGTGCTTATAGGCAAGGGGGGGATCGGTGAAGAGGTTGCCGCGGAGCTGGCTCGGCTAGGCTGCGTTTATTTAGCATTCACGGGCGGCGCCGCGGTGCTCGCTGCCCAAGCGATCGAAAGGGTCGAAAGGGTGCTGTGGCGGGACCTGGGGACGGCTGAGGCGTTGTGGGTGTTGCGAGTTCTAAACTTCGGACCGCTCGTGGTGGCCATCGATACAAAAGGAAACAACCTCTACATACACCAAAAGCGTTGGGGAAAATAAAAAATAAAAAAGCGAAGGGGATGATTGTGTTTTCCCCCCTTGGCGCTTCCGGAATATCGCGACCGAGCCACCCGCATGATGATCGTCCAAGCTGACTAAGGTGACAGGACAAATAGCAGGAGTTGCGCGGCCCCAACTAAGGCGGCTTTTCGAAAAAGCGGTGCTAGCTACGACTTTTTCGCCAGCCTTTTCATCTTCGCTAAGAAATCTCCAGCAGCACTCAAGAGATAAGCGGCGGTTTCTTGCGAGTAGGTATACCTGTAGTCAGCATCCTCCCTCGCGCCAAGCGCAGCGGAAAAATCTGAGATGAACTTGCTTTCCAACTTCCCCTTCATGTTTAAGTCTTCCAACACGACTCTAATTGCGAAGTGCCGCCGCTCCTTGAACCCGCGCGAAAACAATACCGCGCGGGCAGCGTGAAACATAGAGTAATAGCTTTTAACAATCGACCACTTAAAGTCGCCCTCCTCGAGCGCTCGCTCAGCCTTCCCGACGTCATATTTCGCCTCCTTGAACTCCTTCTCGATGAGGTCTCGCTCCACTTTTATTTGCTGCAAGAAACCCTCCCGCAGGCAACTCTCAATGTCCATCTACACCAGCCTTATTTTGTCCCGCTCAACCCTCTCGTAAAATGCCGGATCCTCCCTAGCCATTTTTGCCCACTCGAGGGGGGTAAAAAAGCTGACCTTTATTCGTTCGTCGATTGCCTTGACCTTACCGATCACCTCTCGTTCACGTCCTACCACAAGGATATCCAAATCTGAGTCCTCAAGTCCTTCGCCGCGTGCTGCTGAGCCGTAAAGATAAATCTCGCCCCGGCCCTTGCAGCCCTCGAGTTTTGGCAGGAGTTCGCTCATCGTGCTTAAAACTTTCAGCTGCTTCACAAGTGGATTTTCGCGGTTTAGCCTATGCAGCTTCAACCTACCCCGCCTGGTCGTTGAGATAAAGCCGAACTGCTCCAGAGCTTGCAGCCATTTGCGGACACTCGCCCTCGCTGCTGCAACCCTTTGCTGGATCTCGCGCTCGTAAAATTCCCCGTTTGGGTTGTTTAGGAAAAAATTGAGCACCGACCAGCAAACCCGATTTCCAAATATTCGATCAAGCGGTTGTACCATAAGTATCAATTAAATGTACCTTTGTCTAATTATTTATACTTTATCGTCTAAACATTTAGTCACAAGTTGAGATCGACAGAAATTCGTCCAAAACAAAAAATAAATAAAAATAAAAAAAGCGAAGGGGATGATTGGCGTTTTTCCCCTTAGCGCTTCCGGAATATCGCAATCGCAGCCAGTAACAACGCGACTATCACGACGATAATCGCGTAGGTCGCCCAAGGTGTAACCGTTCGCGTAACCGTGACGCTCGCTATCTTCTGGACGTCAGCTGTGTCTATTGCTATCACGTTGATGACGTTGCTACCCTCTACCAACGGCACAGATGTGCTGAAGCTACCATCTGGGTTCAGGTAGACCCTCTTGGCCACGTAGGTGCCTGTGGCATCTATCGTCACAATCAGCTCGTCGTATTTGGCCACGCTGTCGATGACCGTGCCGCTCACGGTGATAACGGCTTTGTCCGTGGTTTCGTCCGCAACTGGCGTCGTAACTGTAATCACTGGCGGAGTCTTGTCCACTATATAGGTCCTGTAGAGCTCCTTGTCCGATTCGTTGCCCGCTAGGTCGACTTCCTTAAAGTAGATCACGTTGGTTCCCTCGCTCAACGTTATCTCTACCTGGAATTTGCTGTCGGTGCCGGACTGCACGAAGCCAACTTGGTTATCACCGACATAGATGTATATTGTTGACTCTGCCTCATCTGACACGCCTTTGACCAACATCGTGGTCTCCTGCGTGGGTGATACTATCACCGTCATGAGCTCCGTGTCTAGGATGCTTGTTACATTTGGATTTACAACGTTCAGTATGTTAGGCACCACGGTGTCGAGGATGAAGCTGCGGCTCAAAGTGTAACCGTTCTCGCCGTCGTGGTTGAGGTTGTCAGAGGCCCACACGGTGATGTAGTAGGTGCCGTCCATGAGCCCACCGCCTCCTACGTTTTCGATGACGTTCTCGAAGACGCCTGCCGCTATCTGCGCTTGAGTCCTCCACGGGTCCTTGTTATCAAGTATCCGGTAGAAGGCTCCATTCAAGATGTTTTCATCGTTGTCAAGCTGTACGATGAGGTTCTCGCGCGCAACTCCCAAAGCAGGCGGTATACCGGTCGATGTGTAGCCTTGATCACTTATTATTATCTCGATCTTCGGTGTGTTGTCGTTGATGCGCACTCCCGCGCTGAAGGTTACCTCTGTTTCTTCCCCGCCGATTATATTGGTCCTGCCGATCATCCTGGTAATCGAGGCGCCGTCCTCGAACGTAATCGTCGGTAGCTTGGTGTCGATGAAGATGTTCTCGACGTTGTCGCTCACCGTGTTGCCCACGCGGTCGGTCGCCGTGACGATCAGGACGGAGGTCAGGCCCTCGCTGAGAGTTTTGGCCTTGAACCAGCGGTCATCGATCGTCGGGTCCGGAGCTGCATCGTCTGTGTCGATGGTGACTGAGATGACCCAGAAGTCGTTGTCAGCCTCACCTAGCGCGTTGTCCTGCACGAATATGGATATGTTCTGGTCCGCGTTGTTGTCCACATAGGCGAAGGTTATATCGGTCCCAGCCTGCGTGACGTTCTTTCTCGCCATGCCATTGATGAGCCCGAGCAAGCCGTTGTCGGTGAAGACCGGCGCTCGGGTGTCCACGATAAAGCTGCCTTCCATGCCAACATCGTTCTCGTTACCCACTAGGTCCTTGGCGCTCGCTACCTTCACCACTGGCACGTTGTCATCCCATGTCCCTACGAGGAAGGTACCGGTGTAGACCCTGTTGTCGGTCGTGGTCAGCGTAATCGGTGACACGAAGTTCTCCTCAGTACCGCCGGAGTTCTCCACGGTTACGGTGCCGATGAACTGCAGCTCCTCGCTCGCGGTTATGGTGATCGTCGCCTCGTTGTCGAGGGCCGTGCCCACCACGTTCTCGACCGCGTTGTTATCCCTGTCGACCACGCCCGTCTGCGTAACCACGATTGCCAGGGTCGGGATCTTGCCGTCAACGGTCAACGTAAAGCCGCCCAGATTATCCCACTCGGTGTAGAGCAGCTCCTCGATGCTGGTGAGAATCCCTAGGGTGTAGTTCTCCTCGGTGGTGATGGTCGGTGTGGTCCAGAGGAAGCCGAAGGTCTCGCTGAGGGTGGGAGCTATACTGTTCTCCCCGCCGAGGTGCGCGTCGAACTGCACGTAGTCTGCTCCAGTACTCATGTCCCAGGTGGTCGTGATCGGCACAAGCTTGTTCGCGGTCAACAACATCGCCGCAGCTGCCGCTTCCAAGTCAGACGCCGCAGCAATCAGCTGGTTGCCCGCTACAGTCAGGTCCACATTATCGCTTGACTTCATGTTGTCACCTGCGGCCTTAATGTGTACTTGTGCAGCGTTCTCCTCGTCACCGCCAAGGCCAACGCCGAGTCCCGATGCTGAACTCGCCATGCACGCGGCTGCGCTGACTAGGTTTTCTCCTGCGGCTTGGACGTTCTCTGTGTTGGCCCTCAGCTGATTCTCTGCCGCCTCGAGCATAAGAGCCGCATTCTCGAGGTTGTCGCCAGCTACCACAAGGTCTGTGTCAGCTGCCTCTATCAGGCTGCCCGCGCTCTTCAGGTAGTTCTCCGCCAAGCCCAAAGCGTAGCCGGCGTTGTCTAAGTTGTTGCCTGCATTAACTAGATCGACACCTGCATTGTATATCTTATCGCCAGCTGCCCACAAGGGAGCGGCTGCGTTATCTTCGTTGGTGCCGGTACCTGCTTCGTCGAGGTTATCAGCTGCAACCTTTATGTTCTCTCCCGCAAGTTTGAGGTTCTCGCCCGCCCGACGGAGACTTCCGCCCGCTATTGCGGTGGATGCGTCGCTTATGCGGGCCGCAGCATTATCCAGACGCCACCCGGCATTCTCCAGAACGTTGTCTAATGGATCAGCGGTATCGTTCTCCACCAAGTATATGCCCGCCGAGTCTAGGAACGAACTCACCGTGGAGAGCTTACTCGCCACCAAGTCCCAATTTTCCGGCTCGGCATTCAGATTGTCGCCTGCCCTGCTTAAATTGAGAGCTGCAGTCTTCAAATTGCTGCCCGCGTTCTTGATGTTCTCACTTGTCTCGGTCGCTATGTTGAGCCATCCGCCCGCGGTGTCCATATCCACGGCAGCGTTAGTCAACTTGGAGCCGGCTGCCTTCTTGTTATCCTCCGCGAAGATCAGGTTCTCCCCTGCTCCCTGTAGGAATGCAACCGCGTTCTCCATGTTGTCCGCCGCAAGCTCCAGGTTCTCAGCTGCTGAAGCGCCGCCGATCGCCTGGGTGAAGACCGTAGTAGCGACGATCCGAACGTTGTCGATATTATCGGTTGTCGAGTCATTTGTCACGGTGATCTTTATCAACATCCGGGTGTTCGCCCTTACCCTCGCAGGGTCGGGCTCGTCTAAGGTCGCAGTCGCACTCGGCGAAGCGCTAAAGGTCGATGGGGCTGTGACAGTGGTTGTCGATATCGCAAATGCCATTGAAGTTATTAATAGGGCTGCGATTACTAGTGCTAATTTCTCTTTCACTTATTCAACTCCTTTTTTATTGCGGGCTGAACTCTTTAAGGGCCCCTATTTAAGCATTTCGAGCCTTAAAAATCCCCTAACTTCAAAGAAAAAGCTTTAAATAGCCCCGATGATACGTTGAACGTTAATACCATTATCGACGATTGACGTGCAACCAAAACGACTGGAGCCACCTCAGAAAACAAACGCAAAGCTTCCCCTCAACGTGGCCACGAGTTCTTCCCCATCAATTTTAACCTCGGCGGGGATCAAGTAGCCTATCTGGTTCATGTCTGCCCCCTCCAACCTCTCTTGAAACCGCCCCTCTTTGAACCTCACCCCGAGCGCCTTCAACTTTTCAAAAAAGAGCTTTTGCACGTTCGCCAAGTCGAAGTTCCTCGCCAGCTGATAGAGGTCGAAGAAGTCCCTTGGGTCACCCCTCATATTTCAGTAAAGGTGAAGCGAAAAATTAAAGTTCGGCTCCGCGCTATGGGGCAAAGGAGCGATGCCCATGGCTAAGGGGGGTTTGTTCACAGCGTTCGTCTGCCTCTGGCTAGCATGGATCGCTCTAACAGGTTCACTCAACCCCCAGGAGTTCGCGGTGGGGGCGATTGTCGCTGCCTTTGTGGCCGCGGTTTCCTACGAGCTCCTCTTTCGCGGGGGGATGCGGGAGAAATTTGAACCGAAGCGATGGGGCTACGCTCTCGCCTACGTGCCCGCTTACCTATGGGCCGAGCTGAAGGCGCACGCAAGCGTCATCTATCTTATACTACACCCACGAATGCCCATTAAACCCGGCATCGTTCGAGTTCCCACCGAGCTCCAGAGCGATTTCGGCATCACCGGCTTGGCCAACGCGATCACGATGACTCCAGGTACACTCAGCGTGGATGTCAGCGAAGAGGAATCCTCCTTATACGTGCACTGGATCGATGTCAAGGCGGTCGAGCCCGAGCAAACCAGCAGGCAGATAGCCGGACCCTTCGAGCGCTTCCTCAGGAGGATATTCAAATGATCCTGCTTGGGGTGCTCATCGTCGTCTTCGGCGCCTGCCTCTTCTGTGCGCTTCGCGCGGCTCTGGGCCCCACCGCCCCAGATCGGGTCGTCGCCATCGATGCCTTGGTCGCGCTGATGGTCGGTGCCCTGGTGCTGCTGGGGGTCCACTACCGCGCATCGATCTACCTAGACGTCGCCTTGGTCTACGTCTTCATCGCCTTCTTGGGCACGCTCGCCATCGCGAAATATCTCGAAGGAAGGGGGATCGAAACTTGATTGAAATAATCGCTTACATCCTGCTCGGAATCGGTGCCGCATGCGCGCTCATCGGGGCGATGGGCATCGTGCGCTTCCCTGATGTCTACAACCGAATCCACGCCCAGACCGTCGTCGTGGTCGGTGGGGTGATCGTGATGCTGCTCGGCGCGAGTGTGTTCGAGGGGCTCAGCTCGTACACCCTAAAAGCTCTTATCATCGCCCTCTTCCTCTTCCTCACCAACCCCGTAGGATCTCACGCGATCGCTCGGGCTGCCCATAAGTCGGGGGTCAAGCTCTGGCGTCGCAGCGTGGTCGACAAGCTCAAGGAGGGAAAATCGTGAGCGAAGTTTACAGGGGTGTAAAGTTTACAGGGGTGTAAAGTTGAGTCTCGAGTTGCTGATTCAAAATGCCCTGCTCGTGTTCCTGTTCGTGCTCTGCCTCATCGCTATTGAGCTCAAGGACCTGCTCTATTCGGTAATCGTGCTGGCTGGAGCTAGCACAACGCTCGCCGTGATTTTTTTCATGCTCCAGGCCCCGGACATCGCAATCACCCAAGCGGCTGTAGGGGCGGGGGTGATGACCGTGCTCTTCGTGATAGCGATAAGCCGTACGAGGAGGCAGGAGTGAGATGCAGAGGGTGCTGGCACTCGGGATGGTCTTGGCGATTGGTGCACTGCTCGTTTTCACCGTCAGCACCAACTTGTTGCCATTCGGCTCTTTCCCAATGCGCAAGATAGGGGAAAACTTCGAGAACAGCATCGGCCAGCAGATTTTAGAAAATGCCCCCCTGCAAACGGGCGCGGCAAACGTGGTGACGAGCGTCGTGTGGGGATATCGGGGCTACGACACGCTGGGCGAAGTGACGGTGCTCTTCACGGCCGTCATCGGCGTAGTGATGATTTTCAGGGCATTTAGGAGGCGAGAGTAATGGCGGGAATGACTGTGATCGTTCGAACCATCGCGAGGCTCCTCTTCCCATTCACCTTCATCTTCGGGGCCTACATCGTGCTCCACGGCCACCTGACGCCGGGAGGGGGCTTCCCGGGTGGAGTGATCATCGCCGCCTCGGTCGTCATGCTCTTCCTCGCCTACGGCATCGAGCGGGCTCAGAAGAGGGTGGGCTTCCTGCACGCCGAAGTACTTGAAAGCGTCGGTGGATTGGCTATAGTAGTGCTCGGGTTATTCGGCCTCCTGCTCGGCATCACCTTCCTCCAAAACGTGTTTCCACTGGGTACGCTCGGGCAGCTCTTCAGCGCGGGTAACCTGCCCCTGCTCTACCTAGGTGTCGGGATAAAAGTCGCGGCGGGCCTCATTCTGATCTTTTATGCGATGTTATTCGCTTTCAGGGGTGGCGAGGAATGAACGGACTTGGACTTTACAGGGGTGTAAAGTTTACAGGGTGTGAAGTTGGACTTTAACTACATCATCGCGATGCTCCTAGTCGCGCTTGGGCTCTACTGTTTGCTACTCAAACGAAACTTGATCAAGATAATCATCGGCCTAGCCGTGCTGACCGACGGTATCCACCTATTTCTGATAAGTCTCGGCTACCGCGCAGGGGGCATAGCAGCTATCGTCAGCGGGGAGATGCTCTCGGACCTCTCAGGATTCGCTGCTCGAGCCGTTGACCCGATCCCCCAAGCCCTCGTGCTGACCTCCATCGTCATCAACATCTGCATCGTCGCCTTCGCCCTCTCGCTCGCTATCTATTCCTACCGCCACTACGGCACGCTTGACCCATCGAAGCTCAGGAGGTTGAAGGAGTGATCCCCCACGCCCCAATTTTGGCCATCGTGCTCCCGCTGTTCGCGGCGTTCCTGATGCCGGTGGTCGGAATCTTGGCTCGCCGGCGAGGCATCAAGCGCGCCCGTGAGTGGTTTGCTATCGCTGCCGTGCTCGTGGAGCTCGTGATCGTGGTGAGTATGTTGCCAGTGGTGTGGGGTGAGCAGATACTCGTCTACCAGCTAGGGGGGTGGCAGCCCCCCTGGGGGATCAACCTCGCCATCGACGGGTTGAACCTGTTCGTGGCGGTGATCGTTGCCGGCATCAGCGCGCTCGTCGTGATTTATTCCTTCGTCTGCATGGAGCGCGATACCGGGCTCGACCAGTATTACACCTTGCTATTCCTCATCTTGGCTGGGATGATGGGCGTCGCGCTCACGGGAGACATCTTCAACCTCTATGTGTTCTTCGAAATCATGTGCATCTCCTCCTATGCCCTCGTGGCGTTCAGGAGAAAGTGGCAGTCGATCGAGGCCAGCATCAAGTATTTGATCGTCAGCTCCTTGGGAACCTCCTTCATCCTGCTCGGGATTGCGCTCCTCTATGGGATGGTGGGTAGTCTGAACATCGCCCACCTCGCCCAGAAGCTCCCCTTAGAACCGACCTCGGCTATAATCGTGCCACTCGCCCTCTTCGTGACCGGCTTCGGTATCAAAATCGCGATGGTGCCCTTGCACATGTGGCAGCCAGATGCATACCAAGCCGCGCCTTCAGCCGTGGCAGCCCTCTTCTCAGGGGCCACCGCGACCATTGGAATTTACGCGATGGTGCGGGTCGTCTACACGTTGTTCGGAGCTTTCGCGATAGGAATCATGCTTGCAGCCCTCGGGCTAGTGACGATGGTGCTCGGGGCGCTCATGGCCCTCACCCAGCGCGACCTCAAGCGTCTCCTGGCCTACTCGTGCATCTCCCAGATTGGCTACGTCTTGCTAGGAATCGGTTTGGGCACAGTGCTGGGGGTCCAAGGCGGGCTTTTCCACCTGTTCAATAACGCAATCTACAAGACGATGCTGTTCATGATCGCCGGGGCAATAATCTACCGCGTTGGGACTTCGAACATGGACCGGCTCGGGGGGCTCTGGAAGAACATGCCCGTGACCGCGATGCTATTCGGGGTGGGGGCCCTCGCGATTTCAGGGGTACCTCCCTTCAACGGGTTCGCGAGCAAGTGGACGATATACGTGGCCGGCATCGAGGCAGGGCAGCCAGTGTTCACCATCATTGCCCTCATCATGAGCGCCCTGACGCTCGCCTACTTCCTAAAGGCTCTCAACTCGATCTTCCTCGGGCAGCGACCGACGCACCTGAAGAACGTGAAAGAAACACCGCTGTTCATGCTGTTCCCGATCGTGCTACTCGCTGCGTTGTGTGTGATATTCGGAGTGCTCCCGCAGCTCGGGATAGATATCGTCCGCCCCGCACAAGAAGCCTTGATGAACTCGGGCGGCTACATTAGTGCGGTGTTGGGTGGTGCATGATGGTATCTGAATCAGTGTTGTTCGGGCCTGGGTTCTGGGGACCCGTTGTCGCGACAGCCGCGCTTCTGCTCATCACCGCGGTGGGGTGGCTCATCCTAATCGGTGGAAGAAGGATCACGAAGGCAAAACCCAGCGCCGGAAAAATCCAGACCTATGCCTGTGGCGAGACGCTTAAGGCCGAAGAGGCTCACGTAGACAGCGAGCAGTTCTTCTCGACCATCAGCCGCGTCTTCAGGCCATTTTATCGCTATGTGCGCCCTGGGCACACAGGCGTCTTGAGTACCTACCTCTTCTGGGTGGTGGTCGGCCTGATCATCATCCTTGCAGCAATCGCGGTGGTGTTGAGGTGAGCTCATGGGACTAGTCCAATTTTGTAGGAAGAAATCCCCTTGGTTACTGCACTTTGACACCGGGGGCTGCAACGGCTGCAGCATCGAGGTCGTCGCCACCATCACGCCGCGCCACGATATCGAGCGCTTCGGGATGCTGGTAAAGGGCACGCCAAGGCATGCCGATATTTTGGTAGTTACGGGACCAGTTACCAAGCAGTGCTTGCCAAGACTCCTCAGAATTTACGAGCAAATGCCGGAGCCCAAAATGGTAGCCGCCGTCGGCTCCTGCCCTGCGTCCAACTGTGTATTCGACCGCTGTTATGGTGTCGTTGGGCCACTTGACAAACACTTGCCAGTTG
>JAUWBN010000033.1 GCA_030601675.1 Hadesarchaea archaeon | reverse complement strand
CTCTGAGCTTCCTGCGAGTAGCTCTATCCTGTATCAGGCTCCAGCTAGGTCTATTGTAGTCCATAACATCACCTTAGTTTTAGGATTATGCCAGCTTCTGGCTTATAAACCTTGTTGTCCCAGCGGCTTTGTTTAAAAAGTAGCCTCTGTTTAAAAAGTCCGAATTCTGTTTAAAAAGTCGAAAAGAAGGGCTTCACGACGGCGCGATCGGCCACTGGCCCTTTATATCCATGAGCTCGGCGAAAAGGGCGTTCCTTTCGCTAGGCGAGGCGTGAGGCCACCTGCCATTGATCTCCATTATCCTGCCGTAGAGGTCGTCCCGTCGAGCCACGAAGATCGCTATGGTTGAAATCACATTCTCGGTGTTTTCACCCGTTAATACGAGCATAACTTTCTCGACCGCCATGGCCTGGGGATGTGAGACGTTATCAAACTTCACAACGTTTTCAGGCGGCGTAACGTTCTCGAAAACGCTCTCCGCTTGGTAGGCACCGCCATAGGTGTAGAACTCGACGACGAGCTTTGAGCCCTCCTCGAGGTAAAGCTCTAGGTTCAGGCTGACTTCGTAAAGGATTTCCAACTTAAATGTGGCATTTAATCTAGTAGAGTGTACAAACTGCAGGCTCTTTATAGGGATGCCCCAAACCCTGAAAATGAATTCATAGGTGCCTGAGGGAAGCGCACCCAAATCATAGACATGGGATGGCTCGATTACGACTAGGATGACCTGGCCTGTCCATTCCCATATTCTCGCGTCCGCTGAAAACGTTAAATCATCAATTCTAGTCACGGAGCCCCAGTCGAAATCATAACCTCCGTGGTAGAAAGTCATCCCGACCTTGACATATGCGTTTTCCTCGATCGATATTGCCTCCAGCCGCACTGCCTCCGGGCTAGGGAGGGTGGGAACCCACATCTCCAATGAATGCACTGCGGTAATACCAAGCACTGAAAATAGCATAATGAATGCGAGCGAGACAGAGATTAAGCGACACTTCAAATGTCCCGTTCTCATTTACTGCCCCCTTTTGCCTCTGTAGAGATTCTGCGGTTCTCATTTAAAAGGGTGCTCAATCCTCTGCGCGCGGCCGGGGAGGCCGAGAGTCATGAGCAAAAAAACAATTTTCGTGGCCTACGCCTTCTCATGTAGAGTACCGCTATAATTACGGCGCAACCTATAATGATTGCAATTCCGATAACAAGTCCCGTTGAAATGCCAGTAGGTGGCACTGTAATCATTCCAAACGAAGTGACGCTACTTCGTTCATATTGTTCACTACCAGCGTATGATGCGCTCACGATGATATATGTCTCATAACTTGGGGCCGTGTAAACAACCGAAACTTGTCCAGCAGTATTAGTTTTGCCACTTGAAGGGGCAATCGTGCCAGCGGTGGCGTTCCAAGTGATGAGCTTGTTAGCTACAGGACTACCACCAGAAATAAGCGTGGCGGTCAGGTATTTCGATTTGCCAGCTTGCAGGGTAAAATTCTCCTCGGAAATTATTAAAGATGTTAACAGAAGACCCCTGCCTAAGTAATGCTGCAAAATTTCATCAGGGCTCAAGGCGCGGTTGTAGATTCTGATCTCGTCGATGACTCCTCTAAAAAAGCTCGTATTGACCAGACTCCCGATATAAATGGGGGCGTTGTTGGCTGCAAGTTCGCCCGGTCTTCTAAGACTGTTCTCAAGGGCCCCGTTCACATAAATCTTCCACTCTCCAGTACTTTTAATGCAAGTTCCCGCAATGTGGTACCACTCGTCCAGTTCTAAAGAAACCTCTCTTGTCTCGATTCCTCTATAAATGCTAGCACCAACGTTAAAGGATACCATCCGCTCCGGGTCCCAGAAGTGAAGTCCATACCCGACTTCTGTGAACCTGTACCTCTTTGTCAAGATTGTTGAGTCCGCGGAGTGTTGAACTTTGATCCAAGCCTCGAGGGTGAGTTCATCGGTGATTTCCAAACTTGGTGAACCCGGCACCAAAACATAATCATCGCCGTCGAAGTAAAGTGCTCCACCTATTCTCCCTTCGGTCCAAGTCGCCCCGTAAATCGTTCCGTGGTTACCATAACCCGAGCTATCATAAGCGATATTTCCCGAACCCTCATCAAATTTCCAATAAGAGACCATCCCCAGCGGCCCAGTAGGGGTTTTATAAATGATACTGACATCGTCGAAGCTGGCATCGTAGTCCCACCCAGAGGCCCCTATGTAAACTCTTTTGATGACCACAGGTTTGGGAGAGAGAGTTGTGAGATCGTACGAGCGGTAAAGCCAAGTGCTCTGGGGAACTTTTTCATCCCATGGATTGGAACTCGTGCCGATGTAATAGAAACCCCACCAACGGTATATGTCTAGACCGTCTGTATCGGTGTACAAAATCTCCACAAAAGCGGGGGGCTCGGTGCTATTCCGACCCGTGCCGCTCAAACTCTGGTAGTCGACCTTCACCATGCACGAAAGAATCAGCTCACTCGCGTCGCTAACGTTTACATTGGGATCTTGATAGAGCCAACTCCCTCTCCCCGTGCTCCCCGCCCCGGTGCGGTAGATCCTCGCGGTATAGTTTACAATCTCGTAAGCAGGTTCGGATCCGTACGATGGTTCTGTCGCAAACCCAAACTTCCACCCGGTAGCATTCCCGGTCGAGAAGTCCCCGTTTACAACTATTTGTTGATCGGTATCACTTGCGAGCAC
>JAUWBN010000019.1 GCA_030601675.1 Hadesarchaea archaeon | reverse complement strand
ATCGGTAGCCAAAATGCCGGAACCGCCTGAGCTGGTCACGATGGCAACGTTCTTGCCTTTGGGCGAGGGCAGTTGGGCAAATCCCTTGCAAGCGTCGTAGAGCTCCTCGACGCTCAGAGCTCGATGAATGCCAGCCTGCTTGAACGCCGCATCGAAAACAGCGTCCTTGCCAGCTAGCGAACGCGTATGGGATACCACGGCTTCAGCGCCCTTCGCCGTGCGGCCACCCTTGAGCACGAGAATGGGTTTTTTCTCGGCAGCAAGCTGCGCCACCTCTAAGAATTTTCGCCCGTCGCGCACCCCCTCGATATAAAGTGCAACGACTTTTGTCCCCTCATCGGCGGCTAGGTATTCCAACAGCTCCGTTTCATCAACATCGCACTTGTTCCCGAGCGCCACGAGTTTGTTGACGCCGACCCCCCCTTCCTCGGCCCAGCAAGCAATCGCGGCCAGGATGGTGCCGCTTTGAGAGATGACCGAGATGGGCCCCTTGGTTCTCACCAACGGCCAGCTGGCACAAAGCCCGACTGAGGTGCTATTGACCCCCTGGCAGTTGGGCCCAACGACGCGCAGGTTTGCCTTCTTTGCAGCTTCCATGAGTTGTCGCTCGAGCTCGACTCCGGCCGATCCAACCTCCCCAAAGCCACCCGAGATCACGATTGCGGCTTTGACCCCCTTTGCCCCGCAGTCGGCCACCACCGAGGACACGAAGCGCGCGGGCACGATGATGACGGCGAGCTCGACCTCATCGGGTACATCTTTTACAGATGGGTAGCACTTGAGTCCCAGCACCTCGTCCGCCTTCGGGTTGACTGGATAAAGCTTACCTTTGAACCCCGCCTCGACGATGTTCCGAAGAACCTCGTGCCCCAGCTTGCCGGGCTCGCGCGAGGCGCCCACCACCGCAACGCTTGGTGGTTCAAAGAAACTCTTCAGCACCATTTACTTCACCGGCCAATTGGGACCTATCTCCAAGCCCAAGCGTTTGTCCACTTCGAGCCCGGCTTCCTGTACCCTTTCCACGATTTTGGCCTCATCGATCGTCTTGACCTCCCGCCCCTGCATCACGATTTTCCCGTCGATGATTACGGTGTCGACGTCTGAGCCGTTCGCCGCGTAGACCAAGTTCGAAACCGGGTTGCGCACGGGCACGAGGTGGGGCTTGTGCTGGTCGATGATGATGAGGTCCGCGAGCTTCCCGGGTTCCAGCGAGCCGAGCTCTTTCCCCCAGAGGGTTGCGCGCGCGCCGTTCACGGTGGCCATCTCGAGCACCCGTTCAGCCGGGAGCACCTCCGGGTCGAGCAGGCGCGCCTTGTGAACGATGGCAGCCAGCTTCATCTCCAGAATCATATCATAACAGTTGTTGCTCGGTCCCCCATCACAACCCAGGCCCACGTTGACCCCCGCCTGCAGCATCTCGGGGATGGGGGCGAATCCCGAGGCCAGCTTCAAGTTGCTTGCTGGGCAGTGGCAGACGGTACCCTCGGTCTCGCGCAGGATCTTGAAATCCTTTTGCGGGATCCAGACCCCATGGGCGTAAATCACATTGGGGCCGACCACGCCGCAGTGCCGCATGAACTCCATCGGGGTCATCTTGAATTCCTTCCGAACGTAATCGATGTCCTGCTTTACCTCAGCTAGGTGGACGGTGATTCCAGTTCGGTGCTTACGCGCCCCCTCGACCATCTCGCGGTAGAAGTCGATGGTGCAGGCCCCCGGGGTGCGCGCGCCAAACCAGACGTGAATCCGGTTGCTCGCCTTGCCGTGCCATTTTTTAATCATCTCGAGCGTCTGACGGAGGGTCGTCTCGCCGTCCTCGGCCATGCTCTCAGGGATCGCGTCGGGCTGATCGGCGTAGCCTCGCAGGTTCATCAGGGATTTCGAGAGCACGCCGCGAATCCCGATGGCATCGACGACTTTCGCAATTTCGTTGAATCCATATCTCCAGTGGAGGAGGCTCTCGACGAAAGTGGTTGTGCCGGATTTGATCATCTCGATGCAGCAGAGCTTGGCGCTGAGCTCGCCCTCGCGGGGAGAGTAGGTGCCCTGCAGGGGGAGGACACGCTCGCGGAGCCAAGGAACCAGCGAGAGGTCGTCGGCGCACCCCCGGATCAGGGCCTGCGCGAGGTGCACGTGGCAGTCGACGAGCCCGGGGAGGACGAGCTTGCCGCGGCAGTCGAGCTCGACATCGGCCCTGTATTTAGGTTTGATTTTTTCGGTTTTACCAACACTGACAATTTTGTTGCCTTCGATGACCACGGCCCCGTCCCTTAAAATTTCCCGCCGCTCGTTCATCGTCACCACCGTGCCGTGAGTTAGCACGATATCAGTCATGGCATCGCCTAACGATTGTAGCCGCAGCGTTCTTTAATCCTTTCGCGGGAACTTTACACCCCTGTAAATTTTTTCCGAAGACTTCACGGCTGTGCACACGTGTGAACTAAACCAAACTTTAGTTTAACAGCCCCACAGTGATAGTTGGGGGGACAAATGGAGCTCGTGCTCGTCGGCCGCTCGAACGTGGGAAAGTCGAGCGTGATCCGACAGCTCACGGGAAAACGCGTCCGCATAGGCAAGCGTCCCGGGGTCACGCGTAGGCCCTATCGCTACCGATGCGGCGAGCTCGATGTGGTCGACATGCCCGGATTCGGCTTCATGGCGGGGGTCAGCCGTGAGCGACGGGAGCAGATAAAGACAGGCATCGTGCACTATCTCGAGCGAAATCGGAAAAATATTCTATCCGCGCTGCAGGTGATAGATGTCCGCGCCTTTGGCCAGATCGTCGAGCGATGGGAGCGGCAGGGCCAGGTGCCCGTCGACGTTGAGATGTTTCAATTTTTGCGGGAACTCGAGCTACGGCCGATTGTCGTCGCGAATAAAATAGACCTCATCTACCCCGAGGAGCGCGATGGGGTGCTCGACGACGTGTGCGAGAAGCTCGGGCTGTCGGCACCGTGGCGGCAATGGCTTGATGTCATCGCCCCGATCTCGGCTAAAACCGGCGAGGGTATCCCGAAGCTGAGAGGGCTCGTTGGGCGAAGGCTGCTCGAGCTCGGGCAGGAGCGCTTGCTGAGATATTTGAAGAGATAATGTTTGACGAAAGAACCGTGAACTACCCCGCCTAAATGACGGAGCTTCCTGCTTCGATGACCGAGCTTGCCCTCGCGGGTAGAGGCTCAATCTCCACAGGCGTGAACTCGGCTGGTTCCCAACCTATTTTCTTCAGCCCGTCTTGAAGGATGTTCCGTGCGGCGTTCAGGTCGCGGTCAAGCTCCAAGCCGCATCGCGGGCATCGGTGCACCCTCACCCATAGCGGTTTCTTGACCAACTCGCTACACCTTGAACACCTGCTTGTCGTCCCTCTCGGCTCAACCTTCACGACCCACCTACCAGCTCGTTCGGCCTTGTAAGTGAGCATGTGGAGGAATTTCGACCAAGCGGAGTCAGCTATGTTTTTGCCGTTGTATGTTGACTCCATCATTTCTTTGACTTCCAAATCCTCAACCGCTATGAAGTCATAGTTGTTAACATAGTGCCGACTGAACTTGTGGAGAAAATCGAGGCGCTGGTTTCGAACCCGCTCGTGCACCCGTGCAAGTCTGATGCGTTGCTTCGCCCGGTTCTTCGGGCCCTTCTCCTTTCTCGAAAGCTTGCGCTGCTCCCGCTTCAGCCTGCGCTCAGATTCGGTGATGTTGTGCGGGTGTTCGACGAAGTTACCGTCGGTGTCGGCGATGTAGTGCTCGATGCCGAGGTCGATGCCGACGGGCTTGGAGAATTTTCCCGCTTTCGGCACCCCATCAACTTCAACGCTGAAGCAAGCGAACCACTTGCCCGAACGCTCGCACTTGATGTGGACCTGCTTGACCTCGCCGTCTAGCTCGCGGTGCAACACAATCGGGATTGTGCCTATCTTCGACAACCACAGCTCTCTACGCTTCCCGTGCCCCTCGATGAGGTTGAAGCCCGACTGGTTGTAGGTGAATGACTTGAACCAGCCGCGTCCCTTGAAGCGGAGTCTGCCGACCTTGTGCCCATTTCGCTTCAGCTCGGTGAGAGCGCGAAGGTTCGAGTAGAGCTGACGGAGAACCATCTGAAGAACCTTTGAGTGAATCTGCTTCAGCTCAGGATGTTTGAGCTTCAGCTTCGGCAGGGTGGCCTGAAGCTCGTACCGTTGCAGGATTTCATTGTTTTTATTACGGATGTTGATTTTCCCCAAGAAGTGGTTGTATAGCCACCTGCATTGGTCGAGCGCTGCGAGGAGCTTCTGCTCCTGTACCCGCGAGGGGCAGAGCCTAAATCGATAGGTCAGCCGCATTAGTGCTCACCCTGCAACTCCACATATTTCTTCAGCACTTCAAGCTAGGCGTGTTTCGGGGAGAGAGGTCACCGAAAGTATTCGGCGGCCCTCATCCCCTCCCTGAAGGAAGGGGACTTCCCGCCGCTAAAGTTAAATTCACGTGATAAGTAGTCTTAGAGCGGTGATCCGATGGCACGAGAATACATCCCGGGAAAAATGGAGTACCACATCCGCGTTAAACCAGGTGAGGTGGCGCGCTATGTGTTGTTACCGGGCGACCCAGCTCGGGCTGAGTTAATGGCAAAACGTTTTGACGAGGCCAAGGAGATAGCGTCCAATCGCGAGTTTCGAACCTTCACAGGTAAGGTTGGAGGAACGCCGATTAGCGTTACCTCGACCGGCATAGGCTGTCCTTCGGCGGCAATAGCAGTTGAGGAATTATCAAAGTGTGGAGCCGACACTTTCATCCGCGTCGGCACGGCGGGCGCGGTGAGCCCCAAAGTCAAAACCGGAGAGCTGGTGATAGCGAACGCAGCCGTGCGGGAGGATGGAACCACGCCTCACTACGTGCCGTTGAGCTATCCCGCGGTTGCAAACCTCGAGGTGACGAATGCACTCATCGAGGCGGCGAGGCGCTTGAAGGTCAAACACCACGTCGGCCTAGCGGTCTCCAAAGATTCCTTTTACTCCGAGGAGCCCGAGCGGGCACCGCTTGCGGAGGAGTCAGCTCAGCGATGGAAGGTTTGGCGGCGGGCGCGGGTTCTGGCGACGGAGATGGAATGCTCCACGATTTACACGCTCTGCAGCATCAACGGCTGGCGAGGCGGCGGGGTGCTGGCGATCATAGGCCCAATCGGAAAAATAGCCGACCCGCACGCGGGCATAGATGAAGCGATTGATGTCGCGATCGAAGCGGTCAAGATTTTGGCGAAGCGCTAGGCAAGCGACGTTAGGGACCTTGGATGGAGCTCAAGCTCAGCCGCGATGGTTTAAAGGCGATTGATGGGCACGCGCTGAAAAATTTCCCCCGCGAGTGCTGTGGGTTACTCCTCGGCAAGTTCGGAAAAAACGTAATCGAGGTTAAGGAGGTCGTCGAGGCTGAGAATGTGTTGGGCTCCCCCGTCGCATTCGAGGCCGACCCGGAGCTGGTGTTCAAGGCGGTTAAGCGGGCCGAGAAAAGTGGGCTAGAGCTGGTAGGCATTTACCACTCCCACCCAAACATTGCAGCCTACGTGAGCGCTCGTGACTCTGAAATAATGAAGCTTTGGCCGGGGTTTGCTTGGCTGATCGTCAGCACGGCGAAGGAGCGAGTCGTCGAGCGAAAAGCGTACATGCTGAAGGATGGCGGGATTGAAGAGCTTGAGATCGTTGCTACGTGAAGTTCACTTGATGGTTAGGCCTTGATCCTTAGCTATCTCTAAAAACGCCTTTGCAACTTGCTCCACTTTCGCTTTGGTCAGCCCGTAAGTGTTGAGCTTGAAGTGCTTCGTCAGGCCGGCTTGAATGCCAACGATGCCCCTGCGCTTGAGCTCATCGTACAGGAAGAACCCGCGACGCTTGTGGGCCTGCGACGCTTTGTAGAGTCCCTCCGACTCCACGTGGGTCAGGGTGTGTTGCTTGGGCTTGATTCCCAGCTGTCGGGTTCCCTCGATTCGCTCGAGCTGCTCGATGAGATACCTAGCTTTTTCCACCTCTTCACCCCAATGCTCTACCCGATCAACCACGTGAGGGAAGGAAGCCATCAGTGAGATAAGCGGGCCACCCATAACCGTGCAGCCCAGCAGAGCGTACTCCTTGACTCCAACCTCATGCTTGCTCCAGTCGCCCACTATCTTCGACCTCGCCAGCACCCGGTCGATCAGCTCCTCCTTGAGTGCCAGGATGCCGGTTGGGGCGCTCGCTGCCCATGACTTGTGCCCGCTCGAGACAAGGATGTCCGCGCCAAGCTTTTTTCCATCGATGGGCATGACGCCAGCCGTGTAAGCCGAGTTCAGCAGGAAGGGCACCCCGTATTTTTTACATATCTTCCCCACTACCGCGGCATCGTTCAGGTTGCCGTAGTGATAATCGACGTGGGTGAGCAGCACCGCAGCGGGGAGCTTCCCGGTCTCCCGCTTGACCTCCTCTATTTTTTCAGCATATGCATCCAAGTCGAGTTTAAACTCCGGGTGGCCACTGTGAGGAACCTCCTTAACCTTGAGTCTAGCGAGTTCCGCAGCCACGTAGGCCGAGTAGTGGGCTAGACCATCGACGACCACATAGTCGCCGGGTTCCCCGAGCGTTGCGAATGCTATGAATTGTGCCTCCCTGCAGCGCGTCACCACCCGGGCGACATCCATACCAAGGAATTCTGCGAGGTCCTGCATGAACTGGCCTATGGGGGGACGTTTGATCGCGTCCAGCCTAGGGGTCTTTGGTGGGCACCAGTCACAGGTTGAGTACCCGTCACCAAACTCAAGTAGGGCTTCCCGCGCCGCATCGGTTAGCACACCTCCGCGCTGGATGGGGTTGAGATTGATATATCGCTCCTCTTTGAATTCGCGCTGGAGGTTGAGGTATTTTTCAAGTCTTTCTTTCGGTATTTCGGGCATGTGATACCTACCTACTTAACCTGCTACAGACCGGGCAGCTTGGATCCCGTTTGATTCTAATTTCATCAAACGTCATGTTTCTTCCGTTGAATATCAGCATTCGCCCGACGAGGGGCTTGCCCACTCCCGTGATGAGCTTGATCGCCTCCATCGCCTGCAGGCACCCTATGACTCCGGGCGTGGCCCCCAGCACGGGAAAGACGGGCTTCTTTGGGGGCTCTCGGGGCACGGCGCACTTCAAACATGGACCCTTCTTAGGCAAAATAGTCATCAACTGGCCAACCAGCCCCTCGACCGCTCCATGGATGAAAGGTATGCGGTTACGCACGCAGGCCTTGTTGAGCAGGTAGCGCATGGGATAGTTGTCCATACCATCGATGACGACATCAGCCCCCTTGATGAGTTTGTTTACGTTCTTGGGGGTTATTCGCTTGAGCTTGCTGTCCACCTTAACGTTGGGATTCATCGCGAACAACTTTTCGGCCGCTGACCCCGCCTTCGACCGCCCTACATCGAGCTCCCAGTGCAACACTTGGCGGTTGAGATTTGTTAGGTCGACTTTCTGCTCATCGATGATCGTCAGGTGTCCGACCCCCGCGGCGACGAGGTAAATCGAAGACGGGCTACCCAGTCCCCCCAATCCAGCGACGAACACGTGGGCCCGCTTCAGCTTGAGCTGCCCTCGCTTGCCTAGGCCCGGGATGATGATTTGACGGCTATAGCGCTTGAGCTCGCCGGGCGTCAGCTTGCCCCCAGCTACGGGTGGGAAAATCGCCACCACGTCCCCGTCTTTTAGTGGAGTGTCCAGCTCCCGAAGGAAACCTATCCCCCTACCATTCACCAAAATATTCACCGTCCCACGGAGTTTTCGCGTGCCCGGCGAGTAAAGTTGTTCGGCCAGCCCCTCCCCAAACCTGCGAACGAGGTCGTCCAGCAGGGAAGCAACGTTTTTTGTCCCCTCAACCCTTTCCTGTTCTTTTCTCGTTACCTCGCGGAAGTTCGCGAAGAACTTCACGGTAATTGCCATCGGTTTCCCATCCCACCGTTAGGGGTTCCTCTATAAAATGGGTGCCAGCTCCAGCTCATAGCCTTGATATCTTTTTGAAACGACCGAAATCTCCTCCGCTTCCGGCGACACCCGGATCAGCTCCGGCAGCTTACCCGAAGCGCCGATGTGGTCCCCTCTCGCGATCAGACAACCCCGAATTTCTGAGATTTCATGGGCCCGATTCAAACCTCGCTCGATTGAGGACTCGACATCTGCCCCATTCACACAATTTGCTATGGAGGTTGCGGCGGCATCAGCTATGGATGCTTCGTTAGCTACTGCGACGACCGCATCCGCTTGTCCGAGGCTCACCGAGTGACCCACCGTGCCTGAGCTCGTGCAAATACCTATGGGCAGTTCTCCACTCCGGACGAGGAATCCTATTTTTCCAGAAGTTCCCGCTCCTCCCGCATAAATTCCAACACGAAACTCCCCGTCACCAATTATCGCTATATCGCCACCATTTTCCACCACCACGTTTTTGGCACCTGCCTCGCGCGCCACCTCAGCTGCGATCTGCGAAATCGATCCAGCCACCGCTGCGAATGGTCCCACGTCAGCGATCTCAGCGGCCCTTAACATGAGCTCTATGACCCTTGGGTACTCTCCTTTGAGCCTCAGGGGCTCGAGGAACCACCTGAACTCCGGACGCACGATGATGAATCTTTCAATTTCACGCCTAGCCCGCAAGCTGGCATCGATCGCGACATCTATTGCCCGTTTATCGTCGCACTTGATGATAAGGTTCGTTTCCTTAAAGGACCACGAGCGGGTGTACATTTAGATCACCTAAAACTTCGATATCTTGAGAGCCCTCACCGGACAAGACGGCACACAGATCTCGCAGTAAATGCACTTGTCCTCGTCGAGCTCGACCGAATAATCATCGGTCAACCGGAGCGCCCCGGTGGGACAGAGCGAGATGCACGCACCGCAGTCGAAACATTTTTCCTCATCGAGCTGAATTGCACGTTTGAGTTCCTTGGTCTCGATCCCCCTTTGTTCAAAAAGTTTGATGATTCGATTCACTTCCGCATCGGGAGCGTCGATAGCGAGCAGAATTTCACCACCCTCCGCGCTGAACTCCGCGTGTAGGATGTTCAGAAGCGTACCCGTCTCCTTGATGATCGATGCCAGTATCGGTTCCTTGGTCTTTTCAGCTGAATATTTTAACAGCACTTTCTTCGTCACTTTCTTCGCCTCCCAATCAGCTTCGATAGGTCTTCGCTCGTGAGGATACCTCTCAACTCTCCCCCTGTGCCCACCACCGGGACCCCCGAAATCCTGTGCGTTTCAAGTTTCCTCGCAATCGCGTCGATGGGTTCATTCTCGGACGCCACGATGACCTTAGAGGTCAAGATTTCCGATAGCTTCCTCTTGCCAGTTCCAACCGCTACTGCGATGTTCCACGAGGTCACGATGCCAACGAGCTTCCCTTTTTCATCGACAATTGGCAGGTGGTCGAAGTTTCGTTTCGCGAATATCTTCGCCGCGCTGGTGATCGAATCACTTGGCCTGGCGGTCACCACCTCCCTTGTCATCAAGTCCTTGGCCACAGGGGCAGCGGCAATCTGTTTTATCGGCTTGAATACCTGGTCCGTTGATAGCCCTTCAACTGTTTGGGCGAGGAAGAACTTTTTATCTTCAATCCATTTCTTCAGGATGCCAGCAATCTCTCTTGCCTGCTTCAAGCTGCTCAGGGGACTGACCGGTACCTCCTTCCCCCCGACTTCGACCCTCCCCGATTTCAGCTCTGCGTACGTGACTTCCTTGAGGATCGGGCGCTCCCTCCTCGGGACCCCGTAGTCGGTGAGGTCGGCCCTTATCTCCTCATCGCTGATGCCCGTCGTCTTAGCAACGCGTTCGTTGATGATCGGGATGGGGATACCTAAGCCAACGTACAGCGAGGTTCCGTATCCTTCGATTGTCGCCCCCCTGATGTAGCGCGCATCCATCTCCTTGAGGTTTCCGATGGTCATGATGGTCCCCATTGCCTTGGTCGGCGCGTGCTGGGTGCCCTCCCAGAAGATGTAGCCTTGGGCACCACCTAGGAAGATTCGCGTCCCGACGCCAATTGTCTCGTAATTTGGGTCGTTGTGCAGCGGGCTCAGAGCGCCGGAGCCGGAGTAGGTCACGTTGCCGTAGTTCGGCAGCAGGGTGCCCATGTAGGTGTAAATCGTTTCATCGCGCGAGTTAGTGGCAGCGACGTAGCGCTGGTAAGCACTGCGAGGGTTGCAGAGCACCGCCTGATTTAGGTCATCCTTGGTCACGATGGTTTCGAGCTCCTTGCGTGGGTAGCAATCGGTACCGTACGCTATCGCCTTGACCTTGATTTCCTTCCCTCGGACCAAATCTTCGATGACATGCCCGCCGCCGTACTCAAAGTCGCGGGTCTCGCTGAGCTGGGTGGCACCTATGTAAGCATCGACGGCCGCGACGCCGCTGTAAGCTTCGACATCGTTGAGCCAGACGCGCTGCATTTTGATCGGCGGGTCGGCATGTCCGAAGTTCAACCAAGCCCCAGAGCTACACATCGCTCCAAAGGTGCCGGTGGTGACGATGTCCACTTCCTTGGCAGCCTCGACTTCGCCCCTTTCCCTCACGATTTCTACTATTTCCTCCGCTGTCACGACCACCGCATCGCCGCGCCTGATCCGGTCGTTTATCTCGGCTATCGACTTGTTCACCTTGGTTTTGGTCAGCCTAACACCCCCAAATTCGAAAAATGTTATAAATACTGCTATTTATATTTTTTGGATTAAAAAATTACTCACAGGAATATTCCAAAAAAGAGGTTATTTGGTTGGTTTAAACCCTTTAGCCACGAAGAGCCCGCAGAGGCAGTGCCCCATGCGTTTAATCTCGTCTTTATGATATACACATGGGCAGATGATTTTTCGATCTTGCTCGGGGTCGCCAGTGATCGCGCGGCAGGGGCAGTAGCGGCGACCGAACTTCTGCTCGTTGTGTCGCAACCCTTGGATCACGAAATCAACGATTTTTTCATCCGGGTTCAATTGGAAACCTTGTGACTTGGCATATCGCTCGAGGGGGGCACGAAGTTGCTCCACGTTCATAGCCCCAGAGCCTCGATGATTTTCTCTCGGTTAAAACCCACGATGATCTTGTCGTCGATCTCAATCACTGGCACACCGTTCTGGCCGGTCTTTTGAATCATCTCGAGCGTCGCCCTGTGATCCTCCTGAACGTTTACCTCCTCGAACTCGACGCCGCGCCCCTTCAGGAACTCCTTCGCCATCTTGCAGTAAGGACAAAATGGTGTGGTGTAAATTTTAACCCCCATTTTACCACTCAGTTAAACGAACTCGGGTAATTCTATAAATGTTGGCGCAATGAGGACAAGGAGGGGCAGAGATGTTCGGCTACGTGGGCAAGATTTTGCGTGTTGACCTAACGCGCGGCGCGATTGAGGAGCAGGAAACTCCAGAGAAATTTGCTTGTGCCTTTCTGGGTGGGCGTGGCCTCGGGGCGGCGATGCTCTACAGGGAGCTCAAGCCCGGCATCGACCCGCTCTCGCCCGATAACGTCTTAATCATCATGACTGGTCCTGCTACCGGTACACCCTTGCCAGCATGCCCGCGTTGGGAAGCGACTACGAAATCCCCGCTGACGAACATGTACCTCTGCTGTTCGGTGGGCGGCTTCTTTGGTGCGGAGCTGAGGTTCGCTGGCTACGACGGCATCATCGTGCGAGGCAAGGCTGCGAGTCCAACATGGCTGAGCATCCTGGACGGCAAAGCCGAGCTTCACGACGCTGGCGAGTTCTGGGGGCTGACGACCGAGGAGACCGAGGCCGCGATCCGAAAGGAGCTCAAGGACAAACGCGCACGCGTCGCCAGCATAGGGCAGGCAGGCGAAAATCTCGTGAGGTTTGCCACTATCCAAGCCAATTCCCGCTCGATCGGTCGGGGGGGCGCAGGGGCGGTGATGGGATCGAAGCAGCTCAAAGCGATTGCGGCGCGGGGACATGGCGGGGTTGAGGTGGCGGACGAGGAGGGGCTCATGACGCTCATGCGGGAGCTGATCGCGGAGATGAAAAGGAACCAAGCCGTCCAACAGTTTTCGAGGTTCGGCACAACACAGTTCGTAGACCCGGTCAACGAGGGGGGCCTCTTCCCCACGCGCAACTTCCAAGCTGGAGTCTTCGAGGGTGCAGCACGCATCAACGCGGAAACCATGCGCGAACAGCTAGTGAAAAAAGACACCGCGTGCTACGCATGCCCAATCGCCTGCGGCAAGTACAGCGTCATCGGGGAAGGCGAGTACGCGAATACTTTTGTTGAGGGACCGGAGTACGAGACGCTGTGGGCGTTCGGAGCGCAGTGCGGTGTAGATCGTCTCGATGCGATTGCAGCCGCCAACATGTGGTGCGATCGCTACGGCATGGACACGATCTCGACCGGCAATGTGATCGGCTTCGCGATGGAGTGTTTTGAGCGGGGTTTGCCGAGTAAGCGCGACGTCAATAACCTAGAGCTCAAGTTCGGTAACCACAAGGTTTTAGTTGAGCTCATCCGCAAGATCGCGTTTCGTGAGGGGATAGGGGGCCTGCTCGCTGAGGGTGTGCGTAACGCAGCGAGGAAAATTGGGAGGGGCTCGGAAGCTTTTGCCATGCACGTCAAGGGCTTGGAGCTGCCCGCCTACGACCCCCGAGGCGCTTGGGGGATGGGGCTAGCCTATGCCACAGCCTGTCGAGGAGGCTGCCACCTCAAGGCTTGGACGTTTGCTGCCGAGGTCTTCGCCCCAAAGTACGATCGATTTTCTACCGAGGGAAAGGCAAAGCTCGTTTTCGAGCTACAAAACACACGGGCGACGGTGGACTCGTTGGGTGTCTGCGTCATAGGAACCCGGGCGATAGGGGTCGAGGAGATGGCGCGCGTGCTCGCGGTGACAACAGGCTGGAACTTCAGCGTCAAGGAGTTGCTCAAAGCGGGCGAGCGAATCTACAACCTCGAGCGCTTGCTTGCCGTACGAGACGGCATCTCGCGGAAGGACGACACACTGCCACCCAGGCTGCTGAGCGAAACACTTCCGAGTGGCCCAGCGAAGGGGATTAAGCTCAGTAAAAAAGAGTTCAATCGAATGCTTGACGAATATTATGGGATTCGAGGTTGGGATACCGAGGGCAGGCCTAAGCGAGAAAAGCTAGAAGAGTTTGAGATACCCAAGTTGCTTGAGGAATGATATGCACAAAAAGCTCTTCGGCACGCGGGGCATTCGCGGCCCCATAGCGACGAAGGTCACGCCGGAACTCATGCTGAAGCTCGGGCAGGCGCTCGCGAACTACGTGGGTGATGGAAAAATCGTCGTGGGGCGAGATGCTCGAACCTCGGGTGAGATGCTGCAGCACGCGTTTGTGGCCGGTGCGCTTACCAGGGGGTGCGATGTGGTCGATGTGGGATTGGTGCCCTCGCCCTGTGTCGCTTTCACCGTCCGCGAGTTGGGTACCAAAGCTGGAGCGATCATCACCGCTTCGCACAATCCACCACCGGACAACGGCATCGCGCTCTACCGCTCGGATGGCATGGAGTTCCTGCCCGAGGAGGAGCTAAAGTTGGAGGAACTTATATTTGAAAGGGAGATGAAACGCGCGAGCTGGGACTCGCTGGGTTCCGTGCAGCGTTACGATGCAATCCCCCGCTACCTCGGGGCGATCGAACGTGCGGTCAAAGTGAGGCGGGGTTTCAAGGTTGTCATTGATTGCGCTAATGGTGTGGGAGCGGTAACTACACCCTTGCTACTTCGCGAGCTCGGGTGTAAGGTGGTGACGCTGAATTCCCACCTCGATGGTCATTTCCCAGGCCACCCTTCCGAGCCCCAGCCCTGGAATTTGGAAGATCTTATGCTAACCGTTCGTGAGGTCGGCGCCGATTTGGGCATAACGCACGATGGTGATGCAGATCGAGTTGCGGCGGTCGATGAGCGGGGGAACTTCGTGAAGCACGATGCACTCATCGCGCTCTTCGCCAAGCGCGCGGTCGAGGCGAAAGGAGGGGGGGCAATCGTGACCAGCGTCAACACTTCGGTCGCAATCGAGGAAGTCGTGGCCCGGGCGGGAGGACGGACCTTCCGAACGGCGCTCGGCAACTATTCAGCCGCGATGGTCGAACACGGTGCATGTTTTGCGGGCGAGCCGGGGAAGCTGGTTTTCCCAGAATTCGGACCTTGGGCAGATGGAGTGCTAGTGGCGGCAAAACTGCTTGAGGTCATGTCCCTACAGCGAAAGTCGCTTTCAAAGATCTTCGCAGCTAACGTGCCCGACTACCCGATGTATTCCGAAGATTTTGCGTGCCCCGAGGAGCGGAAGGGGGAGTTCATGCTGGGCATTCGGAAGTACTTGCTCGAGAATGTTGGTGAGGTCCGCGATGTGCTCGACATAGATGGCGTTCGGGTCAACCGCAAGAACGGGAGCTGGGTTCTCATCAGGGTTTCGGGAACCGAGCCGAAGGCAAGGTTGGTGGTGGAGGGGCGCACGGAAGCGGAGCTAGAGACACTCAAAGAAGTGGGGCTTCGGGGCATCCATGAGTTTTTAAAAAGTAAATAATAATTTGAAATCCTTCTTGAGGCGAGGGGTTTTAAATCAAGCTGCGGAAATGGGTGTGGAGGTGGGCGGATGGTGAATGCGTATAGCTTGATTTCTGCCGAACCTGGGAAGACGGCAGAGGTCTTCCGGAAGGTCAAGGCTATCGAGGGGGTCAAAAAGGCTGAGGCGGTCGCGGGACCCTATGATATCGTCGCCCGAATTGAGGTCGACTCGCTCGAGAAGTTGACCAAGGCGGTATTCGGTGACATTCGGGGCATTTCAGGTGTCACCAACACTACGACGCTGATTGTGGTCGAATTGTAATGGCGCTCGAGGTAATCGGCATCGTCGGCCTTCACGGTTCGGGGAAGACCGAGGTGGCCAAGACCCTAGCTAAATTTGGTGTCCCGACCGTTCGGATGGGTGACGTTGTTTGGGAAGAGGTCAAGCTCATGGGTCAGAAGATCAACGAGTCGACTGTCGCGGCGGTCGCGAACGAGCTCAGGAAGCGCGAGGGCTTGGGCGCGATTGCAAAGCGGTGTGTCCCGCTGATAGAGTCCCAGGGAAAGGGAAAGCGGGCAGTCGTCGTCGATGGAATTCGTGGCATGGCTGAGGTTGACGAGTTTCTCCGCTCCTTCGGCGATAGTTTTCATTTGCTCGCGATTTGGGCGAACGAACGCATCCGTTACTCTCGCGTCGCTTCCCGAGGGAGAGCTGACGATGTAATGAGTTTAGAATCATTTCGAGAGAAGGACCGCCGTGAGCTCGGCTGGGGGATGGGGGAGGCACTCGCGCTCGCAGATTTCATCATCGTGAACGAGGGAACGCTCGAGGAACTTCATGAGCGCGCGATTGGGCTCTTTGAAAAGGTAACTGGTGGCAAGGCTTGAGGCTGCGGGTCGAGGCGGAGGTAAAGCAGACCGAAGCCAGGGGGAAGGTCGAGGCCGCGATAAAGCAGATATTTTCAACGCTTGAGCTCAGCTTGATCGGGAATTCACTCGTTGGGGAATCGACCGGCGTGGAATCACTCGATCGATTGCACCTGCTTTTGAGACAGCAGGCCATTCGCGACTCAGCCCGCTCGGTGATGCTTCGGAGCAGGCGGGGCAATGTGGTGCAATTTATGCTTAACCGACAGGCCGCCTTCGTGGGCAAGGTTAGTTTCACCAGAGGCGAGTCCCCGCTCGGCCCTATCGTCGTGACGCTGGAGGCCCCGGACATCGAGCGCTTGATCGATTATCTCACGCCGCGCACGCGCGATGGGAAGCCCATTCGCGAGATCAGATATTGACCAGCAGCGCGAGCAGGGCCCCCAGCAAGTAGTACCCGGTGGCGTTGTAGCCCTCAAGCAGGAAAATTTTAGTCACGAGCTCAAGGGGCTTTCCCTTGAAAAATCTCCAAGGCCTAACACCCCGGTACATTAGGTAGATCTCGACCGGCCCCAAGAGAGCCAATATCGTAAACGCTATAGCCAAAGCCATCCAGAAGCCCGCGAACCACCCGATGACGAAACCCGCCGGCAGGTAGCCGATCCATCGTTCGACCACGCCTGCCTTCGCGTGGCCCCAAGGCACCCGGATCCCTAGCGAGCGATAATGATTCAAAATTCGTCGGAGCGCGAAGACATCTACCACAGGCAGGAGCCAGAGCAACAATTGTAGCATATTTAAAACTCGCGGCGGTATTGTAATGTATTTAACGGGGGAGTCGGATTGCCCAAGATAATCGCCAAAAGGGAAATTGCCCTGAATATCATTTCACTTGAAGTCACCGCCCCGCTGATTGCAAAGAGGGCCAAACCGGGACAGTTCATAATCTTAATGACCGATGAAAGAGGAGAACGGATCCCACTGACCATTGCCGACTACGACCGAGAAAATGGATGGGTACGCATCGTATTTCAAGTCGTAGGTAAAACTACAGCTCAGCTCTCTCAAATGAACGAGGGAGATGAACTCTTTTCATTTGTCGGACCCCTGGGTAATCCATCGAAAATCGGCAACCATGAAACCGTGGTGACCGTGGGGGGAGGAACGGGTATTGCCTGCGTTTATCCCATAACACGGGAATTGAAAGAAGCGGGTAATCGAGTCATAGCGATCATCGGCGCAAAAACAAAGGATTTAATCATCATGGAAGAGGAAATGAGAAAAGTCTCCACCGAGCTCTTGGTTGCCACTGATGACGGAAGCTATGGGAGAAAGGGGTTTGTGACTGAGCTTTTAGAAGAAGTGCTGCGGGAGAAGAAGGATGTGAAAAAAGTGTG
>JAUWBN010000001.1 GCA_030601675.1 Hadesarchaea archaeon | reverse complement strand
GATGGGCATGACGGCAATAGCCCTCGCCGCGGTGATGGCGCGCTACATCGCGGTGATAAGCGCTGGCAACGATAAAGTAGAGCTTTGGACGACGATGGGTAAAACTGTCATGATCACCGCAATCGTTTTCACCGCAGCCTACTTGGGTTTCGGTTTAATCAAGGCAGCATGAAGGGATTAATCAAAACTAACATGGTAATAAATATCGTAAAGGCCAAATATGGACTTGGAGACGAATCTGAGGTGATAAATAGAATGATGCTTGAACACGAAGAAATCCTCCTTGAACCTGCACTCGGGCCAGGGTTCGTTGCAAAAATGAGAAAGCGGGGCAAGGAGAAAATGGTAAAAGTGACTGATTTTGCAAAGCGATATAAGCTGAAATGATACCAGTCGCGGTGATGGCTCAAGATTTTTCGTGGACCGCCCATGATTTCTATGTTTCACCATACAATTTCCTTAAAGTTTAAATCCAACGCGTGAGGAGGTGGGTGGGGGGCGAGATGGCATCAAAATCAGAGATAATGCAGGCGGTGAAGAAAGAAGACATAAAATTTATCCAGATGCAGTTCATGGACATCCTCGGTACGGTCAAAAATGTCACCATCCCCGCCACAAAGCTTGATGATGCCCTTGAGGAGGGCGTGTTTTTCGATGGTTCTTCGATCCTCGGCTACGCCACGATCGAGGAATCGGACATGCGTCTCAAGCCCGACCCCAAGACCTTCGTGGTACTTCCTTGGCTTCAAGATAACCTAAAAACTGCACGGATGGTTTGCGATGTCTACGACCACGAGGGCAACCGATTCGATGGTGACCCGCGCGCGTCGCTCGAGAGGCTTATGGAAAAAGTCCGCAAGAAGGGCTGGATCTTCAACACCGCCCCCGAGTACGAGTTTTTCTTCCTGATGCCAGACGAGCGAGGGGACCCCACGACCAAGCCCTCCGACTCCGGGGGATACTTCGACCTCATGCGCGACCGGGGGGACAACGTTCGAAAGGAAATTATGACCTACTTGAACGCGATGGGGTTCGACGTCGAGGCCTCGCACCACGAGGTAGCCCCAGGGCAGCACGAGATCGACCTGAAGTATACTGATGCAATCGCGTCGGCCGACCGCGTCGCCATGTTGAAGTACGTCACCAAGACCATCGGTTATAAACACGGCCTCTACGCGACCTTCATGCCAAAGCCCCTCTTCGGTGAGAACGGCTCTGGGATGCACGTTCACCAATCGCTGATGACCCCAGAGGGAAAGAGCGCATTCTACGACCCAAAGGGTTCGTACAAGCTGAGCAAGAACGCCCTCTACTTCATCGGGGGGCTGATTAAACACGCGCGCGAAACGTGCGCGATTCTAGCTTCATCGGTCAACTCGTACAAGCGCCTGGTGCCGGGATACGAGGCGCCCGTTTACACCTCATGGGCCAACCGCAACCGCAGCGCCTTCATCCGGGTGCCAGCCGGAAGGGGCGCAAGCACGCGCATCGAACTCCGCAACCCCGATCCCGTTGGTAACCCTTACCTGCAGTTCGTGGTAATGCTCGCGGCCGGGTTCAAGGGCATCGAGGACAAAATAGACCCTTCCGACCCCGTCGAAAAAGATATCTTCCACATGAGCCTCGAGGAGCGAGAGGCCTTGGGCATAGGGTCGCTCCCTGAGAATTTGGGGGAGGCGCTCGATTGCATGCGGCAAAGCAGCCTGGTGCGAGAGGCGCTGGGGGAGCATATCTTCAGCCACTTCCTCTACATCAAGGGGCAGGAGTGGGACAGCTACAGGGCCCAAGTCAGCGATTGGGAGATAAAGACACTTTTGCCGGCGCTTTGACAGTTCAGAACCTTTTTAATTTCTCAACACCTATTTTTTGAGGTGGTATCTTGGTTGGGAAGTTCCCCTTGGGCGGCTACGCTGGGCGCTTGCTTCAAGTTGATTTAACCCGCGGGAAGGCAATCGCACAGAAGTTGCAGGAGGAGCTTGCGAGAAGTTACATTGGGGGCAATGGTTTTTGCGCCAGGTTGTTGTTCGACCTCATCAAGCCTAAGACGGATCCCATCGGCCCGGCGAATGTGCTCGTGTTTGCGGTGGGCCCCCTTTCGGGCACGATCTGGCCCCAAACCGGTCGATACGAAGTTGCCGCGAAGTCCCCGCTGACCGGACTCTACGGCGAGGCCAACTCGGGTGGCCACTGGGGGGCCGAGCTCAAGCACGCTGGGTTCGACGCGATAATCGTCCGGGGCCGTTCACCCAAACCTGTTTACCTTTTCGTCGAGGATGGCAAGGCCGAGCTCAGGGATGCCAAGCAGCTCTGGGGTCGCTCGGCTCTGGAAACCGAGGCCGTGCTGAAGGAAAAGCACGGAGGAGATGCTCAGGTCGCCTCCATCGGCCAAGCTGGCGAGAACCTCGTCCGCTTTTCGTGCATCATGACAAACTACCGCGCCGCTGCACGCACTGGGTTAGGCGCAGTGATGGGTTCGAAGCGGCTGAAGGCAGTTGCCGTGCGAGGCAGTCTAGATGTAGAGGTTGCTGATCTCGAGCAACTGGAGCGCCTCGCGAGCGCTGGGTACAAGAAGCTGCTTCAGCACAAGTTTTCGGTATCGACAACCAAGTATGGCACGACAATTCTTGTTGAACTAATGACCGAGATTGGGCGCTTTCCCACTCGCAACTTCCAGAGCGGGGTCTTCGAGCACGCGGCGCAGATCGGCGGCGAGCGGATAGTTCGCGAGTTCAAGGTAAAGGACCGCGCGTGCTTCTCCTGCCCGCTGCGCTGCGAGAATTTTGTGCGGGTGCCTGGCGGTGAGCGACCCTCGGAGGGGAAAATCGAGTACGAGACGCTGTCGAGCTTAGGCGGGCGCTGCGGGAACGCCGACCTCGAAGGGATCCTCTACGCGAACAGGCTCTGCAACCTCTACGGCCTCGACACGATATCGTGCGGCGGCGTGATTGCCTTCGCGATGGAGTGCTACGAGCGCGGCCTGCTGACGAAGCGCGAGACCGATGGCATCGAGCTGCGCTGGGGGAATGCCGACGCGATCATCGAATGTATCGGGAAAATCGCCAGACGAGAGGGCTTCGGCGCAAAGCTCGCCGAGGGGACAGCTAGGTTCGCGAAGGGATTCGGCAAGGAGGCAGAAAGGTTCACGATGGTCGTGAAGGGGATGGACGAGCCAGCGCAGGACGGGCGGGCGCAGAAATCTATGGGGCTCTCGCACGCCACGGCGAACCGCGGGGCGGACCACCTGACTTCCTTCGAGGTGCTGAGCGAGGTCGGCTTCGTCGAGGAGATTGAAAAACGATTTGGCCGCCGGGTGATGCCGGAGGCCGCCGATAGGCTCAATCCCAAACACAAGGCGCTTATGGTGCGAGATGGGGAGAACTTCTGCGCGGTGGTCGACTCGCTGGTGGCCTGCAAGTTCGGTGCGGTCTGGCCCCCCGCGTTTTACTTCGCCGATTTCGCCGCGGCGTTGACGGCAGCGACCGGCATCCGCTATACCGAACGAGAGCTTCGCACAATCGGTGAGCGCATCTTCACCCTCGAGCGGGCATTCGACATCCGAGAGGGGGTCACCGCCGAGGATGATCGCCTGCCCGAGCGCTTAATCAAGGAACCGGCCCCCGCGGGTCCCTGCGAGGGGCACGTGGTCGAGCTCGACTACATGCTTCGGCAGTACTACAAACTTCGGGGCTGGGATCGCAAAACCGGTTGGATTCCCCGCTCACGCTTAAAGACGCTCGGGCTCAAAGATGTGGCGAAGCAACTCGCCAAAGCAGGGAAGTTACCGTGAAGATTAGGTTGGGAACAATCCCACCTGCACCTGTGACTTAACGTCTTTTGATGTAGAGCACCGACACAGCACCGACTATTGCAATCGTTACGATCGCCATGATAACAACGATAGGTAGCCCCTCGGAGGTGGGGGGAGAAGTTTCCAAATCTGCTTGAATTATCGCGGTGTACCAAAGGTTTGCCGTGAACTGGACGGCCGAGCCTAATCTGTTCTCCGTGATATTTCGTATGGCGGGGTTCCAACTGGTGTACTGCCTCAACCAGTAGCTCAGATCGTTCTCAGTGTGACCTGTGAACCCGTAGCTTTCCTCGAGCACCGCCATCGTCGCCTCGAAAATGTTGTCGAGCTCTTGGGGCACGTAATCCGGGATCGATATCTCGCCTAGGCGACTGTCCACTTTGCGCTCGTATGTTGTGTGCATGCCGTCGAGCCAGTAATCGGAGGTCGCGTGAAGGGGCATGGTGGCGTCAGTGGTGTAATGGCTTATGACGCCCATCAGCTGTGCCGCGTGGTTCCAGTCCTCATCTCTCAAACTCTGAACGAGCATAGCAAAATTATCCTCCACGACCCAGGGTAGCACGCCTTCCCCTAATGTATTCCAGTTATTAGGAAGACCGCCTCGATAATATTCGTTCTCACCCTCGGGCTCATCGACGTGATACCAATGCCTGCAGTTTTGCTCATAAGTGTCGAGGTTTTTCCACTGGTCGGGTTTAATAGAGTATTCAATAATGACGCTCGAATACGTTGAGAAAAACCAATCCAAATTATCAGGCATAAGCTCGATTGCCCTATTATCAACGAATCGATGGGTATCCCAAGCCCATGCATGCACGCTGGGAACCTGCGTGGAGTAGATGGAGAAAGTCAGTAACAAACACATTAAAATGGAAATAGAAATTTTAGACTTCAAACTCATCTTTTGACCTTCTTAATCTCTGGTCTTTCTTCGCCCACAGCCTCCCTTTGGCGTTTCCGTCTAGCGTGATTAAAAGTATTCCTTGAAGCTTCGTAAAATATTGGAAAATCTTGAAGAAAAAGTGCGGGGATTCGATCACGCACCTACTCCGCGGCGGTTCGGTCATCCCTACCCGCGCTTTTCGCCGCGAGATCTCTTTCCAGCACCTCGGCTTCGACGCGCACCACCGCGCACTTTATCCGCAGCCTTCCCTAGCCGCGCTAGGTTTCTCCGCGGTTCCCCCGCGCCCTTGGGCGAAGGTTCAGCCTTCTTTGCTGGCTTCTTCCCCGCATTTAGCCTTTTTTTGAAATTCCCTATTTAAACCTTTGTGAGCTATCTGGGCTTGGACAAAAAAGATTGCTTCACAAACCTTTGGTGCCGCGCAAAATTTTTTCCTCCTCGCGCGTGGTTGTAGTTTTTCATAGTTAGTAGTGACCCCCAACCTTTTCTTTGGAGGTTAACTATCCACGTTTAATTTAGCGGTAAACTTTAAGCTCAGCGCTTAATTGGCTATCAGGATTAGAATGTCGAGCTTTCTACGCGTGGTGACGATCGAGGAGGCCCGTGCAGCGCTTGAAAAACGCTGGAGGCTCCGCCCCCGCGAGGTTGAAGTGCTGCTGGGAGAGGCCGCCGGGCGGGTGCTGGCCGAGGATGTCCTCTCTAGGATAGATGTTCCGCCGTTCGATCGCGCTGCGTTTGATGGCTATGCGGTTCGCGCTGCGGACACATTTGGCGCAGGGGAGGAATCGCTCGTTGAACTCACCCGGGTGGGTAGCGTGCGCGCTGGCGAGTGGCCGAAGTTTAAGATCAGCAGGGGGCAGTGTGTCGAGATCGATACTGGGGCACCGGTGCCGAGAGGTGCGAACGCCGTGGTAATGCTCGAATACTCGACGGCGAGGGCAAAGGTCGTTCGGGTTTTCCGTGCGGTTGCCCCCGGGGAGAACATCGCCGAGCGAGGTTCGGAGGTCAAACGTGGAACGAAGGTTTTGAACGCAGGAAAAATGATAACCCCTCAAGTGCTCGGGACGATCGCAGCGATAGGAAGAAAGCACGTCAAAGTGTACTCGCCCCCAAAAGTCGCGGTGGTATCGAGCGGCATCGAGCTGGTCGGCGCCGGTTCCCCGCTCAAGCGAGGAAAGATCTACGATGTCAACGGCCCGGCGATCTGTCGAGCCGTCGAGCTCTGCGGGGGCGAGGCCAGCTACCTCGGCATCGCTAGGGATGAGCCCCGCAGCCTGGCAACCCTTCTCAAGCGGGGGCTGGCCACCTGCGATGTAGTCGTGCTCTCGGGGGGGTCCTCGGCTGGGGCCGGCGATGTTGCGCCGAGCGTCGTCGATGGGCTCGGCAACCCCGGAGTTTTGGTCCACGGGCTGGCGCTCAGGCCCGGCAAGCCCACGTTCGTGGCCCTCGTGCGGGGCAAACCCGTGTTCGGCCTCCCAGGGTACCCGGTTTCCGCGCTAATGGTCTTCGATCAGTTGGTCGCGCCCTACCTGCGGCATCTGAGCGGCCTGCCTCCAGCGGAGCGAGCGAGGGTTCGAGCGAGGCTGGCGTCAAAAATCCTCTCGGCGCGGGGGCGACGGGAGCTCGTGCCCGTGAAGCTCGTTCGAAGGGGGCGGGAAGTTCACGCCGAACCCCTCCTCAAGGGCTCGGGGGCGATAACTGCGCTCTCGTTCGCGGATGGGTACGTGGACGTGCCGCTCGAGCGGGAAATCGTCGGGGAGGGCGAGGCCGTCGAAGTTATCCTATTTGGAGGTGGCGCGGTTGGTTAGGGTGGTGGCAGTTGTTGGATACAGGGGGACCGGGAAGACCAAAATCGTGGAAGGACTTGTGCGGGAGCTCTCAAAGCGCGGTCACCGCGTTGCGACGGTCAAGCACGTGGTGGAGCGAGGATTCAGCATCGATCGTCCGGACAAGGACACGTGGCGGCATGCGAGGGCCGGTGCGAGAGTCGTGGTGTCCCTGGCGCCGCGGGAGCTGGCGACCATCGAGCGGCGGGCGGCGAAGCTCGGGGAGGTACTCCACGGACTCGAGAGGTCAGATTTCGTAATCATCGAGGGGTTCAAGGGGACGGGGGACTTGGCGAAAATTGTGGCCGCGAGGAGCGGGGCGGACCTGCGTAAACTGGCGGATGAATTCACGATCGCTTCGGTGGGGGCAAAAAAGGCTGGCCTGCCCGCGTTCGAGCTCAAGCAGATGAAGGGGTTGACCAACTTGGTTGAGCGAAGGGTGCCGCCCGTGCTGCCGGAGATCGATTGCGAGCACTGTGGATATAAGAGCTGCCGGGAGTTCGCGCTCGCGGTCCTCGCTGGCAAAAGGCGCGGGGATGGCTGCCCGACCCTGCGGGAGCGAGTCACTTTAACGGTCGATGGGAGGCGAGTCTTTCTGAATCCATTCATGCAGAATATGATGGCTGGGGCAATCGTTGGGATGCTCTCCTCGCTGAAGGGTGCGAAGGGGGAGCGCATCGAGCTGAAGGTGGTAAAGCGTGCGGGATAAATTCGGCAGGCCGGTTACTGGTCTGAGGATTTCGGTTACCGAGGAGTGTAACTTGAACTGCTTTTACTGCCACCGCGAGGGTTGTAGCGCTGGTTCAAGGCAAATGAGCGCTGGGGAGATAGGGAAAATTGTGCAGCTGGCAAAAGAGTTTGGAATGCGCAAAGTCAAGCTAACGGGCGGCGAACCACTTCTGCGCAAGGACATCATAGAAATTGTCACAGCTGTGACAGCAGCTGGCATGGATGAAGTTTCGATGACTACAAACGGCACCTTGCTTGCGAAAATTGCTGCTGAACTCGCTGATGCTGGGCTCAACCGCATTAACATCAGCTTGGACACTCTTGACGAGACAACTTACAAACGGATAACAGGGAGGAAGTTGCTACATGAGGTATTCGAGGGCATCGATGCCGCCCTCGCCGCTGGCTTGGCGCCGGTGAAGCTCAATATGGTCCTGCTGGCAGGGATAAACAAACATGAGGTCGAACGAATGATCGCTTATGCATCAAAGCGTGGCATCATCTTGCAACTCATCGAATTGCTCGAGGTGGGTGGAAAAAATTTTACCATTTATCACTGCGACCTAGACGACGTAGAGCAAAGCCTTCGGGAGCGGGCGGTAGCGGTTCGGACCCGCCGCTCGATGCAGGCGCGCAGAAAATACATCTTGCCGGGCGGTGAGGTTGAGGTCGTCAAGCCGATGCACAACTCGGAGTTCTGCGCTCACTGCACCCGCCTGCGCCTGATCCCCGATGGCCACCTCAAGCCATGTCTGATGCGCAACGACAACCTCGTTGACTTACTCACCCACATCAGTACGGGTGACCTCGAGGGGGCCCGCAAGGCGTTCGCCGAAGCCATCGCGCGGCGGGAGCCATATTTCAAAGGTGCGCTCCGTGAGGTACGCGTTTCTCGTAGCGTATGATGGCTCGCGTTACTTCGGCTTCGTCCGACAACCCAATCGACCGACCATCGAGGCTGAATTGTTGAGGGCTTTCGAGCGGTGTGGGCTATATCGCAAGTTAAAGGAGGCTCGATATCGGGTGGCCGCGCGTACCGACCGAGGCGTGAGCGCTATTGGTCAGGTGGTGGCATTGGACGTGCGCAGGGAGCCGAACGTGCGGGAGCTGAACGCCGCCCTGCCCCGAAACATCGCGGTGCTAACAGCCGCCGAGGTTAAACCTGATTTCAACCCCCGCACCCAAGCGCAAAGCAAACACTATCGCTACATTTGCGAGGCGCCCCCAGGCTTCGACCTGCTCCTCGCCCGCCAAGCCGCGAGGTTGCTCGAGGGCGTCCACGATTTCAAGCACCTCTGCAAGCACGAGTGGGGGCGGTCGACCATCGGGGAGCTCGAACAGGCGAACGTTCGCGGGCAGAAAATCCTCAGCTTCGATTTCATCGCCCGGGCCTTCCTCTGGCAACAGGTGCGGCGGATGGTGGGGGCGCTGCTCGCCGTGGGGACGGGCAAGCTCAGCTTGGACGAGTTCGAACGGATGCTTGAGGGGCAGGCAAAGCAAGCGATGCGGCCAGCGCCGGCGGAGGGGCTGATCTTGGTGAGCGTCCGATATCCCTCAGTCGCGCTCAGGCCCGACGCGCGCGCAGTTTCGAAATTCATCAAGTACCTAAGGGGTCGTGAGCACTCGGGCTACGAGGCGATGGTGCGCCTACTCCTCAAAAAATTGTCGGCTTCCAATACATCTTAAGAGAGAACAGCATCGATCCGTTCCACCCGGCCTTCACGCACATCCCGCGCCAAGAAGGTTCCCAAGGTATCCCCGGTCACGGTCTTCTCCTTCCCGCCCTTATATTTCAGCCGGTAAGAGACGACTTTCACCCCACCTTTGCCGAAGGTGTTTTTTCGCTTTTGGTTGTGGTAGACCACTAGGGTTTTCCCGATAAATTTGAATGCAAAGGCGTTTTTTGGGATTACCACTTCCCTTGATTTTCCTCCCCCGTCATAGTAACGGCAGGTCCTTTTTTTCCGGGTAAAAAGCCAGTTAGGAAGAATGGGCCGAAGTTTCATCGCGAGTTGTCCTTTCTCATCCAAGAAGAACGGGGTTTCACCCGCCACCATGATGGTCCAGATGTGGAGCATCTCACAGGTGACGCCACTTAAGCGAGGTTGAAATCCTCGGCCGTGGAGTTTCTCGTCAGGAAAGGCGCTGCTGACGATGAATGACACTCCTTCCAGGATGCTTCTCCCGTACATCTCCGGATTGAGGAACGGGATTAGGGCAGTTTTGATGTCCTGGCAGAATTCCCGGTAAAGGCCGCTCCGCAACATCTCCAGAAGCCATTTGTATTCCATGTGAAGGTAGATAGACTCGTTCTCGAGCCATCCCCGAGCGTAAGCACGAATCCTTCCGATCTCAAATGATTCTTTTTCCAATGATTCACAATTTTTATACATCTCGAGTTCCCGATCGTAGAGCTGGCTTCTTTTAACGCTGTCGTAAATTTGCTTGTTCCGCTCCCTGTGAACCCTCAACAGATGAACCGGGCCTTCTAAGAAGAGGGCCACAGGTCTCTGGCGGAATTTTTTGGGATTAACTAAAGGATTCCCAGAGGAGCTGAGCATGGGTATCTTTTTCTTTCGGTCCCTCCAGATCGGCTCGTATCCCAAGACCTCGTTGATGAAATAGGTGTAAGGAGTGCCGTTTTTGCTCAAGATTTTTTCCCTGTTTTCGGGCTTGAAAATCTCGCCGATAAGCTTCAGACAATTATCTATGAAAAGCTTCAACTCGGTAACGGTCATTTTCCGTTCCAGCCCGCTGATCCCCATCTTCGTCTTTTCCCGATAACGCTCTTTCAGCTGGTTACTCTCCTCCCAGTAGGCCAAGCTCTTTTTACGATATTTGGAGTTCAATCTTTTTTTCATTGCCTTACCTAAACCGATTATTAATTCATACAATTCTTCGTAGAGAAGGATCGGGGCATCATCTCCCAGTTTGATTTCATCGAGGCTTTCTCGGAGGAACCGGCAGAGTCTCTCCAATTCTATGGTTTCACAGAGGGATGATCCTAGAAGCCCGGGCAGCCCGTTCAGGGAATCGCACCAGCCCGGTTTATCGGCCTCCATCTCCATTCCAATTCCTTGCGGGTCAATGGTGGCGATTCGGTTTGCCGCGATGGAGAGGAGCTTTACCAGAAGGTTGGTTTGGTAGATGCGGCCGCGGCCGTGTTTGGTTCGCACCCGGGTAGGGTACTCCGAGCGGCTCTTGATCATTTGGAGTTTTTCTTGGTCGCGGATTACCGCACGGTACTGCCGGACTTGTTCATCCACTAGCACGTATTTTTTATCGCGAGGCAGGACGATGTCCGGGTTATCGTAAAAGATGTAGGTCTTGCGATCGATTAAGAGTTCTTCAAGTCTTTCCGGATAGATCGCCAAGAAATCATCGATCAGGTCGAGGTTGTAGGTCCAGTTGTCCACCCAGAACCCTTCGTGTAAATCGCCGACATCATTTCGCCTACAGAAAAGCAGGAGTTCTCTCGGGATCTTCTCGTAATCTCTGGGTTTTCGACATTTCTCCAGTTTCATGATGAATTCGCCGGGGGTAAACGGGCGGCTGACCATCTCGAGTAGTTCATGGAATAACCTTTCGTCCTTGACGACGCTTTTCAACCATTTTTTGAGCCCAGCGATATCCTTGGCGGTGTAAGTTAGGCCGGTGACCTCCTGGGGGTTGTAGCCGTCGGTTTGGAGCAGGTTGAGGAATGTAACTATGTTCAGATCCTCCACTTCCGGGAAGAACCAAGTGTCAGTTCGGCGGTTTTGGAGGACGCTGCGGTAATGACCGTTTCCCTGGGAGAGGTAAGTAGGTTCCAGAACAAAGTAGTGATAATCTCGCTCCAAGTCCCCGTTCTGTCTAGAGTAAAGGTAAAAAGCACTCTTGCCCTCGGCCGTGTCGAATATCAGCGGCATGCCTCCCCGGATTACATTATCCAGGAAATTCTGCTGGCAGTATTGGTCGAACTCCAAGGAGCTCGAGACGGTGAAGGCATGGTTTTTTATCCTCTTGATGATCTCCCTGTTTTCCTCGCGTTTGCGGTGGAGGAAATCTCTTGTCCCGAGGGATCTTAAAAGCGCGCGCAATTTTTTCTCATCGGGAGCATTGCCGACCAGCGAGTACAGGGTAATTTCCCCGCCTGCAGGCAAGTTCAGGGAGATGGCAGTGAAAGCGCAGGGAGTTCTGTTTTCCCGAACCTGTTTCATCGCCAGAAGCTCCTGGACGGAGTTCTTTTCAAACACCCAAGGATGATCATAGGTCTCCGATTCACCGAAGACGATGCACGGATCGACAATGGAATGGCCCTTCAATATCTTGCTTTCCTTACCAAGAAGGGTTAGATAAAAATTGTCCCCGGAGATCTTTCCAACTTGGGAGATGTCCCCTGGCGTTTGTTTCAGGCGGAAAAGAGGGATGCCGTTTAGTTGCTCCACGCTCATCATAGCCTCGATGTGCCTAGCAATAAATTTGACATGGCTCTGGTTCAGGCCATAAGGCAAGATTCGTGGGAGGCCATCGATTAACTCTAGTTTGATAGGGTGAGCTTTGAGGTTCTTTATCCTCAATTCCCTCACGAGGGCTGCTACCGGCTGGCTGACTAGGGGAAAATAGAGCACATTTGTTTCTATCCCGAGTTCGGGGTTGAGCTCGTTGATTTCTAACTCCTCGGAGGAGACAATCATTTTCTGTTTAATCCTTTTCCCCTCGTTTCTTTGGAAGGGTTCGTAGAGCGTGTGGCCGTCAATTTTTATGAAGGTTCGGAAACCCTGTTGCCCCACGAGCTGAAGAGCCTTGTTAAAAGAGTAGAATTCAAGAATCGCATGATCTTTATCCCTCACGCCCATGCTGCAGATACCCTGCCCCCTGCTGACATAGTAGACCCACATCGGAATCCCCCACTTGCCCCCAATCCCAGGGAAAAAATTGGAGAACGCTTTGGCCCAGTTGTAGTTCTCCACGACGAAGCGGTGCCGTGGATCGAGGTAATACCTGACGGGTTGTTGGTTCATGTTAACCCCTATCATTAGAGTACACAATAATCTGAAAAATATTGTTATTTAGATGCTCGCTTTTCCCAGAGCAACAGCCCCTCCTGCGTGACCCCAACTTTCTTCCTCGCTGGCGTCGTACAAAAACGCCGGTTCACCACCAGCATGCGCTTCGCTTTGAAACCCGCCCGTTCCGCCAGCTCGCTCAGCGGAACGCACACCTCGACCACGCCCTCAGGGGAGCAGGCATCGGACGTGACGAGGGCAACTTTGGCTCCAGGCTTACAAACGCGGTAAAGCTCCTGCAGTGCTGCAAACATGTCATTGAAATAAAGTTTCGCTTCGAGCGGTTTACCCTCGACGAATTCCCCAACCTCGGAAAAATCCTCCGCCGCTTCCTCCTCCCGCACGCCGATGAGTTGTCCCTGAGCTGGAGCACCTAGGTCCAGCAACTGCTGCTCGATTCGGTAGGCGTGGATGTACTCCCGCTTGTTCAGGTAGGGTGGTGAGGTTATGATGGCGTTGACGCTCTCGTCGGCCAGCTTGAGCTTTCGCGCATCGCAGTGCTCGATTGTCACCCTGGAGGCCTCCCTCTCGAACCGCTCGACATCGCCGCACATCCTCAGGAGTTGTCTTTTGAGCGCCTTTCGGAGGGGCGGCACTGGTTTCTTGACGACCCTTATCGCTGCGCCATCCTTGTGCGCCCAGCTGCATCTCATCGCCGCGTTCATCAACCCCAGCAACAGAAATTCGCGAATCCCCTCGTCTTCAACCTCTAGGATTTTTCGCTTGAAGAAGGCGATGTCATCGAGCACGGGCTCCCGAAAAACTCTCGCGACGAAGCTCGGCACCTCAACCTCTGGTCTCTCGAACTTCGATTTCATCAGCCCTCGAACTGCTTCCCTGAGTTCTTCAGCGTTGTAATCCCTGAGCTTCACGCGCGAGGCGAACAACATGATTGGATGTACATCGTAACCAATACTATCTACCCCAAGTTGCTTGCACGCGAGCGGCGTTGTTCCGCACCCGACGAATGGGTCTAAGACGAGATCGCCTTCGCCGAGCCCCCAAGTTTCAGCAAGCAGGAGCACGAGGTCCCGCGAGAAAGCCTCCTTGAAGTAAAACCAATTGTGGACGGGAAGCCTTTTGTTCGGGACAAAAGTCGCGAGCCTACCGAGCCGAAGCTTTTCAACTATCTTCACGGATGATCCTCCCGGGCCCATCACATCGATTTCAGGTATTTCTCCTCGGCATCGCTCAGTTCGAGTTCAGCCGCTATCAGGGCAGCCGCCTTCCTGTCGTTGTTGAAAATTAATCCCAAGTAGGGCAGGAAGTGTTTCCGCGCGACCCGGGAGGAGGTGTGACAGTGGGAGGCAACTTTCTTCGCCACGCCATCGCGCAGGCCCCGCGCCGCTCGCGTCCTGCCGAAGTAAACCCCGGAGCTCGGCGGCTGGAAGCGGACGAATTTGAGGGTGCCTTTCCGGGAGAGTGCTACCCCGGCGCTCATGAGGTCACTAGCGTACCTCCAAAGCCCGTAGGCTTGCCTCCTCCGGGCGCGGCCCAAGAATATATCCGCCCGCGAGATGGCGTCGTAGGCCCGGGCCCGATCGGCGGGTTCGGTCAGCATCCGGGGGATATTCTCATCTATCCACGCGAGCGCATCGTCGGGGGCCTTGTCGAGCGCCCAGAGCAGCTCCCGGGCTTCCTTGACCCCCTTGGCGTAGACGAGCTGCTTCAGCACATCGAATACGCTCGCCTCCCGGTCACGCCGGTAGAGTACGACATCCTTGGCGGTCAGGCGCTTCTTGCCCATCCCCATGGTTTGAAGGTCGTTAATCGCCGAGCGCAGGTCACCCCGTGCGCCCTCGGCTATGGTTTTCAGCGCCTGCGGCTCGGCCTCGATCCCCTCGGCGCGGCATATCCGCTCGAGCGTGCTTGCGATGGTGCCCTGGGTCAGGTGCCTGAAGTTTATCGCTAAGCAAGCCCCCCGAATCTCCCACGGTATCGCGTATTGGTTGTTGGCAATCAGCATGAGTGGGTTCCGGGTTTCCTCGAGCAGCTGGGCGATTGCACGATACCCCCCTCGATCGGCGACACCGTAGACGTTGTCGGCTTCGTCGAGCACGATCAGCCGCTTGCCCCCGGCCCCCGCGAAGAGCGTCCCCGTCGTCGCGGCCGTGCCGGCGACCTGTTGGATCACCTGAAAGGTGCGTTTGTCGCTTGCGTTGAGCGCGATCAGGTCCCACCCGAACTCTTGAGCCAAAATAGCTGCGGCAATGGTTTTCCCCGTCCCCGCTGCCCCGTAGAGCAGGAGGGCTGGTTTCTTCGGTTTGCCCTTCTCCCAGCTTTCCGCCCAATCGAGCATTGCCCGGAGGGCTTGAGGTTGTCCAACTACTTCTTTGAGTTTGCTGGGTTGGTATTTATCGGCCCAAGACTTGGACACAGGAGGCACCAAGCACCATTTGTTCGGGTTTGATTAAAACAATTCGGAGCGAGAACCCCACGAAATGAGTTCGGTTTCTTTCCCGAAAACCGACTTTTAATCGACCTCTGTTTCCACTGAAAGTTTTTATCTTTGTTCCTTCAAATCGAGCGTGAAGTGGCAAGATGAAGACTAAAAATGTCAGATTACAAAAATATTCCCAATTCTTCCCGGCTGGAGCAGTGTTTCCAAAAGGTGATTTTAGATGAAGATCGCTGTCATCGGCGATAATCACTTGGGGACGAAGTGGGGGACGGCACGAGAACGAGATTCTTTTGACCAAGCCAAGGAGTCCATCGAACGAGCGCTTGAGCTCGGCGCGGAACTCATCCTCGAGCTCGGCGACGTATTTGACACCCGAACCCCCCGCCAAGAGGTCTGGGCCCAAGCCATGCGCATTCTCTCGATCCCGCTGGCCCGAGGCCGGAGCGAGATCAAGCTCGACCGCACCATAGACAAAGACGAGGATGAGTTCTCCCCAGTCGCGCTCCGCGGGGCGCCCGTGGTGGCTTTGCATGGAAATCATGAGCGGCGCACCCGGGGATTCGTTAACCCCGTACAAGCGCTCGAAGCAGCCGGCCTCCTCATCCACCTGCACCACAGCGTGCTGATTTTCGATACCCCAAGGGGAAAACTAGCGATTCACGGCATGAGCAACGTGCCCGAGCAGCACGCGAAAAATGTCCTCGCGGCTTGGAACCCAAAGCCGGTAGAGGGAGCGTTCAACATCCTGATGCTACACCAATCCGTGGGGCAGTACGTGTACTCAAAGGAGGAGTTCCCCACGATCGACCTCGCGGACCTGCCGCAGGGATTTGACCTTTACCTATGCGGGCACATCCACTACCACGCCGAGGCCGTCGCGCACGGCAAACCACTGCTTTTCACGGGGAGCACCGAGCGCACCCAGCTGCTTCAGGTCGAGGCCGAGGTTCCCAAGGGGTTCTACATGCTCGACCTCGGCGATGGGCTCAGCTACAAATTCATCGAGCTCACAAGCGTGCGAGATTTTTACTACGAAGAGATGAAATTCGACGGCGTCGGGATCCCCCATCTGAACGAGGCCGTCAGGGCGAAGGCGCGGGAGCTGCTGGAGCGCCCCAAGTGCAATTTGGAGAAGCTTCCCCTGATCAGGCTGAGGCTCATGGGAACGCTCGCGAAGGAGGCGTCGCGCAGCGAGTTCGATGAGCGGGAGATCATCCAAGAGTTCGCCGATAGGGCTTTGGTCGCTATAAGCAAGGGTGACCTCGCCTCCCCCGGGTTCGAGGAGAAGGTGCAGCTCCTGCGTGAGTTGAGGGAGCGACGCTTGCCCATAGACGAGATGGCGATGAGCATGCTCGAGGAGAACCTCCGCGATATAAAATATAACCACCCACTCGATGTTCGCCCCTTGTACGGTCTCTTGGTCGAGAAGAGGGGGGATGAAGCGTTTCAGAGGGTGCTCGGGGTAGTGGAGGATCAAATAAAAACTGATCTGGAGAGGAAATCGGATGATAACCCAAGTTAAATTAAAAAATTGGAAATCACACCTCAACACCGACCTGCGTTTCGGTGATGGCACGAATGTCCTCGTGGGGACGATGGGCGCGGGGAAGAGTGCCGTGCTGGACGCGATAACCTATGCTCTTTTCGGGGTCCTGCCGGCGGTGCAGACCAGACGCATCAAGCTCGAGGACCTCATCAGGAACAGACCCGACCCGATGGATCGAGCGGAGGTCGAGGTCGGCTTCCTCACCCCCGACGGCGACGAATTTATGGTCAAACGTGTTATCGAGCGGGGCAAGGGGACGACGCTTTCGGAGCTCCGAAAGGGCACCGGCGAGTTGGTCGAGAGCCCAAGCTCAACGCGCGTGAGCGAGGTCATCCGCTCCCTCCTCAAACTCGATTACGATCTCTTCGAGCGAGCGATTTACTCGGAACAAAACCGTTTGGATTATTTCTTGACCCTACCGCGCGGCAAACGGATGGAGAGTATCGATGAGCTCTTGGGTATAAACAAGCTCGAACTGGCGCGCAAAGAAATCGGCTCGCTTGCGAACCGTGTCAAGGACCGCGTGGAGGAACGAAAGGGAACCCTGCGACAGCTCGGACAGGATGTTTCGCTGGCCCTCTTGCCGACCTACGAGCAGGAGATGAGGGATATGGAACTCTCGAAGCAGGAGACCCAGATGAGGCTTCAGCAAATTCAGCCGGAGCTGGAGGCAGCCTCCTCCCAACTTCAGCAGTTGCGCAAGACCGAACAGGAACTCGCGCGATTGGATAGCTCATCCCGTGAACTTGAGGGGGCGATAAACGCGTTGGACCGTCAACTCGAGCAGATTAAAGAGAGGCTCGGAGCTGCGGTCGGGATTGCTCACGAAGAACTCAAACGACGGGTGGGGAATCTCGAGCGGGCCCGCCGCGAGGCCGAAGCCCGGGTGAGCGAGCTCAACTCCAATTTAACTACTAGCAGTTCGAGGGTGCGGGAATTGGAAACTAGGATAGGAATGATTCGCGAACGCTTGGAAAGGCTCGTGAGCGAGATAGAGCGGAAAGGCAAGTTAAGCGAGGAACTGGAAAAACTGAGGCCACAGGAACTGGTGAAGCTGATTGAGAGACTGCAGCTTGAGTCTAGGAGCGTCGGCGATGAACTTGCAGCTTCTCATGCCCGAGCGCAGGATCTTCGGCAGACGATGGATGAGCTTGCAGCGGCCGGCTCAACGTGTCCGGTCTGTGAAAGCCCACTTGAGGAGGGTAAAAAGCAGCAATTGTTGGAGGAGCGCAGAGGCCAGCTCGAGGCGAAACTCAAACGCGTGGTCGAGCTCGAGGCGCGCGTGAAAGAATTAAATGAAAATTTGAATGAGAAGCTCGAACTCCGGAGGAAAGCCCAGTTACTGGCGAAGGAAATCGAGGAGCTTCCCGTGCGAGAGGCCGAGCGCTCTCAGCTCCTTCAACAACTTCAGAATTCAGAACGGGAACTTCCGAGCGTGCGGGAGGCAACAAGGAAACTCACGGCTGAGGTCGAGGGGGCACGCAGGGAAGCGGAAGCGCTCCGCGAGCAGCTCACCGCGGCCAAGCAATCGCTCCAACTGCGGCTCGACTTGGACCAGCTCGAGCTCGAGCACAAGCAGAAGCTCGCCGAGCGATTGCGCGTGCAGCACGAGCTGCGGCAGGTGAAGAGCACCTACGATGAGGCACGGGCGAAGGAGCTCGAGAAGCGCCACGAGGAGCTCATCCGCACCCACGAGCACTTGCGCACCGAGCTCGTCGGGAAGGAGCAGCTTATCTCGGAGAAACGAAAGCTCATCGAGAGCATCAGGGAAAAGCGAGAGATGATCACGCGATGTGAGACAGAGATAAAGCACATGGAGGATGCGGTGAGGGCCCTGACCACGATCCAGGCCGCGCTCGCGCGAACCCAGACGGCAATGCGCAGGGAATTCATCGATGGGGTCAACGAGGCGATGAGCGAGCTCTGGGAGAGCGTCTATCCATATGGGGATTTCACGAGCATCAAGCTCGCCGTCGAGGGAGGTGAACGGGGAGGCGATTACGTGCTGCAGCTCAGGGATCGCGGGGGGAATTGGGTCCCGGTCGAGGGGGTCGCGAGCGGGGGCGAGCGCACCGATGCCTGCTTGGCGCTCCGGATAGCGTTCGCGATTGTGCTTACGCCCTCGCTCAGCTGGATCGTGCTCGATGAGCCGACCCACAACCTCGATGAGGAGGGCATCCGAGAGCTCGCTCGGGTCCTGAGGGAGCGCCTGCCCGAGGTCGTGCAGCAGATCATACTCATAACTCACGAGCAGCGGCTGGAGGAAGCGGTGAGCGGTTACCTCTATCGTTTCTCCCGGAACAAAGGCGTGGATGAGCCGACGAGGGCCCAGCGGGTAACGGTGCCCGAGAGATTTGATTGACTTAGGTTTCAGCGATCTCGAAAATCCTCACGGTCACGGACACAGCAATGTTCCCCCCGCCGGCCATGGTCAAACGCACCTCACCCGCCCTGACGAATTGCCTCTCCGCGCCCAAGCCGAGCCCAGCGCCCTCGGTTTCATTACGGTCGGCTCGACTCCAGCCTCATTCTTCAACAATTCCTTCACCTCGCTCGGTCCCCATAGCCTTGGAGCGCTATCCGATTTTAAGGCATTGGGTTAATAATGTTTGTTGACGGGTGCACCCATGCGAGTGAGTTGTGTTAGGGGTAGGCCAAAATTGGTTGGAAAGGGCATTTACAGGCAGGTGTTTAAAGTTAGAAATCTTGCGCTTAAAATTGAGAAAGGCCGTGGCAAGGGGATTGAGGAGCTGCAAAGAAGGGCGGCGGCGATGGATTCCCACCAACGGAAGATCAGGCGGGAGCTGACCTTTCTGCCGGCATATTACGGGACGATTTTGGCCGAGGTCAGGGATGGCAGCGCCCCCTCTCGGGTGATAATCACTTTCCACGAGTGCGTGGGACCCCTCCCCGTCTATTCGATTCGGACGCTGAGGGCGATCTTCAGCTTGATAGGAAAGGCAAGTGAGAAAGGTTACGTACTCGATATAAAGCCATCAAACTTCGGCAGGAAGGGTAAGAGAGTTCTCTATCTGGACGAGTATGGCATCGGGAAAGGACCATTGCCCCCCGATGTGCTCGAGGATCTCAGCAAATTTGTCCGGTTCGCGCTCAGAAAACTGACGATAAAAAGAGCCGGTTGAGCCCCCTACTTCCTTGCGAGGGGCCTGAGCTCCTTGACCACGCGCTCGACGGTTGCGGTGGCGCTCCCGAGATATTTCCGCGGGTCTACTAGTTTTTCAATTTCCCGTTCCGGGATGTATCGCGTCACCCTACGCTCTCGGCACAGCACCGCGGCCAACGGGACGTTGTTGCGCACCGAGGTCGAGCTGCACCTCCTCAGCAGGGCGTGGGCTTCCTGACGGTTCATCCCTCGCCGGGTGAGCTCGATCATCACCGCCTCGGCCATGTTCAGCCCGCGGGTCAGTTCGAGATTGCGCTTCATTTGTTTTGGGAACACAAGGAGGTTGTCGAGCACGTAGAGGGATGTCTTTAGCATTTCGTCGGCCAGTAGGAAGCACTCGGGCAAAAGCACACGTTCGCATGAAGAGTTTGTCAGGTCCCGCTCGTGTTCGATGACGATGTTTTCGAGCCCAGCCTGCACGTTCGCACGCAACACCCTAGCGAGCCCACATATTTTCTCGCATCGGATTGGGTTGCGCTTGTGAGGCATGGTGCTGCTCCCTATCTGTCGTGCGGCAAATGCTTCCGCGAGCTCACCGATCTCGGTGCGCTGGAGGTTTCGAATCTCGCGGGCGATTTTGTCTAGGGTGCTCCCGAGCAACCCAAAAAATGAAACAAGCTCGGCGAAGCGATCGCGCTGAAGGATTTGGTTGGAGGCTGTGGCAGCTGGTAACTTGAGTTCCCGCATCACTAGCTCTTGAACTTTTGGACCTTTGCCCCCCCAAGCGGCCCCGGCCCCGACCGCCCCGCTCATTTTTCCGACGATTACACGGGGTTTGATTTGCTCGAGTCGTTCCAGGTGCCGCCCGAGCTCGCACGCCCAGATCGCGAACTTCAGCCCAAGCGTCGTGGGCACAGCGTGTTGCCCGTGGGTTCGCCCGACCATGATCGTGTTTTTGTACTTGGCGGCCTGCTTGAGGACTATCCCGAGCAGCTTTCGAAGGTCACGTTCAACTATCGTCAAACCATCGCGGATTTGCAGAGCTGTGGCGGTGTCGTGGATGTCATTGCTGGTGGCGCCGAAGTGCACATATCGCCCAGCTTTGCCCGATATCTTGGCCAATGCCAGAACGAGGGCCATCGTCTCGTGTTGGACCTCTCGCTCGAGTTCTCGAATCCGTGCGACCCCCACGCGCTTGATTGATGCGCTTCGGGCAATTTTGCTCGCATCCGCATTTGGGATCATACCCACGTTTGCGAGGGCTTTTGCGAGAACCGCCTCGACATCGAGCATCCGCTGAAAACGGGCTTCGAGCTCAAAGATCGAGCGCATCTCGCGGCTACCGTAGCGCTCCTCGATTGGGTGGACGGGCAACCTCAACCCCTAATCGACAAGTTTTGGCGCGCAATAAAGCTTTGCGGTTGATTGAGTAATTTGAATCTCCTCTCAAACTCAGCGCATTTATATCTCGGTCGCTAACTCGCCGCCCCCTTCGACCTGCCGCTTGATGTTTCGCGCGATCTCAGCGCCGATGTAGGGCACCCGCGCTAGCTCCTTTTCATCCGCCCGCTTGATGTCCGCGAGCTTTTGATACCCAGCCCTGAATAAGCTTCGCGCTCGCACGCGCCCAATTCCCCCGAGTTGCACGAGCTCGAGCAGTTCATCCTTGACGCCGTAGCGAATCCGCCCGCGTAGCTTTCGGAGCGGGGTGAGCGCGGGTTTGGCTTTGAAGAGCCTTGCGAGATCGTGGGCAGCGTAGAGCAACCATCTAGCCGTATCCACGTTCCTTCGGATGTCTCCAGCCCCAACGCCGAACTGCTCGTGGATGTCGTCCTCGCGCACCTCCTCGAGCCAAGCTTGGAGCATCTGTGCCGTCTTCACCTCCGCGAGGAAGAACTCGTATCGGTCGGGCTCGCCGTGCTGGTCTGGGATAGGTGTCAAGAGTTCATCGGCATGCTCTATCAGGAAAGTCTCGAGGTCGGGGTAATCGTGCCGCCTCAGGTAGAGCCGCCCCATGTCAGGGGTGTGGCAGACGAGGTGGAGTAGGCTGAGGGCTGTCGGCTCTCGAGCGGCGATTCCCTTGATCCCGTCGCGCAGGATGACCGCCGATAGGGGATCGATGTAGAGGCGGGAAACGCGCTCTCCGAAGGGGGTCGCGAGCAACAGCTTTTCCTGTCTGCGGATCATCCCCTCCCGCTCGAGGAAATCCAACACTCGCTCGACGACTCGCTCGACATCGCTAACAGCATATTGATGGGCGAAGAAGGTCTGCCCCATGAACTCCATCATCCCATCGGCATCGCTAACGTACCCTGCGGCGATCGAGGCGAGCACGTGGGTTCGGAGAGCCGGTTCGGTCGCGAGCTTCGAGGTTATCCGCTCGGGCTCGGCACGAATGAACTCCTCGAACAGCGCTTCCACCTCGCCCCTCCCCTTGGCGATAAGCACGGCCTCGCCATATTTATCGTATTGCGGCCGTCCTGCCCTTCCCGCCATTTGATGAAATTCTAGCACGGGGATGAGCTGGAGCCCATAAGGTTCTACGTAACGGCGGTAGTCGCGGATGATCGCCCGCCGCGAGGGAAGATTGACACCCGCGGCCAGCGTCGGGGTTGCACATATCACTTTTATTAAATTTCCCCTGAACGCGTCTTCGACGGCTTTTCGCTGGGCGTAGTGGAGCCCGGCGTGGTGAAATGCCGCCCCCTGTCTAACGCATTCAGCTAGTTGACGGCATGTTCGCGTGGATTCCCCGAGCGCCTTTTCAACCTTATTCCCAACGATATCGAGCCCCTCCCGTTCCTCGGCCGAAAGAAACTCGCGCACGTGTTTCGCTGCAAGCACGGCCGCAGCTTGGGCCGAACGGCGGGTGCCGACGAAAACGAGCGCCTGCCCGCCCTCCCGCACGGTGTCGATGGCGAGCGCCGCGAGCTCATCCTTGGTTCCAACTTCCACCGCCCGCTTGCTCCCGTCGTCGAACTTTATCTTTTCTCTATAGTACACCCCCTTCTTCAGGGGGACGGGACGCCATTCGCTTTTGACGAGTTCCGCGTCGAGCCACTCTGCCATCTCATCCGCGTTTTTTATGGTTGCGCTGAGCGCGAGTGTCTGGAGCTCGGGGTTGACCTGTCGGAGCCTGGCAGTCAAAACTTCGAGCGTAGGCCCGCGTCCGGGGTCATCGATTAGGTGGATTTCGTCGAGCACCACAACCGAGATGATGTCGGCGAGCCATTTTGCGCGGTGGCGGAGCAGGGAGTCGACTTTCTCGGAGGTCGCGATGAGGATGTCGTAGCGAGCGAGCCTCGGGTCAGCGACATCGAAATCGCCGGTACTTATCCCAACTTTCACCCCAAGCGGCCCGTACTTCTCCCTGAACTCCTCATACTTCTCACTCGCCAGCGCTCGAAGCGGGACGATGTAAAGGCATTTACCTCCTCGCTCGAGCACGGATTTGAGCATGCAGAACTCGGCGACGAGCGTCTTGCCGCTCGCGGTCGGGATTGCCAACACGAGATTTTTCCCATCGAGGGCACCTTTTTTCACCGCATCCACTTGGGGTGGGTAAAGTGTGGTTATGCCCGATTTTTCCAGCGTTGTAGCGACTTGCTTCGGCAGCCCGTACTTCTCACACAGCTCTTCGACCTTCACTCACACACCACTAAGAAAATAACCTTAAACACAAATTAACTTAGGGGAAAACATGGTGGATGTTCAGTCGGCTGCTTGTCATGATATCTTACAAAAAATTTCGCGCGGCAAGATCGTCGATACCCGAGGGCTGGCCAGGGCTAAAATCCAAGCCTGTCGTGAGTTTGAGCTATCGAGGCCGCTCAGCAATTCGGAGCTTCTAGCAGCCGCGACAGCCGAGGAAAAGGATAAAGTCGTTCAGCTGCTCAGGCTGAAGCCCGTGCGATCAATCTCAGGTGTCTCAGTCATCACGGTGATGCCCAAGCCCTACCCCTGCCCGAAGGAAGAGCCGTGTATCTACTGCCCGGGAGGTCCAACAGCCGGTACGCCCCAGTCCTACACCGGTCATGAACCTGCTGCGATGAGGGCAATTCAACACAATTACAATCCCTACAGGCAGGTGAAAAGCCGAATCGAGCAACTCCGCGCGATAGGGCATGAGGTCGATAAGGTTGAGCTGATAATTTTCGGTGGTACCCTCACCGCTTACCCGCAGGATTACCTCGAGTGGTTCGTGGTGCAGTGTTTGAATGCGATCTCTGGGGCAAACGCGAGAACGATTGAGGAGGCCCAAAGCGCCGCCGAAACCACACCCATCCACAACAGCGATATCGTCTTCGAGACTCGCCCCGACTATTGTAGGGAACCCCACGTTGACCTCATGCTCAGACTGGGTGCCACACGAGTTGAACTTGGTGTACAAACGACCCACAATTACATCTACAAACTCGTCGAGCGGGGGCACACGGTGGAGGATGTTGCGGAGGCGACGCGGATAGCGAGGGATGCTGGATTTGCCGTGGTCTACCATGTGATGCCCAACTTGCCAGGCTCCAGCTACAAGCGGGACTTGGAGGTGTTCGAATCACTCTTCGAGGATGAGCGATTCAAACCCGATGCCCTGAAGATTTACCCGACGCTCGTCATGCCGGGCACAAAGCTTCATGAACTATGGTTGCGGGGCGAGTACGAGCCATATCCCTTCGAGCAAATTGTAGAACTCATCGCCGAGGTGAAGCGGCGGGTGCCAGGGTGGGTTAGAATTCAGCGCATCCAGCGAGACATCCCGGTTAATTTGATAGCGGAGGGTGTCAAGCGAGGCGATCTACGCGCTTTGATTCAGGAGAAAATGAGAAGAGAGGGCGTGCGCTGTCGGTGCATAAGGTGTCGTGAGGTCGGGCACGTGCGCTACAAGCTCGGGCTAGAGCCCAGCCCGGATGACGTAAAGTTCGTGGTCGAGCGATATCGCGCCTCCGAGGGTGAGGAGCTCTTCCTGTCGTTTGAGGACGTGAAGCGCGACATCCTGATCGGACTCCTGAGGTTGAGGGAGCCCTCCGCGAAGGCGCACAGGCCCGAGGCCAAAGTCGCTCGCTCGATGCTCGTGCGGGAGTTGCACGTCTACGGCCCGCTCGTGCAGGTCGGCGAAGCGGCCGGAGTGAATGAGTGGCAACACCGAGGCTGGGGTGAGCGTTTAATGAAGGAGGCGGAGCGGATATCCCGTGAGGAGTTCGACGTGCGGAAAGTCATCGTGCTCTCAGGTATAGGGACACGGAACTACTACCGGCGATTCGGCTATGAGCGAGAGGGGCCCTACATGGTAAAGGGGCTGAGCTAACCATGCGCATTTGTTTAGGATTTTAGAACTTGTACAAAAGGTTCCTCAGGCTGATCTTTCACCGTGCTATGAATTATGAATGTTTCCGTTTCCCTTACCCCTTTTAGTTTATGAATTTTTTTGACGAGTGCAGTCAGCTCCCTACCGTTTCTAGTCCAAACCTCTAGGATCGCGCTGTACTTTCCGAAGAGACGGTGGAACCCTGATATTTGATGAAATTTTTTGATCGTTTTTTCATTTTTGCGTCTGAGTTCACTTCGGGGATCTTCTCGCAGAAAGACGTAGGCTCTCGTACCAAAACCAAATTTCTCCGGATTCAACCTCGCCACGAACGAGCGCACTACACCAGCCTCTTTGTACCGCTTGATTTTCTTCGCAACAGTTTGACGCGTAGTACCTACTTTTTTTGCGATTTCTGAAATTGATTGGTCGGAGTTACTAATGAGTTGAAGTAGTATTTTTTTGTCTAGTTTTCTCATTTTATCGCTGTTAACATTTTGTTAATACAAATGCTTAAAAGCTTAACTATTTTAACTTTGGGATGTGAGGACATGGAGATCCGCTCGTTCGGGAAGATATCAAAAAGCAGTAAAGTTCCACCAAAAACTATGAGTATACTCAAGACCAGATTAGGGAAAGAAGATTATCAGAAACTTATCAAGATAAACAATCCCAAACTTCACCAATTCATTGCCGATTACGTGGAACTCTGTAATCCCGATGGGGTGTTTATCTGCACCGATTCACCCGAGGATATCCGCTTCATCAGGGAGGAGGCGATAAGAGCCGGGGAGGAGAGAAGACTCGCCACGAATGGCCACACGGTTCATTTCGATGGCTATCACGACCAGGCCAGGGATAAGAAGCATACTAAGATCCTCGTCCCCAAGGGCGTTGATTTAGGCCCCCACCTGAACACGATGGAGAGGGAAGCGGGGCTCAAGGAGATTCACGGCATTCTAAAGGACATAATGCGGGGTCATAAGCTATATATGCTATTCCTCTCCCTTGGACCGACCAAATCCGAATTTTCGATACCCTGCGTTCAGCTCACCGATTCCAGTTACGTGGCTCACAACGAGATCCTCCTTTACCGGAAGGGGTACGAGGAGTTCAAGAGGTTGGGGGATTACGGGCGTTTTTTCCGGTTCGTGCACAGCGAAGGGAGGCTCCAAAAGGGGGTGAGTTTGGATGTCGATAAGCGCAGAATATACATCGACACACAAGAGGAAATCGTGTACAGTGTTAACACCCAGTACGGCGGCAACACCATAGGGCTCAAGAAACTGGCGATGCGGCTCGCGATAAAACGGGCCCCCGAAGAGGGCTGGCTCACCGAGCACATGTTCGTCATGGGGGTGCACGGACCGAAGGGCAGGGTGACCTATTTCACCGGGGCGTTTCCGAGCCTCTGTGGGAAAACCTCGACCTCGATGGTAGAAGGGGAAACCATCGTAGGGGACGATATAGCGTATCTCAGGAGAAAAAACGAACGGATACATGCGGTCAATGTGGAGAAGGGGATATTTGGCATAATAAAGAACGTGAACTCCAAAAACGAACCGATCTTATGGGAAGTGCTCAACGGCCCCGGCGAGATCATCTTTTCGAACGTGCTCGCTACCGAGGACGGGAGCGTTTACTGGATCGGGAAGGATGGGAAAATCCCCCGGAAGGGCTTCAATCACTCGGGGGAGTGGACACATGGGAAAAAGGATGCGGAGGGCAACGAGATAACGCCCTCGCACAGAAACGCCCGCTTCACGATCGATTTGAGACTCCTTAAAAATCTCGACCCAAAATGGGATGACCCAGAGGGGGTCGTGGTGGGCGGCATAATTTACGGGGGAAGGGATTCGGACACCTCCCCGCCAGTCGAGGAGGCTTTCGACTGGGTGCACGGCATAGTAACAAAGGGCGCGGCACTCGAGTCGGAGACCACCCCTGCAACCCTAGGGGAAGTGGACGTTAGGAAGTTCAATCCCATGTCGAACTTGGATTTTCTCTCCATACCTTTAGGCGAGTATATCCAGAACAACCTCGATTTCGGTGCCAAGCTGAAAAGTCCACCCCCTATTTTCTTGGTGAACTATTTCTTCAAGGACCAAGCGGGGAAATTCCTGAACGACAAGAGGGATAAAGCGGTCTGGCTCAAGTGGATGGAGTTACGCTCACATGGGGAAGTGCGGGCCGTGAAAACCCCCACGGGCTACATCCCCAAGTTAGAGGATCTCAAAAGACTGTTCAAAGAAGTGCTCGACAAGGATTACTCCGAGGAGGACTACGTCAAACAATTCACCTTGAGGATCCCCGAAAACCTGTCGAAGATCGAGAGGATAATAAGGGTTTATGAGACCGAAGTTCCGAACACACCGAAGGTTCTGTTTGAGGTGCTGGGAGAGCAAAAGCGCAGGCTCCAAGAAGCTGCGGAAAAATATGGAAGTTACGTTCTTCCCTTCAAGTTCGCCGAAGCGGACTGATTTTTTTCAAAACAGCCCCACTTCTCGGTTGGGATCGGTCCTTCCCCGAGAACTCTGGGGCTACCGATGTAAGTCTGCGCGCATTAGTGCAAGCTGGTGCGGATGTCCAGCTACAGGGGGAAGGTTCAGCAGCTCCTGAGGGCAGCTTCGGTCGAGGTCGGCGATCGGGTTAGGGTGGAGAAGGCCGGCTCAGTTTACGAGGGCGTGCTCATGCCTCGAACTGAACTAGGTGATCCAAATCACATCGTCCTCAAGCTCGCAAGCGGATACAACCTCGGCATCAAGCTCGGCAAGGGGGCAAAGCTGGTGAAGCTCGAGAAGGGAAAGCCACCGAGGTTGGGCATACCTCCCCTCAAAATCAAGCGAGACCCCTCAAAACCTGATGTGAGCATTGTCGGCACGGGGGGCACCATCGCCTCTCGCGTCGATTATCGGACTGGCGCCGTTTACCCAGCGTTCACGCCTGAGGAGATTTACAGCGCCGTGCCGGAATTAGCCGATTTAGCAAACATACGTGTCATCGAGGCCTGCAACGTTTTCAGCGAGCACATGACGCCTGAGCTCTGGGTGAAAGTCGGAAAGGCGATTGCAAAGGAGCTGAATGCGGGCGCTAGGGGGGTGGTCGTCGCACACGGCACCGACACCATGGGCTACACCGCCGCCGCGTTGAGCTTCATGCTCAAGGACCTCTTCAGGTCGGTCGTGCTCGTGGGCTCCCAACGCTCCTCGGACCGTCCCAGCAGCGATGCGGCGCTCAACTTGATAGGGGCGGTCACGGTGGCTGGCAAGTCCGACATCGCCGAGGTGTGTGTGGTGATGCATGGGTCGACGGAGGATGATTTTTGCCTGATCCATCGGGGCACCAAGGTCCGCAAGTGCCACACGAGCCGCCGCGACACCTTCCAGACGATCAACGATATTCCAATCGGCATGGTTCGGGGCGGTGAGTTGAAACTTTTCCGTGACGACTACAACCGCGCGAAGCCGAAAGGCAGGGTAAAGGTCGATGGAAAATTCGAGCCGCGCGTGGCGCTCCTGAAGGTCACGCCGGGGATGCCTTCGAGTGTCATCGAGGGCATGCTTAAGGCGGGGGATAAAGGTATCGTGCTAGAGGGAACGGGTCTGGGACACGTGCCGGAGTCGTTGTTTGAAGGGATCAAGTTCGCTGTGGGCAAAGGGGTGCCCGTGGTGATGACTTCGCAGTGTCTTTGGGGGCGAATCGACATGAAGGTTTACTCCACGGGCCGCGATTTGCTCCAGCTGGGCGTGATTCCAGCTGAGGACATGCTTCCCGAAACCGCTTATGTAAAACTGATGTGGGTGCTCGCCCATGCTAAAGGGGTCGAGGAGGTTTCGAAGCTGATGCGCACGAATCTGGCTGGCGAGATCACCCCGCGGACGAGGCCGGATGTATTCCTGAAGCCAGTGTTCTCCCTTAAAGCCGGTGATTAGGCTGGCTGAGGTCGGAGAGAGTTTTAGATGGAGTTGAATTACGAGAAACTTGGCCTGCGCGTCGGGTTTGAGATCCACCAAGAGCTTGACACCCACAAGTTGTTTTGCAACTGCCCTTCAGCGCTGCGCGATGAAGAGCCGCGACTCGAGGTGAAGCGAAGGTTACGTCCGACCCAGAGCGAGCTGGGGGAGGTGGATCGCGCCGCGCTGGCGGAGGCGCTGAAGGGAAAAGGGTTCAGGTATCAGCTTTATCCCGATAGCGTTTGCTTGGTCGAGCTGGATGAGGAACCCCCGCACCTCGTCAACGAGGAAGCTGTGGACATCACGCTCGAGGCTGCCCTCTTACTGAACGCAAAGCCCCTCGATGAGGTGCACACGATGCGGAAGATAGTGATCGACGGAAGCAACACGTGCGGCTTCCAACGGACCCTCTTAATAGCCACGGGTGGCCGCGTCGAGGTCGAGGGGAAGAGTTTTCGGGTCCCAACTATTTGCTTGGAGGAGGATGCGGCGCGAAAGATGGATGAGGGCGTCGGACTCATCGATTACCGTTTGGATCGGCTAGGTATCCCACTCGTCGAGATCGCCACGGGACCAGATTTCTTCGACCCTTACACGCCGGCCAAAGCCGCGCTCTACATCGGACAACTTCTCCGCGCCACCGGCAAGGTCAAGCGAGGGATAGGCACCATCCGTCAGGACGTAAACATCTCGATAGCTGGAGGCGCGCGCCAAGAGATCAAGGGGGTACAGGAGCTCGCGCTCATCTCGACGGTAATCGAACGCGAAGTTCAAAGACAACTGGCTCTCTTGGAGATCCGCGATGAAATAAGGTGGCGCGGGGCCAGGAGGGTCGTGAAAAAAATCATCGACGTGAGGAGGGTGTTCTCCAAGACGAGCTCGGGGGTCATCCGCAGTGCGCTCCAAGCTGGTGGTACCGTACTCGCCGTCAAACTGCCCAAGTTCGCCGGGTTCTTGGGCAAAGAGTTGCAGCCCGGCCGGAGGTTCGGCACGGAGCTCGCGGATTGTGCCAAGCTCTACGGCGGGGTCGGCGGCCTCTTCCACACGGACGAGCTACCGGCCTATGGGATCTCGCAGGAGGAAATCAATGGATTGAGGAGGGCAACGGGTGCCGTGGAAGGCGATGCGGTCGTGTTCATAGCGGACGCCAAGGAGAAGGCGGAGGCCGCGCTCAGCGCGGTCGTTGACAGAGCAAACCAAGCGCTCGGGGGGATCCCCGAGGAGACGCGCCGAGCCCTGCCTGATGGGAACACGGAGTTCATGCGCCCGTTACCGGGTGCCGGACGGATGTATCCCGAGACGGACATTCCCCCCATCGCGATTACCCCACTAAGGCTGAGGCAAATTAAGGCACGGTTGCCGGAGCTGCCCGAGAAGCGGCGCGCGCGCTTGATGGAGAAATACGGGCTTGGGAAGGAACTGGCCGAGCGGATGAGCTTGTCGGAAAACTTGGAGCTTTTCGAGGAACTCGCCAGGAAGTCCAAAGCCAACCCGACCCTGATTGCGACGACCCTTGAAGAGACATTGGTGAGCTTGAGGCGCGAGGGCGTGCGAGTAGAGGTCATCCAAAAAGCGGTGCTTGAGGGGCTCTTCGCGGGCGTGGCGAAGGGAAAACTCGCGAAGGAAGCGGTACCAGAGGTCTTGAGGGGGGCCGCGCGAGGCGTGAGCGTTCAAACGGCGATCGAGAAGCTGGGGCTTGCCGTGATGGAGAAGGCCGAGCTCAGGAAACTCGTGAGGGAAGTCGTTGCGGGCAATCGCGAACTCATCGAGCGGCGGGGGCGAGCGGCGATTGCCCCACTCATGGGAATTCTCATGGAGCGGGTGCGGGGGCGGGCCGATGGCAAGCTGGTACATCAACTGCTCGAGCGGGAATTGAAGAAGAGGGGGGCCAAGTAGATATGTCAACCAATATCTCCATCGTAAAAGATTATGATGAAATGAGCAGCAGAGCCGCGAGGATAATTGCTGATGCCATAAGGAACAAGCCGAACTTAGTTCTCGGTCTGGCGACGGGCGGTACTCCCGTGGGCTGTTATCAGGAGCTTATCCGCATGCACAAGGAGGAGGGGCTCGACTTCTCTCGCGTTATAACCTTCAATCTCGATGAGTACATCGGGTTACCACCAACCCACCCCCAGAGCTACCGATACTTTATGGACGAAAACCTCTTCCGCCACGTGAATATCAAAATAGAAAACACGTATGTTCCCGACGGTTTATCAGCCGATCTCCAAAGGACTTGTAAAGAATTTGAGGAACTCATCAAAAGGGCGGGCGGAATCGACCTTCAGCTACTAGGCATAGGGGCTAACGGGCACATAGCCTTCAACGAGCCGGGTTCACCATCCGACTCCAGAACGATGGTTGTGAACCTTTCGGAGCGAACGATAAAAGACAATGCGCGCTTCTTCAAATCCATCGAGGAGGTGCCTCGCCAAGCCCTCTCCATGGGAATGGAAACCATCATGGAGGTGAGAAAGATCATACTCCTAGCGAGCGGCGTGGGAAAGGCGGAGGCCGTTGCCAAGTCCGTTGAAGGTCCGATAACTACCGATGTGCCTGCATCTATTCTCCAGAGGCATCCCAACTGTATTTTTATCCTTGACGAAGAAGCTGCATCCAAGCTCGTGCGCAAAGCTCGCTAAGTCGGTAATGGTAGAATAAAACTAAACTTTGAGTTTTCCGTTTTTCATTATCATCTTTTCATCGAATTTAACCGTGGGCTTCAAGAAGATACCATCCACATGAATTCCAGCCCGAACCCGCCCACCGAAGGTCGAGTTGTCCCCCAGCGCGATGTGACAGGTGCCGAGAACTTTCTCGTCCTCGAGCACATTTCCGATGAGGCGTGCTTTCGGGTTTGTGCCCATGCCGAATTCAGCTAAATTTCTAGCTTTTGCCCCGGCTTCCTCCAGCATCTTGGTGAGCTTTCGAGCAGGCCCACCGGAAATTTTCACCGTTCTCCCCCTTTCGATTAAGATCTCAATTGCCCCACGTAAGGTATCGACCATCGAGCCGTCGACGACCACTTTCCCCTCAGCTGTACCCTCGATCGGCGCGATGAAAGCCTCGCCAGCTGGCAAGTTCCCGTAATCGCCTGGTTTGTGGAAGATTCCAGTATCGGGGTGCGCTCTTCGTCCCTCGATGCTGAAGGTTAAATAAGTCCCAGCTCTGGTCCGAACTTCAACTTCGGATGCTTTATCAAATAGGTTTACAATTTTCATCGTCAACTTGCTTACTTGTTTGTAGTCAGCGAGCATTGCGCCGCGCTGCATTATGGTCTCGGTTATCATCGGCATCGTCGCGACTCTCGCGCCAGCTTCGCACGCTTCAAGGCGGGCTTGGGTGTGGGTAAGCGAGTAGGTGGTGGGCGCGAACACGACATCGGCGGTGCGCATCGCCTGCCCCACGATTTTTGGCGGTTCCCCCCCATGCCTGATACCAGTTGGCATGCAGATGAGCATTGTTTTGGCCCCGACGATGCGAGCGGCTTCGAGAAGGGCTTCGGCAATTTTTCGCCTCGGGGGGTCTGTAACAACCAAGATGCGTTCTCCAGATTTGACGCCCATACAGATTTCTACGGCTATTCGTGCACCTTTCAACAACTCTCGCATGCTAGAACCAGCTATTTGATCAACCCATTTTTGAAGAGCTCGTCCCTGAAGGCCAGCAGGGTCTCGCGAACGCTTCCTTCGTCGGGAGCATGAACCTCGACGTAGCGCGAGGGAAAGAGAAGGAGATAAGTGCCCCGGCTTAGCTCGAATTTCACGATCTCCTTGTTCGATGTTTTCACCTTTCGCGCACGGGGAATTCGCTTGAGGATTTCTTCGAGATCAACTTTTGAACGAAGTGTTGTGGTTGCTCGCACCGACATGAGCTTCGGCATGTCGAAGACGTTATAGAGGCGCGGCATCTCACTTACGCGCGGCTCGGCTTCGCTCAATCAAATCCCAAAATCATTAGGGCGAGGAGAATTTAAAATTAGAGCCTCTTAGCAGCCAGCCTGATATCGACATCTCGAACGGTCCTTCGTCCAGCGTGCTCCGCGAGCTTAGCTGCTTCGTTCGCAATTGAGAGGGCGCGCTCTTCGAGAACCTCGGCCAGTGCAACGGCTGCGCTCTCACTCACCCGCTTGGCACCCGATTTTCGGATGATGCGATCTATCGCCGCGACGGGCAATTCAACCATTTATCCGCCTCCTCGAGTATTTCAAGCCACTTGTAGGGCAAATTTTCCATTTATTTGGGCAGTATTTAAACCTTTCCTCAAATGGGCTTTTAAATAGGTAATTTTGGTGAAAATCGAGTTTTTAATGGCTTTGCATGAGTTGGGAAAACTTTCATCCATCAAGTCACGTTGGTCGTGGCCAAGTTCAATAAAAATTTAAGGCGGCACCGCTTAGTGGGCAGAGGTGAAGGGTTTGCCGTGCATGATCGTTGCGGGGGGATTCTGGGGTGATGAGGGCAAGGGAAAAATCATCGCATATCTTGCGCTCCACGATAAACCGAAAATCGTCGCGCGCGCGGGAGTAGGGCCGAACGCCGGTCACACGGTGTACGCCCGGGGGAAGAAATTAGGGCTGCGCCAAATCCCATGTGGATTCACCTACGAGGGGGCGCGCCTGCTCATCGGGCCCGGGGTGCTCGTCAACCCCGAGATCGTGCTGAAGGAGGTCGAGCTGACGGGCACGGGCGATAGGCTCGGCGTGGATCGGCGCTGCACGGTCATCGAGTCCCTCCACATCGAGCGGGATCGCACCTCGGCGCACCTGAAGGGCAAGATAGGCACCACGGGGACGGGCTGCGGCCCGGCAAACGTTGCGAGGGTGAACCGCGTTGCAAAGCTGGCGGAGGAAATTCCTGAACTCAAACGCTTTCTCACCGATGTCCCCCAGGAGGTTGGCGACGCCCTGGGGAGGGATGAACTCGTGCTCATTGAGGGGTCACAGGGTTTCGGCCTTTCTTTGATTCACGGCACCTATCCTTATGTCACGAGCAAGGATACTTCAGCGAGCACGCTTGCGGCCGATGTGGGCGTGGGTCCAACCAAGATCGATGACGTCATGCTCGTCTTCAAGGCGTACGTGAGCCGGGTCGGTGAGGGACCCTTCCCGACCGAGATGGCCGTGGATGAGGCCAAGCGACTTGGAATTGTAGAGTACGGCACGGTCACCGGGCGGCGGAGGCGCATCGGGGCGTTCGACTTCGAGCTGGCGAAGCGCTCGGTGATGATAAACGGTGCCACTCAAATCACCATAACCTGTTTGGATCGGCTCTTCAAGGGTAGTTCTGGGCTCCGGAGTTATGGGCAGCTCCCCGCGGATGCAAAGGCATTCATCGAGCGCATCGAGGGTGAGCTCAAGGTGCCGGTCACCCTGATCTCAACGGGCAAGGACCCCGAGAACGTCATCGATTTGCGCTCGGAGAAACTCTGATGGCGCGCTTGGTGATAGCAGTTAGTGGCACCCCGGGCACGGGAAAGTCGATTTTTGCCAGAGCGCTCGCGAAAAAACTCAACGCTCAAGTAATCGATCTCAACGCGCTTATCCGAAGGAAGAAAATTTACAGACTCGATGTTAACGACACGAAGATTGCCAACCTTCAAAAAATGCGGAAGGAATTCGTCCGCACAATTCGAGCTTCTCGCGGCCCGGTCGTCGTCGAGGGGCTGCTGGCACACCTGCTGCCCAAAAAATACCTCACCCATGTTATCATACTCCGGACCAGACCAAAGGTCCTCGAGCGGCGCCTTCGTGCCCGCAAGTACTCGAAGGCCAAAATTCGCGACAACATCGAATCGGAGGCCCTGAGCATTATCCTCTGGGAAGCCGTTCAAGCGCACGGTATGGACGAGGTTTACGAAATCGACGTGACAAAACTGAGCCCAGATGCCGCGGTAAAACTGTTCTCGGATGCGCTGGATGGCAAAGTTTCGCTCAGGCCCGGTAAAGTGGATTGGTTAGAGGAAGTTTTTTTAACAAGTGGCGAATAATCAATTTTGGCGATGGCATGGGTGGAACCGCGCGAGTCGCATTGCTGATGGCCATGCTCACGGGGCTTTTGCTAGCGATGGGTCTCGTGGCCGGATACCTCACCGGCACCAATCTAGTTTTCACCTTCACATTTGCCCTCATCATGGCCGTGGTACTGAACATCGCCATGTACTGGTACGCCGACCGATGGGTGCTTAGGCTCTATAAGGCCAAAATCGTGAGCGAGGCCGAGGAGCCTGAGCTGCACCGCACGGTGGAACGCCTGGCATCGAGTGCACGTCTGCCGAAACCCCGGGTGGCGATCATCCCCACGGACACACCAAACGCGTTCGCTACCGGGCGTAGTCCCTCCCATTCGGTCGTCGCGGTGACGCAGGGGGCGATGCGTCTGTTGAACAAGGATGAGCTCGAGGGTGTGTTGGGACACGAGCTCGCCCACGTGAAGAACCGCGATATGTTGATCAACACCATGGCGGCGATCATCGGGGCGGTAATCACCTATGTGATGTGGTTCTCGATATTTGCGGGTGGTGGACGCAGGCGCGGCGGAGGGGGGATCTTGGCAATCCTGGCGATGGTCATGATACCATTTTGCGCGATGTTGGTCAGGCTCTCGATATCCCGCGGGCGCGAATATGGGGCGGACCGCGGTGGGGCCAGCATCTCGCGCAAACCGCTCGCGCTGGCGAGCGCCCTGCGCAGCCTTCAATCAGCTGTCAGGAACAGACCCATGCAGAAGGGCAACCCATCGACCTCCCACATGTTCATCGTTAACCCATTCGCAAAGGTCAGCATGAGGGGGCTTTTCTCGACCCACCCATCGACTGAGGAACGGATTCGACGGCTCGAGGAGATGGCCAGAACTGGGCGGTTCTAGAACCCGAGCAAAGCTTTGCCGTAAAAACGCAGGAATATCTCGAAAATTATGATGGCGATGGTGAAAATTACTATACTCTTTGGCGAAATTTTGATGCCGTGGCCCTCCTCTTTAAAGTAGCGTATCAGTCCGGCGCCCGTGGGGGGCATCGCTTCCTCTCGTCGTCTGCGCATCTCGCCACCAATTTATTTAGGTACCCGCAAGTTTAAACCTTTTTTCTGGGAATACAACTCCCCAGTTGTTACCTCGCGGAAGGCATGAATTGACGCTGGAGGGCAACGACTTCCGTGCTGTCATCGGCGTCGGCGTAAGCTTCTAGCGGCTCGTGATTCAGCTCGAGAAATGTTGGGCCCCACTTGAAAATACTGAGGATCTCCCTCGCACGGCTTCGTTCACCCAAAATGAATAGGGCCGCCGCAAGCGCCTCGGCGGTGCTCAATATCGTTGGGCGGCCATAGTACGTGGGGTTGGCAGCGACCAAGTAGGGCAGGCTTCGTGGCACCATCCGCTTTCGGAGGCGGGAAATTTGCCCGATCTGCTTCCATGAACAATCGAGCGCCACTAACCCACGTTGGCTCGCAACTTCCGCATCTCCCGCGGAGAGCGCTTGCTCCGCAAACGGGTCGAGCAGAATCGCGCCGTTCGGCAGAGCACGGGGCTGGAAAACCATCTGAATTTTCCCAAATCGATGTAAGCGCATCGTGGTGCACTTTTTGGGATCGCACTCTCGGGCGTTAAAGACAACTAGTTCCATCGGCCTCGGTCATACTGAGTTTGATAAACCTTTAAGTCATGATTGAACAAGGCGGGTTGGGCGCCCCATGGCAAAGCGAGTACTTTCCAACGCGACCATTCTCGAGGGCGAGGAGCTCGAACTCACGCGCGGCTACCTCGTGGTCCGTGATGGCTTAATTGAAAAAATTTCCGAAGGCTCCCCCCCGGGGCGGGCCATCGATCTAAAACGAGGGTTCATCCTGCCTCCCTTCGTGAACGCGCATACCCATGTCGCTGATTCCGTTTCCAAGGAGCTTTATCTCGGCTTGGCACAGCCCCAAGTGGTCGGCCCAGGCGGGGAGAAATTTCGTGCCCTGGGCTCACGTTCGCGCAGCGAGTTGATTGCATCGGTTCGCGCGACGCTTCAGGACATGTTCCGCACCAGCACCCTCGCCCACTGCGACTTCAGGGAGGGTGGAGCGGAAGGGGTCGAGCTCCTTCGAGGGGCATCACACAAAGCGGTAAAATCAATTATCATGGGTCGCCCGTCCGCGCTCGAAGAACTGAAAATTGTTTTAAAAAAATCAGATGGGATTGGTTTGCCTTCGCTCGAGGCTTTCGATGAGGAGGGACTTCGGTCAATCTCCGAACAAACCAAGCGGGCAAAGAAACTTCTCTCGGTTCATGTTGCCGAGTTAGCGTCTGCCCGAGATGAGGTCGAGCGAGCACTTGAACTCAGCCCATCTTTTATCGTTCATGCAACCCACGCGAACGAGGAAGATTTTGTGTCCCTACAGAGGAATAACGTCCCCGTTGTTTTTTGCCCGAGGGCGAACAGCTTGCTGGGCGTCGGCGTACCTCCCATCCACCTCGCACTCGCAGCTAACGCTCGTTTTTGCATTGGAACGGATAACGCGATGGTATGCCAGCCAAACATATTTGAGGAACTTTCCTTCGCTTGGGCGTGCCTGCGTCGTGCGGATGCTGCTGCGGGAGGTGAGGAAGCACGTAAACTCCTGCGTGCAGCCACGATTGAACCCCAAAAACTTTTCAATTTACCGTGGGGGCCCGTTGAGGAGGGGGGTAGCGCGACATTTATGGTGCTCACCCCCGGAAATAATCTCGCAAACCTCACCAACGTGCATGCGGGATTGGTCAATCGAGCGCGAGCGGACAATATCCGAGCGATTTACGCGCGCGGCAAAATTTTATAAGCTGGGGCACCGAGAAAAAATTGTGTTTTAAGGAGTTAACTTAGCGTAGCGGATGGTGGATTAGGGAAATGCAAGTCAAAGATGTGATGACCAAGGAGGTCAAGTGGGTAGAGGTGCCCGGTACTCGAGCAGAGGCTCTCGATCTCTTGAGGAAAATAGGTGCAAGCGCAGTCCCTGTGGTGAAGCGGGGCACCGATGAGCTCGTGGGAATGGTGACGCTTCGCAAGTTGTTCGAGAAATCCGACGAGGAGCAGCTCGCGATGCTCGTCGATCGAGATGTTCCGACGGTTGCGCTGAGCGATAAGCTCGAGGATGCAGCGAATCGTATGCTCACGGCTCACGTCCGAAGACTGCCCGTGCTGAAGAACGGAAAACTCGCTGGGATCGTCACCGTTCAGGATATCGTTTATCGCGCGCTCGCCGAGATGGACGTGGAGCGCCCAGCATCGGATTTCATGCGCCCCCACATCATCGCCGTGTGGGATGGGACCCCGCTCAAAGCCGCGGTGGAGATCATAGACCTCGCAGGCTTTCGGGCCCTCCCCGCGATTGATGAGGGCGGCAACTTGGTCGGGATCATCGATGACTCAGATATCATCAAGATAAGCGAGGTCGAAACCGAATCGAAGATGAGCCAGATGACGGGGCGGAGCGAGGGCGATAAATGGACCTGGGACAGCGAAAACCGGATCTACATCACCAAGCGGGAGCTGAAGGTCCCAGATAAGCTCGTGCGGGACGTAATGACGAAGGAGCTCGTGACGATAACACGCAAGACTCCCATTAGTAAGGCAGCTCAGCTCATGAAGCAGCACCGAATTGAGCAGACCCCAGTTCTATCTGCGGATGACAAACTCATTGGGATTGTACGGGATGTCGATTTGCTTCGCGCTTTGGTCGAGTAGTGATAAATACTTAATTTTTTAGGGTTTGAGCGCGCTTCCAATTGCGGTGAAGTAGTGTCCAAAAAGCACGAGGAAGTCATGGAGCTAGCTAAGCGGCGCGGGTTCATCTGGCCATCGTTCGAAATTTACGGAGGCGTGGCAGGTTTCTACGATTTCGGGCCGCTCGGGGCGCTGCTAAAAAATAAGATCATCCAGAAGTGGCGCGAATTTTACGTGGTTCGGGAAGGGTTCTTCGAGATAGATTCGCCGAGCATTGTGCCCGAGGAGGTTCTGAAGGCGAGCGGGCATGTCGAGCACTTCGTTGACGCGATGGTCGAGTGTCAGAAGTGTGGGGCTGCTTTCAGGGTCGCGGACTTGGCGCGCGAACAGGCGGGCAAGGACATCGAGGGGATGCCGAAGGAGGAGATGGATCGGTTCTTTAAAAAACACAAAGTGCGCTGCCCAGACTGCGGTGGCGAGCTGGGAAAAATTTTTGATTTCAACGCGATGTTTCGAACGGCGATCGGGCCTGGGAGCCAGCGCGTGGGTTACCTTAGGCCAGAGACTGCACAGGGAATTTTCATCGATTTCAAGCGGCTCCAGCGCCACGCGCGGGGTAAGTTGCCTTTCGGGGTGGTGCAGATCGGCAAGGGCTATCGTAACGAAATCTCCCCGCGTCAGGGTATCATAAGGCTTCGCGAGTTCACGATGGCAGAGGCCGAGGTCTTCTTCGACCCCGGGGACCCGCATCACCCGAGGTTTTCCGAGCTGGCGGGTGAACAACTCAGGCTTTGGTTGGCGAAAGACCAAGAGAAGGGCAAGGAGCAGTTGACCGAGGTGACGGTCGAGCAGGCGGTCAAGGAGAAGCTGGTCTGTAACGAGTTCATGGCCTACTACCTCGCGCTCACCAAGCGCTTCTTGCTGGACTTGGGCATTCCGAACGAGGTGATTCGCTTCAGGGAGCAGACCCCCGGGCAAAGAGCTCATTATTCCAGCGAAACTTGGGACGCCGAGGTTTCGACGGAGCGGTTCGGCTGGGTCGAGATCGCGGGGATAGCCTACCGCACGGATTACGACCTCTCCCGCCACGCCCAGTTCAGCGGGGAGGACTTGACGATATTTTCAGCTGACAAGAAGCGGAAGGTGCTTTGCCACGTGGTCGAGCCCTCCTACGGCATCGATCGTCCACTTTATTGTGCGCTTGAACATGCATACGTGCAGGAGAAGAAGCGCAAGTACTTCCGGCTGAAGAAGGACTTGGCCCCAATCGAGGTCGGCGTTTTCCCCTTGCTCAACCGCGCGGGCATGCCTGAGAAGGCCCGGGAGGTGTACGGGAATCTAAAGCTAAAGGGATTCATGGCTGAGTACAACGATGCTGGATCAATAGGAAGGAGATATGCCAGAGCTGATGAGATAGGTGTCCCCTACTGTGTTACTATCGATTACGAAACTCTAAAACAAAATGATGTAACCATCCGTCATAGAGACACGACGAAGCAAATTAGAGTGGACATTGAAAAATTACCAGATGTCCTTAAGAAATTGCTTAACGATGAAATAGAATTTGATAAAGCTGGAAAACCGATCGAAACTACTTCGAAATGAATTCTTCCCCTTTTTCAGTCAAAGCAAATTTAAATGGCTTCCCAATTTTTATTATCCTTTCGCCAATCACTAGTTTACTTTCCCTTAGCTCTCTTAGAACATTCAATACTCTAGATTTACTTCTTTTAAGGTATTTAGATAGTTCCTTGGCAGTACAATATTCTCCATGCTTTCTTTCAAATTCCAACAATTTAGTGAGATAGAATTCTTTCACTCGACCTTTTTTCACCTGTCTGTGTTGATAATCGCTTAAGATTTCCTTGAATTTTCTTCTTCTTTCACCATTGGATTTAAAAATATCCATTTCATCTAATTTCTCAAGTTCATCGCAGCCGCTGATAGTTGTTAACCATTCATTATCTTGTTTAGAAAATAAGAAACTAGGGGTCAAACCTACAAATTGAAGGAGTTTGAACACATATTCAACTTCTGATTTATTTTTCATTTTCAAGTGAATAGCTTTTTGGTGACTTTTTTCATCGTGTTTAACAGATCCTTCAGCGGTCATTATCCCTCTAATGTACGCTTTTGCAAGAGATTTATTGGCGAGGCATTTTTCTTTGATAATCGGACCCAATTTGTCCAAGATAAGCTTAGCTATTTTTCTGAAATAGCAAACTTCTATCAGGATTTTATGATGATTTTTGTACTCATATTTGCTTTTAACGGAATTGATGTTTGCTTCAAGCAGTTTTGACCATTTTTTCTTTTCTGAATTTACATTAAAATCCAAGCACGGCAAATAGATATTTATTATGACATCTTTATCATCAACACTGAAGTATTTCTTTAACCAATTAAGAAAAATTTTTATGGCTTTTACATCGGTGTTCGTCGTCGATAAACCTTTATTTGGTTTTAAACGACCATCACCAACATAGTATCCAATTCCTTCTGTAAATTCTTCATCAACTGAAATTTTCGTTGGTAAATTCGTCCAGAATGCATTATCACCAATTTTTATATCTGTAATGCTAGAGAATACTTCATCCCCACCGATTTTGGCTTTCTTGGCGAGGAACAAAAGCTCGCAGAGTTTAAAAGAATATCCTTTTCTATCGAAAAATTTTCTTCTTAAAGAAACTTCGCTAATTTTAAGTGATTGTGCTAGATATCCTGTTGAGTTATCTAAATGAAGAAATAGTCTTTTTCTCAGTTCTTTTGTAACTTTTACTCTTAATTTAGGGTACTCTTCTTCTAAGAGGCCGATAGCATTGATCATCATAACAACTCGCCATCCGGGAAAATGCGGCTTCCTAATTGTTCAGTCCAGCGCACGGAGCTAATGCATTCAGTCATTTTCAACCCGACCTGCAATCCGGCATGCGCTTTTAAGCGATTTTCCCACAGAGGGCACCGAAAGTATTCCATAAATAATACGGAAATCGGTGCCAGTTGCAACACCCTTAAAATCGGCTGGGTGAGGAACTCATCAGAAAACGAGATAGATCATGAGGGGCAGCGCCACGAAGAGAGAGACAAGGGTCAGGTAGAACACCATCGCCCCGTAGAGCTTGAGGTCCAGCTTGAAATTGTAGGCGAGGAAGACGTTGAAGACGGCGGGCGGCATCATCGCCTGAATGAGCGCGGGCTTGGGCGAGATATCGGTGGCTATGCTCAACCCGGCCATCCCGATCAATGCGAAGACCACGAGCGGACAGACCAAGAACCTTATCGCGCCCACGGTCGCCAGCTTCGATACGTACTTGCGGGGGTTGACTAGGGGCATTTGGTAGCCGACGAACAGAAGCATCAGGGCGAAGAAAGGCTTGGCGAGATAAACGTCGAATGTCTCGCTCACCACGTCAGGCAGGTGGGCGTTGAAACCGACGAAGAGCATTGCTGTTATTAACGCTATGGTCGCTGGGAAGACAAGCACGTTTTCCAGCACGAAGCGCGGGCTTACGCGTCGCTTGCTGGCGGATATCGCGAGCGCCACCCCAAGGATCAAGTGCGGGATCCCTATCGCCACCGCGTAAAGGCTCGCGGGGCCCAAGCCCTCAATCCCGACCATGGCGTATACAAGGGGCAGCCCGAGGTAGGTGACGTTCATGAATGCTGAGTTCAATGTGACCGCGATGGTTGTCTTTCGGTCGTGGTGCATGAGGGTCGAGAGCCCCACCGCCAGCACGAAACAAACGCCCAGCCCCACGAAAGCAAAAACTGCCGCGTTGCCGAATCCCAAGATATCGTGCATGCTGTAGCGGGCTATCGAGACGAAGATCACGGTGGGGAGCATCACCCAGAGGATGGCCACGTTGAGGAGGCGGAAGCCCGGCTTGGCGAACCTTCCCAAAATTTTGACGCGACCCGTGATAACCCTTATGGCAACCCCGAGGACGATGAGCCCTATGGCGTAGAAGGCGGGCGTTATGTAATCTCCGGGCGTGGGCCTCACCAACTAGCTGTTTACTTGATCTCCCTCAAAGCTCGCTCGAATATCTCCAGCCCGACATCGGCTTGTTCACGCGTTAGGATGAGCGGCGGGGCGAGCCGTAGCGAGGACACCCCAGCGCCGAGGAGCACGAGCCCGCGTTCGAAGGCTTTTGTCATGAGCTTATCCCTTTCGGCCTTGGCTGGCTCCTTCGTCCCCCTGTCCTTGACGAACTCGACGCCGATCATCATGCCCTTGCCCCGGACATCGCCGATCAGCTCGTGTTTCTCGGCGAGCTCCTTGAGCCTCTTGAGCATGTACCCACCAACCTCGGCGGCATTTTTGGCAAGCCGTTCGGTCTTTAGAATATCCAGCACGGCGAGTGCAGCCGAACACCCGACCGGGCTACCGCCCATCGTGTTCTCATGGGCCCCGGGCCCCCAGTCCATGAGCTCTGCCCGCGAGATGGTCGCGCCGAACGGCAGGCCGCCGGCTATCCCCTTCCCAACTGTTATGATATCAGGTTCGACCCCCCAGTGCTCGCACGCGAACCACTTGCCCGTGCGGCAGAGCCCCGACTGGATCTCATCCGCTACGAAAATTATGTTCTTCTCCCTGCAGAGTTTCGCGAGGGCCTGCAGGTATCCGTCGGGCGGAACTATGTAGCCGCCTGCACCCTGAATCGGCTCGGCGATCGCGCAAGCCACGTCATCGGGCGGAACCACCTTCTCGAACATTATTTCCTCGATGTAGTCGACACACCACAGCCCGCAATCGGGATAGGTCTGCTTGAAGGGACAGCGATAGCAGTAAGCGTAGGGCACGTGGAAAACCCCCTGCATCATGCCCTTGAAGTGGCGGCGCACGGCAACGTTCGTGGTCGTGAGCTGGAGGGAACCCATCGTTCGCCCGTGAAATCCCCCGATGAATGCGAGCACGTAGAAATTGCGGGTGTGCCACTGAGCGACCTTAAGGGCGGCCTCAACGGCTTCCGTTCCCGAGTTCGAGAAGAACACCCGCTTCTCGAAATTACCAGGCGTTACCTCGAACAAGCGCTCCCCGAGCTCCACCTGGGGGAGCGTGTAGAAATCGCAGCTGTTGACGAAAATGAGTTTGTCCGTCTGTCGCTTGATCGCCCCCACCACTTTGGGGTGGCGGTGTCCAACGTTTGTCACAGCTATGCCCGAGCTGAAGTCCAAGAAGACGTTTCCGTCGATATCCTTCACCCACACCCCATCCGCCTCGACGCCCACGAGCGGGGCGGCGCGCGTCAGGGAGGGCGAGATCACCGCGCGGTCCCGCTTGATCAACGCTCTCGCCTTCGGGCCCGGCGGCGTCGTCACTATCTTCGGTTTTTTCATTTCACCCACTCCATCACCTCAGATCATCGTCGTGCTTTGCAATCGGTTTTCGGGTTGATATATTTTTTTGTCGCAAAATCCCCATCTAATGTTATCTTAAAAGTATATTTTAAAGTATAGATAAACTTAAATAGATATAAGGGAGTATACATTTTAGGAAGGGGAATCCTTTGGGCAAGGAATTGGAGAGAGGCGTAGAAGGCTTATTTTTACAAGAGAAGCCAGCAAAAATCCTCATTTTACTAAAGAAGGAGAATAAACCCCTTTACACGGCGATAATTTCAAGGGAGATTAACGGCACCTACGCGCATACTCTAAATGTGCTGGCCCAACTGGAGAGGCTCAAATTGGTCAGCTTCAAGGAAACGGGCAGGATCAAGCTGGTGAACTTGACGGAGCTCGGTGCGGAGGTTGCCCAGGCCATACAGAACTTCATCGATCTCGTGGGCCTGGCCGAAGCCGAAGGGAAGGTCGACCAACTCTACGAGCGGGAGGTCAGGGGGCGCCTCCGGGAAGAAGTGGCCAAGCAAAGGGTTTCCAAGGAGTTGGCGCGCTACAAGAAAGACCTGGAGGCCCTGGCCGAGAAGCCTCCGAACGTCGTGCTCCATGCAAAAAGGCTCGCGAAAAAGATCGACGGGGTCGTCGCGGAGGTAATGGGTTACCCGCCCGCGTGACGTGGCGAACGTTCGCCATCTCTCGCCTATTAAATCGAGCTGCGCCCCTTCACCAAGTGCTTGACCGGGTCGACGAGAAGCGTATCGAGGCGGGTGTGGAAGGCGTTCGGGTCGAGGTAATAGCGGTACTCGCCCCCGATCTTCTCCCCCCAGATAAGCCTGTAGTGGCGCATGCGCGTGAGGAGGTACTCGAACATCTTCACGTGCAGCTTGGTCTCGCTCAGCAGCTCGGCCTTCGTCCGCGGCTTGTTGTCCGGGTAAAACGCGCGCAGGATGGATATCACCTGCGGCTGCGCGCGGGGGGCGATGAGTTTTGCGAGATCTTCCAGGGCCACCTAGGCTCACCTCGGATTCCCTAAGCTGACTTTAGCATATAAAGAAAGCGGGCGATTTAGCACAGGTTTTGCACGCTTTCAGAATTTGTACCATTTGGGCTGCATGTATTGCCACAAACTAAATTGAGCTTAGAATTCGTCAGGGTGATCGCACGTGGTTCTCGACCCAAAAAGCGTTAAACCGTGGGGGCGGGCGAGATTCCCCATTGAGGAACGTAAGAATCGGCAGAAAAAATGCTTAGGTTTAAGTAAAATGTGGACTCAAAGTAATCGTGGTAAAATGAAGGGTCCGATAGCGCTCTTGATGACGCTCATCCTATTGGCTAACTTTCTGGCCGTGGGTGTTCCAGTAGCGGGGCAAGCCGAAGCCGATGTATCAGAGATAAGCGTTCCAGAAAATGTCTCGCTGGACCTGCTCCTCGAGTTCAAGAGCACGGGGCGCCTCCATATAAGAATAGATTACTCTGGACCCAACCCGCTTTACTCGCTTTACTCCTATTTGACGGGGCCAGTACTTCTGGAAGTTTCTCTCCCAGTCCTTTCCCTGCAGGAAACAAGTTTTGCGGCAAGTTCGGTTCTTCCGGGATCTGACTCAATCTTAACAGCCCCCGCGAAATCCGTGGGCTGGGAAATAAACATCGAGCTGACATCCCCGAGCGAGGGAACGCTCACCCTTGCCACAAACGGTTGGTTGGCCCTGCCCCTAACCGAGGAGCAGAAGCAGACGGTCTCGACGGTGGTAGCGGCTTACAAGCTTGCGCCGGGGATGTTCAACCAGTTGCTGCTAGACAAGATTCAGCCATTGCTCACATATGAGTATGCTCAATATGATCTGGAAATAACCGACCTCAGCATTACCGAGCTCGATTGGGACGGTGCGGCATCAAAATTGACCTTCGGCGCGACCATGACCGCCGAGAGCTCGACGTTTGGGGCAGAGCTGCGGAGGGAGCTGCCGATGAGCATCACAACAACGGGGACTGGGAGCATCCCCACAACGATTACGAGTATAGAGGATCTCGAGGGGCTAACGTTGGACATCCTATTCAGGCTTGTCTCTACGACGGCGATGCTAGAGCTGCAAATGGAGTCCGCCGGAGTTACCTCGACAATCGGGCTTGACTTTGAATTTGAGCTCCGGCCCGATGAGATGGGTGTGGTGACCCAAACCAACAACACGATCGTGGTGGACTTCGGCGTGCTGCAGGAGTACTGGCCTACCTCTCTTGAAATTCCCAGCGTCGTGGCAGAAAATGAAGACGTGACGTTCGCGCTGAGGGTGCCCTCGGGTGCTGAAGTGGAGAACCCACCGTCCGGCCACACTCAGACGGACACCACCTACACTTGGACGGGCTCCTCGGTCGTTAACGCCCTCCTAGCGCTCGTCACCGGGGAAGCGGGCACACGAATAAGTTACTGGGTAGGTCCGGCTACCGTCGCGATCGAGAACATTCAGAACTCGGTCGGTCAAACGATTGAGGTAGAGAACAACTACGTCGAGAGCGTAGAGATAGAGAGCGAGCGAGTCATCAACGTGAATTTTGAAAAAGATCAACCCGTGAGCAAGGTCAGGGTAACCCTAGCGGTAGCGATAGAGAACATAGAGGTCCAAGCGCAGCGGCTCTCCGAGAGACCAGCAGGGGTGGTCGTGCCGCCAGCCGAGAGGGGCATCGTGTCTCATTATCTAGAGATGAGGACAACCGCATCGGAACAGGTTGAGAGCGCCACTGTAGAGTTCAGGGTGTCGAAGCTTTGGATAAGTATGAACGACATCGACGAGGACACGGTGAGGTTGCTTCGATTCGGTGAGGGGGAGGGTCGATGGATCGAGCTGCTGACGAACTTCACCGATGAGGATAACCTTTATCTCTACTACTCAGCCACGACGACGGAGTTCTCGTACTTCACGGTGGTCGGTCAAAGCGTATCACCAGAGCGCGAGGCGGCGTTCAACGTCATGTTGGTCGTCGGCATCTTGGCTATGGTGATCGGTGCGTTCGTGCTGATCTTCGTGGTGCGGTCGATGCGCCGGAGCACCGAGGAGATCTCCAAGAGTTTGAAGCGCCTAAAGGCAAAATCTTGAGTTTTTCGCCCTTTTTTTGAGCGAGGAGTGTGAAGACGGGCGAAATTCCCCCCCCAGTCGGCTTTGTCCATAAAGTCGTAAATTCTGCTGTTTGCCCATAAAGTCCTTGGCTTGCCTATAAAGTCAATCAAAATTTCAGAAAAGGTTTAGTTTATGGGCAAAGCCCCCCCAGTCCCCAGTCAAAACCCTTAAATAGCTGCTGGATTATAGCTGGATTGTAGCTGGAGGGTGAAGGGAGGCTAGGAGGATGTCTCAAAAAAAGGCCGAGGTCCGCGTCTTCGTCGATGGTCTTTACCTCAGGATCATAGATGACCTCATCGGCACCGGCTACGGCGGCAACCGCAGCGAGGTCGTCCGCAAGATGATCCACGATTGGGTGATGACCAACATCGGAGGATTCCAAGGTTTGAAAAAATACGCCAAGAAAAAGTCAAGGTGAAAAATTCAAGGTCACCCCACCTCCTCGGTCCAGCCTCCGAACGGGGTGTCAGGCGGGACGGCCCTTTATGGGTTTGGGCCGCTCCCGCCTTTTCGTTTATCAATGCCCGTGGAGGATCATGTGGAGGGCCCTCTGCAGGTAGCTCGGAAGGGGGAGGGTTCGTCCTGAAACCGATGCCCTTCCCCCCTTTATCTCCCCAAAAATGGACTCGACATTTTTCTCGCAATTCAACCTCACGCTCGCCAAGCCCACCTCATCTGGAAAGTGGGCGTCCGAGCCGGCTGTCGCGGGCAGGTGATTTCGCTCGACGAACATGCGCGCGAGGCGATTGCTCAGGAAGAGCGCGCGGGAGTTGAAGGCCTCGATCGCATCGAACTTCGCCTTGTAGACGAGGGAGGGTTTTTTCCCGAGTGCAAATGGGTGGGCTGCGACCGCGATGCCCCCCATTTTTCTTATGAGCTTGACGGTCTCCCCCGCGGGCAGGCCCCGTGGGACGAGCTCGCTCACCCCCAAGCCGAGGATGTGCCCATCGGAGCTCGAGACCTCTATCCCGGGGATTACGAGGAATTCACCGCGCGAGAGCTTTTTCGCCTCGGGATGCCCCCCGACGCTGTTGTGGTCGGTGATTGCGATGCCGTCCAGCCCTCTGGCCCGCGCCGCCTTCACGGCCTCCGCGACCGAACAAAAACCATCGCGCGAGTGGGTGGTGTGCACGTGGAGGTCGAGGCGAAGCAATTACTCCACCCTCGTCCCGGGCTTCACGGGTTTGTCGGCGGTCAGCAGCGAGATCTTCCCCTCCTCGACCGCGGCAAGGAGCATGCACTCGGATTTTATTCCCATCAGCTTCGCCGGCTCGAGGTTAACGATGACCGCGACCTGCTTTCCGACGAGTTCCTCGGGCCGATAATGCTCCGCGACCCCGGCCACGATCGTGCGGCGCTCGTCGGCGAGTTCCACCTCGAGCTTCAACAGCTTCTCCGACCCCTGAACCCGCTCCGCCTTCACCACGCTGCCGATGCGGATGTCCAGCTTGTTTAGATCTTTAGTCGTGGCCAGCTCACCCCCATGTCGCGAAGGGTTATGAGATTGGAGCTTCTTGAAGAGGATCGTTGGTTCCCGTATCGGGTGCCCCGGTTTGATATCGAATTTTTTCGCCTGCTTCCAGTTGCTTACCTCCAGGTTGAGCTGTTTTGCGAGTTCAGCGCAGGTCGAGGGCATGAAGGGCGAGAGCATCGCACACAGCGCCTTCACGAGGTTCACGCAGTTGAGGAGGCAGTCCGCTGCTTTTTTGGGGTCGCTCTTTATCGTCTTCCAAGGCCCGTGAGACTGGAAGTACTCGTTCCCGCGCCCCGCGATCGCCATGATTTCCTCGAGCGCCTGGGTGACCTTCGATTCTTCGAGCAGTTTCTCCACCTTCTCCATCCGCTCGCCAACCTCAGTTTCGAGTTTCTTGTCAATTTTTCCATCCGGCACCTTCCCGCCGAAGCGGTCTCGGGTGAAGGTGAGCACTCGGTGCACGAAATTCCCGAGCACATCCGCGAGCTCGTCGTTCAGCCTCGTGCGCAAGCTCTCCTCGGAGAAATTGCCGTCCTGACCGAAGGAAACCTCGCGGATCAAAAAGTAGCGTATCACGTCGGCGGAGTACTTCTCGACCAGGTAAGCCGGGTCGATGACGTTGCCGAGCGATTTGCTGATCTTCCGCCCTTCGACCGTCAGGAATCCATGCGCGAAGATCTGTTTGGGCAGCGCATGGCCAGCCGAGAGTAACATACCTGGCCACACCACGCAGTGAAAGCGCAGGATGTCTTTCGCGATTAAGTGGGCGTCGGCTGGCCAATAATCGTGCGGTAACATATAGTTACACAATGCATCTAGCCAGACCCAGATCGTCTGCGTCGGGTCGCCGGGAACTTTTATCCCCCACTCCAGCCCCGGGCGGGAAACGCTGACGTCCCGAAGGCCACCCTTGATAAAGCTGAATACCTCGTTCCTCCGCGCCTCGGGTTGGATAAATTGGGGATTGGCCTCGATGTGATTCAGGATCTGATCTTGGTACTTCGAGAGTCTGAAAAAGTAGTTCTCCTCTTTGATTCGCTTAGGTTTCTTTTGGTGGAGGGGACATTTCCCATCGACCAGGTCACCCTCGGCCACGTAGGCCTCGCAGCCCTCGCAGTAGAGCCCCTCGTACTCTCCCTTGTAGATGTCCCCGCTCTCCTGGATTCGCTTGAAGAACTCCTCGACGTTCCGCTTATGGCGCTCCTGGGTGGTACGGATGAAGTCGTCGTAGCTTATGTCGAAGATTTTCCAAGCGCCGACCCACCTCTCCGCCATCGAGTCCGCGTACTCTTGGATGTCCTTGAAACCCTGTTCTTTTGCCGCCTCGACGGTCTTCATCGAGTTCTCATCAAGTCCGGTCAGGAAGAAGACATCGTCCCCGCGCAGGCGGTGCCATCGCGCGAGCACATCAGCAACTATGGTGGTGTAGGCATGCCCGATGTGGGGCACCGCGTTGATGTAGTAGATGGGCGTGGTGATGTAGTACTTCGCCGTGTTCCCACCTTTCCTCCTTTGGACAGCAGCGATTTAAATTTAAAAGGTCAGCCAAGAAGTTTAAATTTCCCAGCCAAATATTGCCAAATCAAAATTTGTGATAATACCCAGTAATCTTCTGTTTTCATCAATAACTGGAATTCTCCTCAACCTCTTGTTTTTCATCAGCTTTACCACTTCTATTATTGTCGAATCTGGGCCACAAGTTACCATCTTTTTTGCCATTATGTCTCTAACCTTTGTCTTTTCCGGCACCCTCTTCGCATAAACAACTTTTTCTATTATGTCGCGAAAAGTAATTAGACCCTGAAGCGCCCCGAACTTTACTATCGGAAGACATTCTACATTCCTCTCCACCATTTTTTTCACAGCTTTGGATACACTTTTTTCAGGATCTATTGTCACGACATTTGTTGTCATTAATTCCCGTATTTTCACGCCAGTAGTTGAAATTCTAGATATCTCACTGTTTTTCATTTTAATCACCTTCAGCTCAACCTTGGTAAACTTAAACCTTAAAAGGCAAGTGTTGTTTCACCCCATCCATAATTTCATACTTATTAATGTAGGTTTCCTAATAATCTCGGGGGGTCGATTTGGCGGGTGAAAAAGTGTTGATGATAATCGCACCCGAGAACTTCAGGGACGAGGAGCTTTTGCACACGAGAGAGGAGCTGGAGAGCGCAGGGGCAAAGGTGACGGTTGCCAGCGCGAAGACAGGTGCAGTGAAGGGCTTGCTCGGCGCAACGGTGACGCCGGACATCAAGCTCGATCAGATAAACGTGGGTGATTATGATGCTATCGCGTTCGTTGGGGGCCCAGGCGCGTCGGTTTACTTCAACGACAAACGGGCTCTTTCCATAGCCAGCGAAGCGTTCGGCAAGGGAAAGAAAACTTGCGCCATCTGCATCGCGCTGACCATCCTCGCGAACGCTGGGGTGCTCAAGGGCAAGCGCGCGACGGTCTGGGACGGCGAGTACGTCCGAAAGATCGAGAGCAAAGGCGCCACTTACACCGGGAAACCTGTCGAAGTCGATGGAAACATTATAACTGCGAATGGTCCTGGAGCTGCTCGAGAATTTGGGCGCACCATCGCCAAGGAACTCGCGCGCTAGGGGAGATGACTTGGCGGATATCCTGATCAAGGATGGCTACATCATCACGATGGACGCCCAGCGCCGCATCCTCGAGCGGGGCTCGGTGGCGATCGAGGGAGACAAAATAACCGCGGTCGGCAAAGATGTTAAAGAGCGAGCCGATACCGTGATCGATGCCCGCGGGAAGGCTGTGCTGCCGGGGCTCATTAACGCCCACACCCACCTCTCGATGACTTTGCTACGGGGCGTTGCTGATGACATGCCCTTGATGGAGTGGCTCGAAACGAAGATTTGGCCAATAGAAAAAAATCTCACGGCTGACGATTGTTATACTGGAGCCTTGCTCGGTTGCCTCGAGATGATAAAGTCAGGGACTACTTGCTTCGCTGACCAATACTTTTACATGGAAGATGTCGCACGGGCTGTAGAGAAAGCTGGCCTCAGAGGCGTGCTCTCTCGCGGCATTATCGAGCTGGACGATCCTAAGAAGCGTGAGACGACGATTAGGGAAGGCGAGAGGTTAGTCAAAACTTGTCACGGGAAGGCGAACGGTCGAATCCTCACGATGTTTGGACCTCACGCGGCTTACACATGCTCGCCCGAGTGCTTAATGCAGGTTAAGGAGCTGGCAAAGAAATACAAGGTCGGCATCCATGTCCACATTTCTGAAAGTCAGGATGAAGTTGATAAAATCATGAAGAAATATGGCAAGCGTCCGGTTGAACATCTCGATTCAATAGGTTTCCTCGGATCGGAGGTCTTAGCGGCACATTGCGTTCAGTTAACCGAGCAGGAGATTAAAATTTTACATAATCGCAAAGTCAAGCCGGTACATAATCCAGTGAGCAACATGAAGATAGCCTGCGGCGTAGCGCCTGTACCCGAAATGCTTGCGGCAGGCATACCAGTTGCGCTTGGCACGGATGGGGCAGCCTCGAACAACTCGCTCGACATGTTCAACGAGATGAAATTTGCAGCCCTGCTCAACAAAGTCCACAAACTTGACCCGGTCGCCGTGCCGGCCCAAGTAGCGTTGGAGATGGCGACCATCAACGGGGCAATCGCGCTAGGACTTCAGGACAGCATCGGCTCGCTGGAAGCCGGGAAAAAGGCAGATATCGTGTTGGTGGACCTTCAAAAGCCCCACCTCAAACCACTCCACAGCGTGATTTCCCATCTCGTTTACAGCGCCGTGGGTAGTGATGTCGATACCACGATTGTAGATGGAAAGGTCTTGATGCAGGGGCGCAAGGTTCTAACGCTTGACGAGGACAAAGTTTTGATGGAGGCACAGGAGAGTTCCGATGATTTCCTAGCCAGGAGGGAGGGCAAAAAATGAGGCCTAAAATCGCTGTCCTAGCGCCGAAGGGCAAGCGCAAGATCGAGTGGGTGGAGCGCCACATGCCGGTCTTGATGACAATCCGCAAGGAGATGTCGAAGCGAAAGCCGCTAAAAGGACTGAGAGTTGGGGCTTCGTTGCACCTTGAGGCGAAAACTGCCGCTCTTGTTCGAACTTTGGTCGCGGGAGGGGCAGAAGTTGCTCTGGCAGGATGCAACCCCCTCTCGACGCGTGATGAGGTGGTCGCTGCCCTCATGAAGGATGGCATAAACGTGTACGCGTGGCGCGGGCAGAGCGAGAAGGACTACTACGCGAACCTCCATCGCGTCCTCGATCACCGTCCGGATATCCTAATCGATGATGGCGCGGACCTCATCTCGACGACCCATGCCAAGCGCCCCGAAAGAATTCAGAAGAGTCGGGGGGCGTGCGAGGAAACGACCACTGGGGTGAACCGACTGCGAATGATGGCGGCCGACGGTGCGTTGAAGTTCCCGGTAATCGCTGTGAACGACTCGCCCGCAAAGCGTCTGTTCGATAATCGCTTTGGGACAGCCGAGTCGACCCTTCAGGGGATCATGGCGACCACGAACACGCTGATCGCCGGCAAACAGATCGTGGTGGTGGGTTACGGTTTCGTGGGGCGCGGCATGGCCTCGCGCGCGAAGGGGCTGGGCGCGATCGTGACCGTCGTCGAAACCGACCCGATCAAGGCGCTCGAGGCGACGATGGACGGATTCAGGGTTGCACGGATGGCGGAGGCTGCGCGCGTCGGTGACATCTTCATAACCACAACCGGCAACATCGGCGTCATTCGGAAGGAGCACATGCGGCGGATGCGCGATGGGGCAATCCTGTGCAACGCGGGGCACTTCAACGTCGAGATCGACATTCCCGCGCTCAGGAAGCTCGCCATAAAGAGGCGTGAAGTGTTGGAAGATGTTGCGGAGTTTCAGCTCAGGGATGGAAGGCGACTTTACCTACTCGCTGAAGGACGCCTCGTCAACCTCGCAGGCAAACGCTCGCTCGGGCACCCAATGGAGATAATGGACATGAGCTTCGCGTTGCAGGCCCTAAGCGTTGGGTACCTCGCGGAGCACGGCAAGGAACTGGAACCAAAGGTCCACGACGTGCCGGCCGAGATCGATCGGAGGGTGGCCAAGCTTAAGCTGAAGTCGCTCGGCGTAGGGCTGGAGAAACTCACCCGCGAGCAACTGGGGTACTTGCGGTCTTGGAAATTCGGCACGTAAAAAATAACAAGAGGGAAGGGGGTTAAGGCCCCACAACCCTCGTCCCGGTAACCTAAGTAACACCGACTTTTCCACAACCGGGCTTGGGATGCGGTTGTACTATCTCTGCCAGCCTTCCTTCCTGCCTTGGTCGAAACCTTGGGGTGTTTTATCCTGCTTGTCCAATCCTGGGGGCATATTGCCATTCCAGCCGGTCTTCCTTCCTTCGCTCCAGCCCGGTGGGACTGCGCCGGGATACTCAAATGCGCCCATGTCGACGATTGCTACCCCGTCGCCATCACCATCAACTATTCTGGGGTTGCCATCGGAGTCGGTCTCCGGTAGGCCGGGTGCGTCATTCGTTCCAGCGTCAATAGATGGCGAGCCTGTCTGTAGGCGGTAGTCGCCATTTGCGGGATCCACGAACAGCGGATCGGCGGATATATTATTTGCTATTATCGGGGAGGTGCGGTAGTTGGAGATGCTATTGAACCCGTTGCCCCATATGTCATTGTAGGTAATCGTCGGGGAGGAGTTGTAGTTGAAGATGCTATAGACGTTGCCGGTGATTATGTTGTTGGTAATCGTCGGGGAGGAGTTTCTGCTCCAGATGCCCCGCGACCCATTGCCGGTGATCACGTTGTTGGTAATCGTCGGGGAGGACTGGGCGTTAAAGATGCCATGCCACCTGTTGCAGGTGATCACGTTGTTGGTAATCGTCGGGGAGGAGTTGTAGCAGATGATGCCATAAATGCTTCCGGTGATGGTGAATCCCGTGATGGTGCTATCGTTTGCCCCAAGAACTGTATATGCCCAATCTGGATACTTAAACCAACTCCCGTCGCCGTGGATTATCGTAACGTCTGCCCCCGAACCCTTGATGGTCACCCCAGACTTCATTTGAATGCTCTCGTAGTACGTCCCTGGCGCAACCAAGACCGTGTCGCCCGCCGAGGCCGCGTCTATGGCGGCTTGAATCGTCGGGTAATCCTTGGGGACATTTATTATGGTTCCGGAGGACGAGACAGCACCCACCGCCATCGCTGAGAGTGTAAACGTAAGCAGCAAACACACTAAGGCCGATGCTATAAGCTTTGGACTCATTTTTAGCCTCCTTTTTTGCATTCCCCCTCGGGCAATCTCCCCGTCGTGGGGTTCACATATATCCTCTTATCGCTTACGGGGTAAAAATATACCCTCAACCATGAAAATCGCGATAATTTGCTGGGTTTTCTGGTGACGCAGTTGAACAGGGCCTAAAGGTCATTCGAGGGATTGTGGGCCAAAAATCAATTAAATCACGCAGCTGGCCTGAACCTCAAAATAGCCCCCAAGCCCTTGAAAGCCACGCGAAGCTGCTTGCCCTCCTCGGTTTCGGTCGAGATGAACTCCACCCCCGCGCCGAACCGCTCCGACAGCTCGAGCAATTCCTGCACTACATCCTTGCTCTCCAGGAGCACCAGCCTGGTCTCGCCGCAGCTGGGACAGGCTCGCCCCGCCAGCTCCCTCTGGTAAGTTTTGATATCGTCAACGGTTTCCCGCAGCTCGTGCCCGCAGGCTTGGCATCGCGCGAGCGCACGGCTCCTCCGCAGGTCCTCTGAAATCAGGAGCAGCTTCACCGCCCCCAGCTCGAGGAATTGTCTGATCTCCCGCTCGCCGTATGCGACCAACCCCTTGCCCGCGACGAGCTCCTCCATGAAGCGCTGCACCAGTGATTTTTCCTTCAGGATATCGAGATCGGCGAGAACCTCACCCGATTTGTTGACCACTTCCTTTACCCCCTGTTCGTCGGTGTAGCCGGTATCGAGCACCCCGGCGATTTTACGCTTGACCACCTCGTGCAACAATTCACTCTTCAAAAATTCGTCCTTCGTCGGCCCTGGGCCACCGACTAGGATCGCCCGCAGGTCGGGGATATGCGAAAATATCTCGTTGGCGGCTTCGGCGACGCGCTTCGCGTATTCATGAGCGGCGATCTCTATCGACCGCTCGAACCGCCGTGCAGACTGCCCTCCCTTGCCGTGTTTCCCTGGGACGCCGGAGGTCAACCTCCTCACGATCTCGACATGTTTGCCCCGCAGTGTCGCGAGCGTCGCCTCTCGCCGATCCATGACGAGCACCCCCACGGTCTCCCTAACCTGAAGCATATCCTGCAGCGGCTCGAGCACGAACTCTTGGTCGCAGCGGTACATGCGAATGGTTATCGGCTCGGGGGGCTCGACCCAGTAGAGCTGGATGTCCGCGATGTCCTCACGCCCAGCCACGTTCCCGCAAAATATGGCCATCCCGTTCGAGGGGGGGCGCCTGCGGGTGTCGGCGTAGGTGCGCAGGAACTGGATGATCCGCTCGAGGGCGCTTATCACGTTCTTTCGGGTCGTCTTCGATTTTATGTTGCTTGCCGTCCCCTGCTCATCCCGGAGCTGTTGGATGACCTTGGTGAGCTCGAAATCTGGGGAGATGTAGACCGAGATGAGCTCGGTCCCTCGGCCGCGCTTGCCAGCCAGATCTTCGAGCATCCGCCTGAATTGGTAACGCGTCTTGGTATCGATGGGCATTTGCATCGCCATCATAGATTTCGACCGCGAGAGTTAATAACATGACGCCGAACTTATTTTGGCGATGGGATGCGAGTGACGCTTTGCTTTGGCGGCTCGATCTTGGCACCGGATGAGCCGGACGTGGGCTGCATTCGAGAGATAGCTCAGGCGCTCCGTGCGCTAAAGTCGCGAAAGCATGAGATCCTCGTCGTCACTGGCGGGGGAAGGCCCTCGCGCAAGTACATCCAAGTGGCACGAAAACTGAAGGCCTCAAGCACCCACTGCGACCTCATAGGCATAGATGTCACGCGCCTGAACGCCCGCCTGCTGATTGCCGCCCTCGGCGATCTCGCGGAGCGGGAACCCTTTACCACATTTGAAGCGGCTATCAGGGCGATGCTCAAGGGCAAGGTGCCCGTGATGGGCGGCACAATGCCAGGCCAGACCACCGATGCGGTCGCCGCGATGTTGGCCAGCTCGAGCAAGTCCGAACTTTTGGTTTTCTTCATGGATGTGGGTGGGGTCTACACAGCTGACCCTAAACTTGACCCGAGAGCGAAGAAGCTCGAGACGATGACCGTGCAGAATCTCATGAAGTTGGTGGCGGTCAAAAAAATGGAACCGGGGGTCAGCATAGTTATCGACCCCGTGGCCGCGAAGCTCATCCAGCGGACGGGTATCCGAACGCTTGTGCTGGGGAGGCACGAGATCAAACGCTTACAAGAGATTTTAAGGGGAGCGAAGCATAGTGGCACTACGATTGTGCCAGGATGATAAGATGGTCGATGATCATAAACATTGCATTGTTTGCGGGAAGGCGATTGAGCCCGATAAATTTTTCTGCTCACCCTCGTGCGAGGACATCTTCAAGAAACAACAGAAGCGCGTAGCACGTAGTAGGTTAATCATGATGATACTCATCATCGCGCTCTTCGTGTCGATCATAGTTTCATCTTACATATAGGTAGGCTCGCCTCACGAAGACACGATCAGAATGGTTAGAGCGGGCTCTTGGATGTCGATGACTCCGACTTTACGCTCGGCGCTCGCGGTTTCTTTTATCACCCTCACATCTTCGGGTGTGAGTTCGAATCGCTTTCCACCCGCGCGGAGCTTGATTTTCCCCTTGGCCAGCCGCTTCGCGAGATCCTCTGGTTTCGCCTTGCGCAAGGCTTGCACGATTAGCTTCACGTCTGCGCGTAGGCGCGGCCCCAGCTTTGCCAGTTCGGGTTCGATCGCGAGCACGCGTTCGGCCAGCTTCGGCTTGCCGACTTTGATCTTGAGCTTGCCCACGCGCATGGTGCCGGCGATGTCGTCCCCCACCTCCTTGAGCCGCTTTGCCACATCCCTACTAGAAGCATAGATCTCGACCGATGGGAGCTCCCTACTCAGCGCCATCTTGCGCTCGGACTTGAACTGCCGGAGGGCGCCCACGATCAGGTTCGTGAGTTCACCGGATCGCTCGGCTGATTCATCTATAAACTTCTTGTTTACCTCGGGCCAGCTTGAGACGTGAACGCTTGGGTAGGGGAAATCCCTGGCGAAGTGGGTCTGGTAAATCTCCTCGGAGAAGTGCGGCGTGAAGGGGGCGAGCAATTTGGCGGCGGTCAGCATAACGTGGTAAAGCGCGTAGCGTGCGGCGTCGGCGGTTGGATCGTCGCCGTAGAGGCGGTGCTTGACTTCCTCGATGTACATGTCGCAGAGCTCGTGCCACACGAAGGTCTGGATTGCACCCAGCGCGCGGTTGAATTGGAAGTCCTCGAGCCAGCCCGTGGTCTGCTCGATGAGGCGGTTGAGGCGGCTCAGGATCCAGCGGTCGACGGGCCTGAACTTGAGCTTCTTCGGGCCGAGCCCCGCAATTTTCGCGTTCAGGTGGGGTCCGGCGAAACGCGCGGCGTTCCAGAACTTGCGCATGAACCGGTGGCCGAAGTCGACGTCCTTCCAGTTGAAGGGGATGTCAGAACCCGTGGAGGCACCTATCGCCGCCCACTGACGGAGGGCATCGGTACCGTACTTACCCCGCGCCATGGTCGTGTCGACATAGTTGCCGAGCGACTTCGACATTTTTCGCCCGTCCTCACCAAAGACCATGCCGTTGACGAGCACCGTGCGATAGGGGACCTCGCCCAGCAGCGCTAGGTGTCGAACTAGCAGGTAGTAGTCCCATGTGCGGATGATGTCGGTCCCATTGGGCTGGAGGTCCGCTGGGAAAAGGCGTCGATCGAGCTCGGGCCAGCCGGCGTGGACAGCGATCGTTATCGAGCTATCCATCCAGGTGTCGAGCACATCTCGCTCGGGTTCGAAGCTTTCGCCGCCGCACTTCGGGCATCGCTTGACAGGTGGTTTATCCTTAGCGGGGCTCACGGGCAGCTGTCTCTCCTCGGCGACGACAGGCTCCCTGCAGCCCGTGCAGTACCAAGCCGGAATCGGGGTCGCGAAGATACGTTGCCTCGAGATCACCCAGTCCCAGTCCATCGATTCGGCCCAGTCGATCAACCTCTGCCGCATGTGCTCGGGAACCCAACGAACCCGCTTTGCGCCCTCGATCACCTTGTCCTTCAAATCTAGCACGCGCATGAACCACTGCGGCTTCGTCAGGATCTCGACGGGAGTCTCACATCGCCAGCACGCCCCGACGCTTTGAGCCAGCTTCTCCTGCTTCGCGAGCAGGCCTGCCTTGCGGAGGTCACCGACGATCGCGCGCTTGCATTCCTCGAGCGTCAGCCCAGCGTATTTGCCGGCCGCCTCGCTCATGTTCCCTTTTTCATCGATGAGCTTGACCACGGGAAGCTTGTGGCGCTTCACCCAGCGCACATCGGTTTTATCGCCGAAGGTGCAGACCATCACCACTCCCGTGCCGAACTCGGGGTCGACCTCGTGATCCTCGATGAGCCCGACGACTTGGCCGAGCGGGGGCACCTCGAGCTTTTTTCCAACATGCTTCTTGTAGCGCTTGTCCCCGGGGTAAACCGCCACGACCACGCATGCGGGGAGATACTCGGGTCGGGTGGTGGCGATGGTAAGGTACCCGTCCTCGTCGTGGAGCTTGAACTTGATGTAGCTTATCGTCGCCTCCCGATCTTCGTATTCGACTTCGGCATCGGCGATCGCGGTTTCGCATCGCGGGCACCAGTTGACAGGGTGCTCACCCCGATAGATCAAACCACGCTTGTAGAGTTGCACGAAGGATAGCTGGGTTCGCCTGTAGTAATCTGGGTCCATCGTCCGGTACTCGGTGGACCAGTCGATTGAAAAGCCAAGCGAGTCCATCTCCTCCCGCATGTGGGCGATGTTCTCCTCGGTCAGCTTGATGCAGCGTTCGCGGAATTTTTCGGGCGGGAGATCGCCCTTGCGGATTCCGTAGCGCTTTTCGACTTGAACCTCGGTCGGCAAACCGTGACAGTCCCAGCCCTGCGGGAAGAGCACGTTGAAGCCGCGCATTCGCTTGTAGCGGGCGACGATATCGAAATAGGTCCAGTTCAGGGCGGTGCCCATGTGGAACTCTCCGCTGGGGTACGGCGGAGGGGTGTCGATAACATAGGTTGGTTTTGTTTTATCCTTACGATCAAAACGATAGACGCTTAACTCTTCCCATCGCTTCTGCCACCTAGGTTCGATTTTGAGCGGGTCGTAGTCCTTTGACACTTCCACTTGATACTCTCCTTTGGCTTTTCTCGACAGCCTCATCAAAATCTAAGTCGAACGATATAAAGCAATTCGGCTATTCCGCCCCAACGATGCGCTCTGGAGGCAATTGCACAAAAGCTTCCAAACTAGGCTGCTTGGCAGGGCGCTTGAATTTCACTTCTTTGTCAAGGTCAACACGTAGTCCGGCGTAGCCCGGCACCGTTTTTACATCGGTTGCAGCATTAATCCGCGTCGCCTCCTTCTCGGGTGGATGTTTTAAGAAAAGCATACCCATGTGGACCATCACCGCGAGTTCTGGTTTTACCTGCTTCAGGAGTGCGATGAGGTCGTCGGAGCAGAGGTGCCACGGGATTCGCATCGCCAGCGGGCGCGTGACATTCGCTATTAGAACCCGGCTGCCCTTGAAGTGCTTAGCGAGTTCATCAAAGTACTGCGTATCGTTGGTGTAGCCTATGGTGCCCTCTTGCGAGTGAATCTTCAGCCCAAACGCCGTGGGGTCGCCATGTTGGGTCGGTGTCGCCTCGAGCTTTAGGTCACCGAGCTCATAACTTTCGCCAGCTCGAAGACGGACGACCTTCTCCGGCCTCCCCTGGTGAAAGCGAGAGATCGCGGGGCCAAATTTTCCCGCACCTTTGAGGACGCTTTCGCTCCCTATAAGGACGCCTCGCTTGCGGGTCATGTGTTGAGTCATGGCTTCAATCAGCACTTCGGCGTCACAGTAGTGGTCGGGATGGCAGTGGGTGGCCACGACGCAGTCAAGGGCGAGCGGGTCTAGATTGTGCTGGTGGGAAAGCAAGAGAGCTCCGGGCCCGGGGTCAACGTGTATTTTGGCCCCCGCGTGCAAGCGGAAGCCCCCGGTCTTGAAGTGCTGGTCGACGGTCTGGTAGCGTCCCCCACCGCACCCCAGAAATACGAGTTCGACCACAGGATCGCCAATTTTCATTTGCGGTGGGAAAAATAAACCTGTCCAAACAAAGTAGGGTTAACTTTTTAGCGTGCTCCTGGCGGGACCGATCTAGTTTTTTGAGTTAGGGCCGCCAAGCTGACCCCCCGAGCCTTGACCCTTGCCCTTCATAAAACTCGCTTAAGCGACGATAAGCGAGGTCTCCGTGTACCTGATCCCAGAGATACCTTGGATCTTGCTCACGACGGCATCACCAAGCGCCTTCAGGTCTGCGGCCTCGATTCGCGCCACGATATCGAATCTTCCCGCGGTCGCAGCGGCAAATTTGACTCCTGGGAGCTTTTTGACCTCATCCAAGAGTGCCAGTGCCTTTCCCGGGTCAGTACGGATGTACACGATTGCTTGCATTTCCAGCCTCCTTTTTGAGTGGTGGACCGGGCGGGACTCGAACCCGCGCCCTCTCGCTTGCGAAGCGAGCGCGATACCACTTCGCCACCGGCCCCCAAGTTATTTTTCGGCGTCGAGCTTAAAACTACTCTTCCCACTTGAACAACTTGAGCCCCAACACGAAGAACAAGAGAAGCCGAGTAAATCCGCTAAACCGTGCAATATTTAAATCGCCCCACTCACTGAAATAAGGACACAACGGGCTTTTCTAAGGAAAAGCTTGTCAGAGAAACAGTTCAGGACGTTTCTTCGGGTTGTGTCCGAGAAAAAAAGGAGTGTTAGAAAAATGGCATACGGCGGAAGATTCGGCGGCGGCAGAAGAGACTTCGGTCCTCGCGAGATGTTCAAGGTGACATGCTCCGACTGTGGCAAGGAGTGCGAGGTTCCCTTCAAGCCGACCGAGGGCAGACCTGTTTATTGCAGGGATTGCTTCCAGAAGCACCGATCGGAGAGAAGAGGTCCACCGCGATATTAGATGGACAGGTTCTGGGGCTGTTCTTGTTGGTTAGCGATAGCTTTCTTAATTTTCTCAGAAGAAATTTAAGCAACGCGGCCAAGTCCTTAATGGGGCCCGTAGCTCAGCTTGGCTGGAGCGCTCGGCTGATAACCGGGAGGTCCGGGGTTCGAATCCCCGCGGGCCCACCACCAAGGTAACAAGCTATGTCACTCGACGAGAAACTCCAGCATCTCAAATCGATTATCCGAGGCTGCGAGAGCGCGGTCATCGCCTTTTCGGGCGGGGTCGACTCCTCGCTCGTCTGCGCGGTTGCCCACGAAGTGTTGGGCGAGCGAGCCGTTGCGGTCACCGCTATCTCCCAGACATACCCACCCGGGGAGGTTGAGTGGGCCAAGAAAGCTGCCGAGCACACCGGCATCAAGCACATTACCATCGTCACGAATGAACTCGAGGACCCAAACTTCGCCGCAAACCCGCCAGAGCGATGCTACTACTGTAAATGTGAGTTGCTCCGAAGATTGGATGGAGTCCGCAGGGAGTTCGGTTTCGAGAAAATTTTTGATGGGACTAATTTCGACGATTTCTCCGATTACAGGCCGGGCATCCGCGCCCTCCGCGAGTTTGGGGTGGTGAGCCCGCTTGCGGAGGCAGGTCTGACGAAGGAAGAGGTCCGTGAGTTGGCGGTAAATTATGGCCTGCCAAATGCCGATAAACCGGCCAACCCATGTCTCGCTTCGAGGGTGCCGTTCGGGCAGGAGATATCTCCCAAGAAGCTCGAGCGCATCGCAAGGGGCGAAGAATTCATCCGCTCGCTGGGGTTCAGCGTCGTACGAGTCCGCGATCACGGCGAGTTAGCGAGGGTTGAGGTGGGCAAGGAGGAACTGCCCCGCGCCCGGGAGCTCGAAAATGAAATCGTGGAGGCATTAAAGGGTTTTGGTTACGAATTCGTGGAAGTTGACCCCCGGGGCTATCGTGCTGGGGGAGCTAACCTTCCCTAACACTCATTTGGGGTTTATAAGCCTGCGTGAGAATGATTTGGGGTGCAGATATGGGCGGGATCGAGGACACGAAGATCACGGCTGCCATCCTAAAACGATTCATGCGCGATTTTGCGGACGTTACGGAGCTAGATGTCGCGATTGCCGGAGCTGGAGCCTCGGGTATAACCGCTGCCCGCTACTTGGCAAAGGGGGGTGCTAAGGTCGCGGTATTTGAGCGAAATCTCCACGTTGGCGGCGGCATGTGGGGGGGAGGCATCCTCTTTCCCCGCGTGGTAATCCAGGAAGCCGCGAAGGGGATGCTGGAAGAGGTCGGGGTCAAGCTCGAGCCTACGGAGGCCGGCTATTACACGGCCGATTCGGTTGAGGCGGTGTCCAAGTGTACCGCCGCCGCCACCGATGCTGGGGCACGCGTGATGATTGGGCTCACGGTGGAAGACGTGATGATACGTAAGGAGGATCGTGTGTCAGGCGTTGTAGTCAATTGGAAAGCTGTTGAGCTGGCAGGCCTGCACGTTGACCCCGTTGGGATAAGTGCGAAAATCGTTATCGATGCTACGGGGCACGATGCGGCGATAGCACGCGTCGTACAGCGAAAGGTGCCCAACGCCAAGTTTCCGACGAGCACGGGCGGCGTGGTGGGTGAAAAACCGATGTGGGCAGAGGTCGGAGAAACCGAGATTTTGAACAACACGCGTGAAATCTACCCGGGCCTAATCGTGACCGGCATGGCGGCAAACACGGTCTTTGGTTCACCGCGCATGGGCCCAATTTTTGGGGGAATGCTACTCTCGGGAAGACGAGCTGCGGAAGTGGCGCTAGAAGTTCTCAAACGCTCCTGAACTCTTTAAAGAGAGCTTGGGGGTTCTTAAATGTTCGAACCTCTACGAGCTCCTTGACGCATTTTTCCACTAACCCAGCAATGTCAAGCTGTCCGAGGAGTTCATCGATTTCACTCGCTTTTGCCCTAGTTCGTGGCCGTTTTGGAAACACGCTGCACCCACCCGCATGGCGCGCTTGCCAGAGCCCAAGCTTCTTCGAGAGTCTTTCGATTTCGAGCTTGTCGAATCCCAGTAGCGGGCGCAGGATCGGTACCCCCATCCCCCTTGAAATCGCCGCTAGGTTGCTTAGGGTCTGTGAGGCCTTTTGCCCAAGCGACTCACCCGTTACGATGCCGCTCCCTCCTTCCAGCTCGCAGATGAGTTCAGCAGCCTGAAGCATGTATCTCCTACAAATCAGGCACGTGTACTCCCTGTATTTGAGTCGGTGAGTGATCGCGTCCAAAATTTTGCTCCATGGGCAGACGATGGCTTTCTTAAACCCCGTCACCTTCTTGAGTTTCCCCAAGGTGTTTATCGTGAGCGTGAAAGCTTCCTCGCTCGTGTAGGGGTAAACGCAGAGGTAAAGCGGTATAACATCTAACTTTTGAGCAACCAAGGCGCAGGCTACCGGTGAGTCGATCCCCCCTGAAACTAGACAAACGACTCGCCCTTTCACTTAAACCACAGATGTTTTATCGATGTTTCAATAAAAGAAAGATGTGCCGGGGTGGCCCAACCTGGAAAGGCGGCGGACTGCAGATCCGCTTTTTGCCGGTTCAAATCCGGCCCCCGGCTCTAACACCGCGGCACCAAAAATGGTCTTAAAGAGCTCCAGCAATGGATGCGTCGACCATTTTCTTGATCTCTTCTTTTAGAGCATCGGGGAGGCCAAAGATGTCAACATTCATGAACCCCCGGATGATCAGCGCCTCGGCCTCAGATTCCGAGAAACCCCTAGCCATCAAATACTGGATTTGCTCCTCCGCTATCTTGCCGACCGCAGCTTCATGCGAAAGCTCGGTTCCCTCCACCTTCCCAACCAGCTCAGGAATCGCGTGGATGGAAGCCTCATCGGATAGCAGAAGTCCCCTGCACTCGAGGTGCGCTCGTGAGTCTTCGTGCTCCCCGACCAAGAGCCCGCGGGCCTTTATCTGCGCGTTTTCCGTGGCGATAGCTCGAGTGATGACCTCCCCTCTGCTCCCCTTGCCTTGAAGAACCACTTTCGAGCCAACATCTAAACACGAATTTTTGGCCCCGTGCAGGATAGTGTTGAAACTGATCCTCGAGTTTGCTCCCTTGCAATAAGCAACCGGATACATCTGGAGGCTCTTCACAGATTTCATGCAAACGTAATTGCTTACGAACGTCGCGCCGTCTTCCAAGAGAGCCGCACTTCGGGGACGGACATGGAAATTTTGAGCCCAGTTGTGAATCATTGTGAAAGTGAGCTTCGCGTCTTTCTTCACGTAGAATTCCGAAATTCCGACGTGTAGACCGCTTTGGACGTTTGGATGGACCGTGCAGCCGGTTATTATCTGGGCCTCCGAACCTGGCTCAGCAATTATCACATTATGAACATTCTGGTTGAAATTTTCCTTGGAGATGAACATGCAGGCCTGCAGGGGAAGCGTGATTTTTTGGTCCTTCAATACCCGGATAAAATAACCGTAGTCCCACCTCAATTTGGCCAAGGCGGTGTACTTGTCCGTGTTGACGTCGACGAGCTTCCACCAATAATTCCTCGCCCAGCGATACTTTTTGAGGGCATCCTTGGTGCTTAGTATCTCCGCTTTCCCCCCGAATGTTTTTCTCATTGCTTTGAACACTGCGGACCGGTCTATCTGAAAATACGTGCCAGCCCTATCTACTTCGTCTGTCCTCACGCCAGCGCTCAATGCCCTTTGGGCGATATCTCCCGGCAGGGAAGAAACCGGACAGGACGGCCAAGGAGCGGTTTCTCTCCTGAAAGCTCTGATATCAAGGTCGGGCCCAAATGCCGCTGGTTTTCCTATCGCTTTTGGCGTAGCTTTTTTACCTTTGGGCATTTCTCACACCACTTGTACCCCCGCTTCATTATTAGGTTGAAGATTCTGGCCGGCTCTCCTGAACAAGCAACCGTGCCGTAAAACATCACGTGTGCCACATCCGCCTCCACGTAGCGCAGGATATGGCCGAGGTGGGTTATCAAGAGGCCTGAACGCCCCTTCAAAAACCCGCTGATCGCCTTGCCAATTATCTCCAAGTTCTCGACATCCACCCCTGAGTCTGGCTCATCAAATATCGCAAAGCTTGGCCGTTGAGCGAGTAACTGGAAAATTTCTGACCGCTTGATCTCACCGCCTGAAAATCCCACGTTCAAATCCCTTTCTAGAAACTCCATTGGAATGTTTGTGGTTCTGGTTAGCTTTATCTCGTCGGCTCTCCCTTTTGCAAGATGTCGAAAAACGTCGCCCAGTCTAACGCCCTTTATCGGCGGGGGGTTTTGGAACGCCACCCCAATCCCCAGCCTCGCGCGTTCGTCTGTCGGCATGGCGGTGATATCTGTGCCGTTAAACCAAATCCTGCCAGATAAGACACGGCAGCTCGGAAAGCCCAAAATTGACATGATCAGAGAGGTCTTTCCTGAGCCGTTTGGGCCCAGTAGAACGTGGGTCTTCCCTTCGGGCACTTCTAGGTTGACTCCGTCCAACACCTTCTTCCCCGCGATTTTGACGGTTAGATCTTTTACAGTTAGAACGGCCAAGCGCACAACCCCCTTAAAACAGTAATTTAGATGACCTAAAAGTTTCTCGATAAAGCAGCCAAGACCTCCATCATAATGTTTTAAAACAGAAAACTTACCTAAAGTTGACGAGAAGATGCGGTATGACGATTCGCGTAAAAATCGAGCTGATGCCTACCCTGAAACGTTTGCGGGAGGAAAGGAACTTTGAGCTGGAGCTGCCCGACGACGCGACAGTCAGAACGATGTTGGCAAATGTCGGATTCAAGAAAAATGAACTGGAGCATCTTAGGATATTCGTCAACAACAAGTGGGCGCGCTTGGACAAAGCGTTAAAAGACGGCGACGATATTTGGGTTGGAGTTATTGTGGGAGGAGGGGTAGATCGTCGGAAAGGTTCTTGAGGCCTTAAGAAAGAGGGGTGCATTAATGTGAGTACTAAAATATTGTTGAACGACCTCGAGTACTTCGAGCCTGAAACGATTTCTGATGTGATAACCTTTCTTGCTAAGCACGGAAAGGACACCAAATTGATCGCTGGAGGGACAGATTTACTCGTTGACATGAAAAAAGGAAAAGTTAAACCAAAATACCTGGTGAACCTCATGAAAATCCCCGAATTAAGCCACATAATTGAGGATGGAGGGGGCCTTCGAATCGGAGCTACAACAACTTTTCGAGAAATCGAGGAATCTAAATTGATCAAAGAGAAATATCCGCTTCTTTTTGAGGCTGCACGAGCGATGGGCACGGTTCAAATTAGAAACATGGCTACCATCGGAGGCAACATATGCAATGCACTTCCCTCCGCAGACATTCCACCAGCGCTTGTAGCTCTAGATGCCAAGGCGAAGATAGTCGGCCAAAGTGGGGAAAGATTTCTCCCTTTAGAAGAGTTCTTCGTGGGCATCAGAAAAACTGCATTGGAGAGCGACGAGTTAATCAGGGAAGTTCATGTCAAAAGTCCACCGGCTGGTTCGGGAACAGCGTTCCTAAAAATCGGTAGAACCGCCAGCGATTTGGCTACATTAAACGTTGCTGTACGGGTTACCTTGGAAAACAACGGGGCCTGTAAAGAGGTCAGGGTAGTAGTCGGTGGGGGCGTAGGACCTACCCTAATCAGGTCTAAGAGAGCAGAGACTTTGCTCGAAGGAAAGATATTGGAAGAGCCCCTCATTGAGAAAACGGCCCGAGAGGTATCCAAGGAGTTGAAGCCACGGCCAACCTCAATCCGCGCATCTCCCTTCTACAAAATAGAAGTTAGCAAAGTTTTGGTGAAGCGTGCATTAATGAAAGCCTTGGGTAGAGCGAAGGCAGGTGAGGATAGATGAAAAAGGAGATAGAATTCACAATCAACGGAAAGAGCAGAAAACTTACTGTGAAGCCAAATGAATTACTTTTAAACGTGATAAGGGAAGATTTAGGCCTAACCGGGACAAAATATGGTTGTGGCACTGGAGAATGTGGCGCTTGTACAGTGCTCATAGACGAAGAACCGGTTCTCTCATGCCTGACACTTGCAATTACGGTAGATAAAAAAAAGGTCACCACGATAGAAGGGATTGGAACTGATGAAAACCCGCACCCGTTGCAGCAGGCGTTCGTTGAGACCGGGGCGGTTCAGTGCGGCTTTTGCACCCCTGGTATGATCCTCTCGGCCAAGACCCTCCTCGACAAGAACCCGAATCCCACCGAGGATGAGATCAAGAGGGCGATCGAAGGGAATCTCTGCCGATGCACTGGATACATAAAAATAATCGAGGCAATCAAGCTGGCCTCCGTGCGTATGGGGGGGAGGAGAAAATGAGGGAGTTCAAGGTTGTTGGAAAGAGCGTTCCAAAAGTGGACGCCTTCCCGCTCGCGCTAGGAAAGCCTCTCTTCGCAGACGATATCGAGCTCAAAGGAATGCTGCACGCCAAAATCCTATGGAGCCCCCACGCCCACGCCCGAATCAAAAACATCGACACGGGGAAGACCGAGGCCCTGCCTGGTGTCCACGCAGTGCTCTGTTATAAGAATGTCCCTCGCGTGGTGCACACGAGCGCGGGACAGAGCTGGCCCGAGCCATCTCCTTATGATATCGTAATGTTCGACAACAAGGTTCGGCACGTCGGAGATCGAGTAGCAGCCATCGCAGCCGAGACCGAGGAAATTGCCGAGAAAGCACTGAAGTTGATCAAGGTTGAGTACGAACTCCTGCCAGCGGTCTTCGATCCCGAGCAGGCGATGGATGAGGGAGCCCCGGTCATCCACGACGAGCCAGATTGTAAATATCTCATACCAGTCTTTTACGATCCAAAACACAACCACTGCGCCCACATTGACTTGGAAGTGGGGGATTTCGAGCAGGGGATGAAGGAAGCGGATTTCGTCATCGAGCACAAGTTCAAGACCCACCACGAACAGCACTGCAGCATTGAGCCTCACACTTGTATCTGCTACTTCGACCACGCCGGACGTCTGGTGATTCGCACAAGCACACAGGTCCCCTTCCACGTTCGCAGGATCGTCGCCCAGTGCTTGCAGGTCCCTGAGAGGATGATACGTGTAATTAAGCCGCGCATCGGGGGCGGGTTCGGGGGTAAACAGGAAGTGCTCATAGATGATGTCTGCGCAATGCTGGCCATGCGAACCAAGCGTCCCGTTCGGCTGGTCTACACCAGGGAGGAGGAATTCACTTCGGCACGGGTTCGCCACCCGATGGTAATGTGGGCCAAGACTGGTGTTAGAAAAGACGGGACCCTCACGGCTATCCAGCTCAGGGTTCTGAGCAACGCCGGAGCCTACGGTCCCCACGCGATGACGGTCATGAACAACACCTGCGCCAAGGCCCTCCCCCTTTTCCACTGCGAAAACATCAAATGGATCGCCGATGCTGTTTACACTAACCTCATCCCGGGAGGGGCATACCGGGGCTATGGGGTAACCCAGGCGGCCTTTCCCATGGGGGTCATGATGGACGAGATGGCTGAGACCATCGGGATGGATCCGGTGAACTTTTGGAAGATGAACACGATCAAGAAGGGCGAGACCTCCCCAATCTTCAAGGCCCTGAGCGAGACTGGGAAGGGAGTTGAGATGATTGTTGAGAGCTGCTCGCTGCCCGAGTGCATCGACAGGGGCGCTGAGATTTTTGGATGGCGCGAAAAGCGTGAGCGGTTCAAGAACCAGCCCGAAGGCCCGGTCAAGTATGGTGTTGGTATGTCCTGCATGGTGCAAGGTGGCACGGTCCCCCTGATTGATATGGCGTCGGCCTTTGCGAAGATGAACGACGATGGCTCGTTCAACCTTCTAATCGGCGCGGCTGACCTAGGGACGGGCGCTGATACAGTGTTAGCTCAAATCTTCGCCGAAACTCTTGATATACCAGTAGAGGATGTCATCGTGTATCCCTCCGACACCGACATCACGCCATTCGACAAGGGAGCCTATGCCTCAGGCACCACCTACCTATCAGGGATGGCCGTTCTCAAAACGGCTGAAAAAATCAAGGAGCAGATTTTGAATGTGGCGGCGGACATGCTGGGGGAACCAAAGGAGGACTTGCGAATCGAGAACAAGGCCGTCATATCGAGCAAAAGTGGCAAGCGAGTGGAGTTCAGCCAGATAGTCAAACGTGCACTATATATCAAGGATCAGTTCCAGATTGCGGCAATTGCATCTGAGCTCAGCCGGTTGCCTCCTCAATCATTTGCCGCCCACTTCGCGGAGGTCGAGGTCGACACCGAAACCGGGCAGGTCAAGGTGCTCTCCTACGTGGCGGCCGTGGACTGCGGAACAGCGGTCAACCCGAAACTGGCTGAGGGACAAGTTGAGGGTGCAATCTTGAATGGCATAAGTTATGCGCTCACCGAGGAGTTCTTTTTCGACGACAAGGGGCGGGTACTGAACCCATCCTTTGGCGATTACAAAATATTTTCTGCTCCTGACATCCCCAAAATCACAACCATCTTGGTTCCCAGCTACGAACCAACTGGCCCCTACGGAGCAAAAACCGTGGGCGAAGTAAACATAAATGGTCCTCTTCCGGCAATCTCCAACGCAATCTACAACGCGGTGGGCACTAGGTTGTATGATACCCCCTTCACCTCTGAGCGAGTTCTGAACGTCCTCAAAGAAAAAGGGGCAGACTAGGCAACGCTAAGCGCGCGTTCCGCCGTGAGGATATTTATTCAGGGGCCAAAGCGGTGGACCGTCCCACTCTAGATATGGGCCATGGGCCTCAATCTCATCGGCCACGTACTTCAATCCCAAGCGCTCCAACGTCTGCCTCGTTGGGATACCCGTTTCAGGGCCCCAACCGCGCATCTTGTAATACTCCGTAAGCATTTTCTCGTGTTCCTGCAGGTCCTCCTTCTCCTCACGGGTTCCCCTCCTATGCGGCCATAGCACGAGCTGATCGCACTTTCTCGTGATCCCCTGCCTGACCAGGAAAGCCCTTTCAAGGGCATATATCCGCTCCATGGCCTCCACGATTTTGGCTGCATCGTAATCGAGGCCGGTCTCCGCAGTTAACAGCTTCGCCACACCATCCCAGAGTGGGTACTTGAACACCAGCGGCACGGCGCTGGGCCAGTTGTTGACGCTCCCCTTGCAGCGCCCAATCACATCCGCGAGCGTGGCTGCGTTCTCAGAAATAACGACTGCCGGTACCGGATCTGTTGGAACTAAGCCCTTTTTCACCCATTCCGGAAAGAGGTGAGGGTCGTTCTCGCCGAATGCCCAGCTTCTCCCCCTGAGGTGATCGGCGCCCCTGGTCGAAGTCGCATGGGAGAGGGTGAAAACTCCCACGGGATAGTGGGGTGGACCGCGGCTGAGCCCCTTGACGTGGTAACAATAGTCCATGGCACCTCTCCCGATGATTTTTGCAAGACTGTACATCCCCTCGGCTATCAGGTTGCCAAAGCCTTCCCTCAAGGCAGTTTGGTGAAGGAGCTCGATCTGGTCGTCAGCGTTTTCCCAATCAAGGGAAAGCCCACCGGTGTCCTCCTTTGTTATTATTCTCCTGTTGTAGAGCTCCTTGGCGAAGGCAATCGCGTTGCCGAGCGGTATCGTGTCCATCCCGTATTTATCGGCGAGGTTACCCATCTCCATTATTGCTAATGGATCTAGGATACCACAATTGATGCCGATGCAGGAGATTGTCTCGTACTCGAGGGATTTGCCTATCTCCCCCTTGTACTTGCCCTCTGGGACTCGAAAAACATCCCTGCACGCGACAACGCAGCCATGACAACCATACCGTTCAAGTTCGTACTTCTTCCACGCCTCCGGTTTGAGTTCATCCGGGACCTCCTCTGGGCCTAAGAGTTTCTTGAAGTACCTGTAGCTCGGCCACCAGCGGACCACGCCGAGGTGCGTGCCATATTCATGGATTTCCCGCTGGATTTTGTCCTTCAGGAAGTACATCCTATCCTCTCGCGCCAGTTCCTCGAACTCATCCGGTCTCGCCAGCTCCACCTTTCCACTGCCCCTTACCGCAATCGCCTTCAGGTTTTTAGAACCACACACAGCTCCGCTGCCCCTAGCTGCGGTGAAATGTCTATCGAAGACCATGCATGCAAACCTGACTAAGTTTTCTCCACCTTGGCCGATGCTCGCGACCTTGACATCCTTGCCCAGCTCCTCCCGCAGTATGTCTGTGGTCTCCCACGTCGTCCTGCCCCAGAGGCCTGAGGCGTCCTTCAGCTCGGCGCTTCCGTCGTTTAGCCAGAGGTACTTCGGGCTGCTTGCCCTTCCAGTTATGATGAGTTGATCATACCCCGCAAGCCTGAGAAATGCTGGGAAATCTCCCCCAGAATTCCCATCCCCCAAGATGCCGCTGTAGGGTGAGAGGGTGCTGACCTCGATCCTGCTCGATAGGCTCACTGAGGTGCCGGTTAAGGGGCCCGAGGAGAGGCACAGGATATTTTCCGGCCCCAATGGATCAATTCCCGCTTTCACCTCGTCGAAGAGGACTTTTGCATTCAGGCCCCTGCCACCTATGAATTTCGCTGCCACCTCTTTGTCCAACGGTTGCTTTGTGATCTTTCCTCTCGTCAAATCTACTCTGAGAACAGTCCCTCTCCAACCGTACATTTTTTCCTTTACCATCTCTCTACCCTTGCCTTCTTTTTCAACCCTAGGAGCTGTTATTTTAAATAAGCATTGCTGCCTCGAGGCGTTTGTTTATTAATTCCCGAGGCTTATGGTGGGACGATGAACAAGCTCACTTTCAGGTTAGCGCTGCTCGGTCTGATAGTTATAGGCCTAGTCCATCTTTCCTCCTTTGCGGTCGCCAGCGCGGACGCAGGTGCCTCCGACAGTCCGACGCTTGAAGGGGCTCAGGTATCTCCTAAAAATGGGCCGTGGGGTTCAATTTTCGCTTATGAGGTCACCTACACGGATAATGAAAACAACATGCCCGCGGTGGGGTACCCTAAGGTCTACATCAACGGAAGTCCGGAGAACATGGTGGAAAAAGACCCGACGGACAACGATGTCACGGATGGCAAAGTATACCAGTATATTTGGACAACGACGAGGGGAAACGTTGGCCCCCATAGCTTTTACTGTTACGTTAAAACGCATACCGGAGAAAACGCAGCAACTGGTACGGATAATGGACCTCTGGTGGAGAAATGGTCTGTGTCCTTGAGCTTTGAGGTTGATATTACCGAGCCAGCTACAGGAGAAACCGTGACTTTCAGCGGGTACCTGGGGACGACCGAGGGAAACTTACCAGGAGAGAACCTAATCCTCTACAATCTCCTCTTGGATAACGATGTTGAAGTAAGCTCGGCCACTACAGCAGAAAATGGGTATTTCACCTTGCAGCTCGACGCTCCCAGCCCGGGGATATCCTTTTACAGGGCTCGGTTCCTTGGCGACAACTATTACGAGGCATCCGAGTCCTCCCGCCTGTATGTGAACACCCTCGATAAGCCGCTGGTTTTCGGCGTCTACGCTGTTATCCTCTTGGCCTTGGTTGGGGTGCTGATGTTTTTTATCTCTCGGGGGATTGCTAGAGCGCATTATTTGAAGCCCGTCCTGCTGGGGTTCGCTATGGGGTTTTTCCTCTTATTAGTTGGGGCCGACTTCATTGGCGTTTTGGCAGCTGGTGGTATAGCAGGGTATTTGTTTGCCAGAGAGACCCCTAGGTGGACCACACACCTACGCATCGGTTGTATGACCGGTTTTCTTTTTCTGCTCGCTGTCGGGCTTATTTCTGTTGCTTATTTCCTCACTTGGACCCCTGATGTATTTCTCCTTGGGTATTCGGTAACTCAAATGGAGGTATTTGGAATCCTTTTCGTCAATATTATTTTCTATATAGTGAATTACTCCCTGCTGGTCGGTATGGGAGCCGTGCTGGGGGGTACGCTGCGCAAACTCTTAAAGCCAGCCGAGCAGAAACCTATTGGTAGCGGGGAAGCTACCAGCAGCGGGGTAGAGCAGCAGTAGGGAAGTACTCTGCCTCCACGGCAGCATGGAGATCGGTAAAATCCGACCAGATTGCCCGCTGGGCTCATAACCCAGAGGTCGTCGGTTCAAGAGAGGACGGGGTAAAACCCCTTTCTCTAAAAATCCGACCCCCGCTACTATCTCAGCTTTTATTTCAGGTAGCCTTCTGCCTTAAGCAGCTCAGCGTTGAGCACCGCGGCTCCGGCTGCGCCCCGGATCACGTTGTGCCCGCAGGCGACGAACTTGATGCCGTTCTTGAGCGCTGGGTCCTTTCGCATGCGCCCGACGACCACCGCCATGCCCGGAACCGAGCCCGCGTGTCTAGCGTATCGGGGCTGGGGCATGTCCTCCTCAGGTGAAACTATCACGGGCTGCTCAGGCGCGGATGGTAGCTTGAGTTTTTGAGGTTTGGATTTAAATTTCTTGAGCACTTCAGCCACCTCTTCCGGGCTGGCTTGCTTCCCGAGTTCGACGAAAACCGCCGTGGTATGGCCGTCGAGCACGGGTACCCGGTGGCAGCTCGCACTAATGCGGATCGGCGCTTGCTTGATGCCCTTGCCGCTCAGCTTGCCAAGCAGCTTCAGCGGCTCGTCCTCTGTCTTGCCCTCCTCTTTTGCGATGAACGGGATGACGTTGTCCTCGATCGCCATCGATGGGACGCCCGCGTACCCCGCGCCCGAGAGGGCTTGCATCGACGCCACCAGCACGCTGTTGATTCCGAAGGCGTCCAACAAGGGTTTGAGCGGGAGTACGAACACAATTGTGGTGCAGTTGGGGTTCTTCACGATGTAGCCGCTCCAGCCCCGCTGTTCTCTCTGGACGTCGATGAGTTTCAGGTGGTCCGGGTTGACCTCAGGAATTATCAGGGGGACATCTGGGTCCATGCGGGAATTGCTGGAGTTCGAGCTCAGGATGAACCCGACTTCTGCGCAAGCTGGTTCGATTTTCGCGGCTTCCTCGGCGGGCATGGCTGAGAACAGGAGCTTGGCATCCTCGACCGCCCTCGGTTCCGTCAGCCTGACCTCGACGTCTGCAACCTGCTTGGGGACCTCCTCGCTGAGGTACCACTTTGCCGCATCCCCGTAGCGCTTGCCGGCGGAGCGTTCGCTAGCCGTTAGGGCAGCCAGCTCGAACCAGGGGTGGTCTAGGAGCAGCTTGACGAAGTGCTGCCCCACCGTGCCCGTGGCACCTAGGACCGCGACTGGGATTTTTGCCATTTGGCCACCTCGCTATGCTATGTTTAATAGGCTCTTTAACTTTGGCGGCGGGAAGTCCCCTTCCTTCAGGGAGGGGATGAAAGCCGCCCAATACTTTCGGTGACCTCTCTCCCCGCAAAGTATGGGTGATTTGGATAATAGTAAATATTGATGCAACTGACCTACCGATACAGGGTCTACCCGTCGCGGGCGCGGGAGCAGAAGTTGCTTGCCACTCTCGACTCGTGCAGATGGCTCTACAACCATTTCTTGGAGCGACTGAACCAGAAGGAGAAAGGCAGGACGCTCAGTCGGCGCAAGCTTCAGGCGACGCTACCAGGGCTGAAGCGGGAGCGCCCTCATCTAAAACAGGTTCACTCGAAGGTTCTCCAGATGGTTCTCCACCAGCTCTACTCTAACCTCCGCTCCCTCGCCGAGCTGAAGCGCAACGGCCGCAGGGTCGGGAGGCTCCGGTTCAAGGGGCGGGGCTGGTTCAAGTCGTTCGCCTACAACCAGTCGGGCTTCGAGATCACCGAGGGGCGCGGGAGGCGCAGGGAGCTGTGGCTGTCGAAGGTGGGTGCGATCCCGATCGTGCTACACCGCGAGCTGGACGGCGAGATCAAGCAGGTTCGCATCAAGCGGGAGCGCTCGGGGAAGTGGTTCGCCTGCTTCAGCGTCGAGGTCGAGGAGTTGCAAAAAGCCGAGAAATTATCCAAGCCCGTCGGCATCGACCTCGGCATCGAACACTACATCGCCGACACCAACGGCAACCTCGTCGGGCACCCGCACAACATCGTCAAGTCCGAATGGAAGCTGAAACAGGAGCAGCGCAGACTTTCTCGCAAGAAGAAGGGATCGAGGAATCGGGCGAAGCAGCGCGTCAGGCTGGCGCGGACGCACGAGCGGATTCGCAACCAGCGCCTCGACTTCCTCCACAAGCTCTCGCGCTGCTATGTCAATCACCACGACCTCATCGCGGTCGAGGATCTGGCGGTGAAGGAGATGATGGAGTCGACGCACAACGGCAAAAATATAGCCGACTCCGCTTGGTCGAAGTTCCTCTTCATGCTCACCTACAAGGCCGAGCGAGCTGGTGGGTGGGTCGTGAGAGTCGAGCCGAGAGGGACGACGAGCAGGTGTTCTGGATGCGGCGAGATGGTCGAGAAACCGCTCTGGGTGAGGACACACCGATGTCCG
>JAUWBN010000025.1 GCA_030601675.1 Hadesarchaea archaeon | reverse complement strand
CGTGGCCCGATACATGGACATCGCGGTGGATGCCGGCTCCCTGGGCACGGAGCTTGGTCTCCAGGAGCTCGCGATTGGATTCATTAATCGGGTTCGGGATGACGCTCGCGGAAAAGATCACCTCATCGCCCCGTCTGACCTTGAACGGAAGCTGTCCATTTGCGATGCGCGAGAGCACAGATGTCGGCTCCCCCTGGTGCCCCGTGCAAACTAGCACGTAATCTCCCTTTGATTTCTCGATTTCACGAAGTTGGTTGTGTACCGCGTTCGGGCGCCCGTGGATGCGGAGCTCGGGCGGGAAGTCCACCAACCCGAGATCAAGCGCGGCCGTGCAGTAGTTACGGAGAGAGCGCCCGACCAGCACCGGGGTTCGGCCGAGCTCGAACGATAGGTCAACGATTGATTTTAACCTAGTGATGTGGGATGAGAAGGTCGTCACGAGCACCGCCTCGCCTGTGGAGTTCGCCTCCCCCATCGCTTCCCGGAGCATTTCCCGTGCGCGTCCCTCCGAGGGGGTGGGACCGGGTTCGTCCACCCTTATCGCCCCGACCAGAGCCGCGAGCAAGCCATCGTGAGCGAGCCGCTTCAGGCGCGTACGATCGGTTTTATACCCCAGCAAGGGCTCCTCATCGAGTTTGAAATCGCTTGCGCAGAGCAGGGTTTCATTTGCACCGCGGGCGGCGACGAAGACCGTCTGGAGGATGCTGTGAGCGGCGGGGATGAACTCAAATTCGATGCCATCTACCCTCACGCTATCCCCCGGCATCACCGCCCTGAGCTCGTTCTTGATTTTGAAGACGCGCTCTTCACGGATGACGCGCTTGACCAGCTCAAGGGTGAATGGCGTGCCGTAAATTGGGACGTTGTAAGCGTGTGCGAGTTTTCCTACTGCGCCTATGTGGTCGAGGTGCCCGTGGGTGAGCACGATTGCCCGAACCTTTCGGTTGCGGAGCGAGCTGTCGTCAGGGATCCCATTTATGTTTATGAGCTCCTCGCGGCTCATCTCCCCTATCTCGGCGTCCTCAAATGCCATGATGCTGTCGAGCCTTATCCCCATGTCCACGATGATGTAGTTTCCGTCGAAGCCTAGGGCAGTCATGTTCTTGCCGACTTCCCCCAGGCCGCCGATGGGTAATATTTCGACCGTCATCGCCTTTCTCGCCTCCCCAGCTCGTCGGGACTCAGGCCGCGGGCGAGGAACCACTCACGCGTCCTACCTGTGATTACCAACGGCACTTTTCTGAGCTCTCGAATTCGCTTGCAGCCCGTGAGGAACATCGCCGCGCGCAGCTCCGCGATGAGATCATTTAAAACCCCAACGACCGCACGCTTGCCTCTCGACGCAGCTCGGAGGAGGGGAAGCGCTATTCCGACGAGATCGGCGCCGAGCGCGAGTGCCTTCGCGACATCGAGCCCCGTGCGTACCCCGCCGCTCGAGATCACGGGCACCCTGACTGTCTTGGTCACCTCCGCGGTGCAAACGGCAGTTGGAATTCCCCAGTCCCAGAAGGTGACGCCCAAGCGAGCGCGCTTTGCCGACCGAAACGTCTCCACCCCAGCCCAAGCAGTCCCCCCAGCTCCGCTGACATCGATCGCCTTCGCACCTGCTCTCACGAGCTTTCGGGCAGCTTCGGCGCTCACCCCGCTGCCTGTCTCCTTTGCTATCACGGGGACCTCAAGCCCTCGACAAACTTCGGTGAATTTTACCATGCCCCCACGATACATGGGCTCCCCCCCGGGCTGCACGAGCTCCTGCAGCGGGTTCATGTGGATCGAAAGCGCGTCAGCATCGATTATCTCGACCGCTCGGCGGGCCTCCGCTACGCCGTAACCCTGGGTCAGCTGGGGCATGCCCAAGTTGCCCACAAGAAATACATCTGGGGCGACGCTTCGGACCTCGTAGGTCTTCGCCAGCTTCGGGTTCTCAAGCGCCGCACGCTGGCTGCCCACGCTGAAAGCCAAACCAAGCTCCTGCGCTGCCGATGCCAAGGCTAAGTTCAGCTTTCGCCCCCGCTGATGCCCGCCTGTCATCGAGCATATCATGATCGGCACCTCCAGCCTTGTCCCGAGGAAGGATGTGCGCAGGGCGATGTCCTCGAGGTCGAGTTCCGGAAGGGCGTTGTGTACGAACTCCACGTCCTCGAAACCCGGGGACTTGAAGAGGCTCTCGACATCCCGCTCCAAACAAATTCGGATGTGATCCAGCTTGCGGGCAGTAGTTCTTCCGCTCATGCCCTCACCTCGCCACCACGCGTGTGCCGAGCCCCCGTTCCCCGAGGATCGCCCGCCTCAGGGTACCTGGCTTCGTCGCGTTAACTATCTCCGCCTCCACCCCGCGCTCGGCCAACGCGAGCAGCTCCCGCACCTTGTTCGCCATCCCGCCCGTGACGTCCTTACCCCCAGCTGAGCTAATTGACTCCACGAGCTTCGGCCAGTTCGCGAGCGTTATCTCCGGCACGAGCTTTACATTGCGATCAACTTTTGGGTCGCCCGTATAAACCCCGTCCACATCCACCCCTAGGACGACGCGCCCGGCCCCAAGTTCCCGCGCTAGGTGGACGATGAGCTGATCACCCGAGAGTATACACATCCCTCGGCTCAAATCTGGCACCGCATCCCCATACAAAATGGGGGCCAAGCCGAGCTCAAGCAATTTTTTTATTGGCGCTAACTCCATCGATCGAATCCGACCATCGCTGACCACCACGCAGGCTGAGGGGGGGATCGCGATCGCCGGCAGACCAGCTTTTTGGAGGGCATCGATGACGTGGGCGTTGAGCCGCTCCATGGCACGATGGGTGAGCGATAGACCCATCAGTTGTCGTTCGTTCTTGTATCCTTCATCAATCTTGTACTTGGACGCTAGCGGGTGTCCAAACGAGCCGCCACCATGCACGACGACGAGGGGCCCTTTAACCGTAGCTAACTCGCTCGCAAGCCGTTTGAGGGCCGACCGCTTGACCGCGAACCGTCTGTGCTTGTCGGTTATGACGCTCCCGCCAAGCTTCACAATTAATGGTTTCATGGGTCACCTCAATATCGCGATGGTTCCATACCCTACGACCTGCGCCATCGGCCCCGCTGTCTCGCCGCTCGTCGCGTACTTCAGTAGCTTCGCCTTTTTTGCCCCAAGTTTTTTCGCGGCTTGCAACATCGCCGAAACCGCCCCGTAACCGCACATGGTGATCGCCTCCTCCTCAACAGTATGCACCAAGCCTGCCGCATCTAGCGCCAATATTTTGTCTATCGCCTTGTGATTTTTCTCGGCGGCCAATCGTTGCGGTTCATAGTGGGTGAAATCTGTTGATGCTATGATAGCGACATCCTTCCCAGCCGACGCCTCAGCGATGGCATCCCCGACCTCCTTGCTCGTCCGCTCATCCTGCAACATCATGCATATCGGCACGATTTTGAACTCAGCATTGAAGAGGTGCTGGAGGAACGGGAGCTGGACCTCGAGCGAGTGCTCGTGAGCATGGGCGACCGCATCGACGTCGATGATGCCAGACGCTTGCTTGATCGCCCCGCTCAGCGCCTCGTCTATTTGGATCTCTCCTAAGGGAGTTTGCCACTTCCCCGAGGTAATTATCGAAACACCTGAACCCGCGCCCGAGTGATTGGGTCCAATGATCACGATCGAGCTCGGCTTGCCGTCCCGCGCCATCTGAGCGAACCCATGCGCAGCGACCGGTCCCGAGTACATGTAACCCGCGTGGGGGGAGACTAAGCCCACGAGCTGCCTCGGCCCGGCCTTCACCTTCGGCACTTCCCCCGGACCGTGTTGATGAGCGTAACACCACTCGATTTGCTCCAAAAGGTCCGCTCGGGTGCCCGCGTAAAATTGCCCTGCGACCACCGGGGGCCTCACCTACTCACCCTCCGGCTTGGTCTCGAACTCCTCGACCGAGACCTCGAACGGCGCCTCCGGCGAGAGCTGCCCCCGCTCCCGAAGCACTTGGCGCGCGAGCAACCAGTAAACGAGCGCGAGCGCCTTGCGCCCCTTGTTGTTCGTTGGGATGATGAGGTCTATGTCAGCCGTCTCGTTGTCGGTGTCGCAGAACCCAACCACGGGAATGCCCTCCTCAGCCGCCTCACGCATGGGCTGCTCATCCGCCAGTGGGTCGGTGATGACGAGCGCGGCCGGTTCAATGTATCCCTTGTAGGAGGGGTTTGTAAAAGTGCCCGGGACGAATCTACCAACCATAGCCCTGGCCCCGGTCACCTCGCCGAACCGCTGCGCCGGGCGCTGCCCGTACTGCCGGGCCGAAACCGCGATCACGCTCGCCTGCTCAAATCGCGCCAGAAACCTCCCGGCCAGACTTACGCGCTCGTCGGTCTTTCGGACGTCTAACACGTAAAGCCCATCGGGCCGCACGCGGTAGATGAAAGGGGCCATCGCGCCTGTCTTCTGCCGGGTCCCTATGTGGACACCGCTCGAGAGGTAGGTGTCGAAATCCACCAGCCCGACCACGCCTTCCGCAAATTCGGGTGTGCTCATCGTAGCATCCCCATTTTCGCCTTTGCTCCCAATTTTTCTTCAATTCGGATTAACTCATTAAGTTTGGCCACCCGCTCGCCACCTGCCACGCCCGTCTTGATGAGAGGACAACCCCACCCCACAGCCAAGTGGGCGATGGTTTCGTCTGGGGTCTCCCCCGAGCGATGTGACATCACGGGCACGTAATCATGTTTCTTCGCCAATTTTACCGCCGCTAGCGTATCGCTGAGCGTCCCTATCTGGTTTGGTTTTATTAGCACGGCATTCGCTGCCCCAGCTTTTATACCTTTCTGGATCCGCCCTACGTTCGTTACGAAGATGTCATCGCCACAGATCAAGCACCGCTTGCCGACCTTCCGCGTGAGCTCGGCGAACCCATCGAAATCCTCCTCGTGCAGCGGGTCCTCGACGTAGAAGAGCTTGTAAGTTTCGATCAGTCCGAGGATGAAATCTATTTGTTCCCCCCCACCCCGACTCACGCTCCCGCGCCCGTAAACGTACTTTTGTTTCCTTGTATCGTACAGACTGCTCGAGGCAACATCCAGGGCCGGCCTCACCTCAAACCCCACCTCACCTGCAACCTCTTCGCATGCCCGCGTTACGACTTCGAGAGCGTCGAGGTTGTTTAGGTTCGGTGCCCAAGCCACTTCATCGCCCTTGCCGCCGGTAAACGTCATGTCCTTGGCCTCGATAAGCGTTTTAACTTTCTTATGAACTTGCGCGTTCGCGAATGCCGCATCGGTGAACCTCTTCGCGCCGACTGGCATTGCTATGAACTCTTGGATATCTGGGGCCATCTTGCCTGCATGCGCCCCCCCACCGAGCACGTTGCCCAGCGGATACGGTAACCGAATTGCTCGACCACCACCCAGATATCTATACAACGGTTTACCAAGCGCGGATGCCGCAGCCTTGGCCACCGCCATCGAAATAGCTACCGCCGCGTTGCCGCCGATTTTAGAAAAATCGGACGTACCATCTAACTCGTGGAGCAACCCATCGATTTTTTCCTGCTCGCTCACCGCTACGCCTATCAACTTCGGTGCTATGAGCCCCCGAACTTTTTTAATTGATGCATCGACCCCGCCCTCTGGAAAAGCGATAACCTCGTGCTTGCCCTTGCTTACCCCGCTGGGTGCGGCCGCCCTACCGAAGCCCGCCTTCGCCCCGCGCCCGCCTCGCACCACTACCTCGATTTCGATCGTCGGGTCGCCGCGGCTATCGAGGACCTTGCACGGAATGATGCTCTTGATGACCACTCGCACCCTATCGCCCACCAAATATCGCCATCGACGTTTAAGAAGATAACCTCAAGTTAAACCGCTTAAAATGGTGGGGTCGCCGAGATTCGAACTCGAGTCACCGGCTCCCAAAGCCGGCAGGATAGACCAGGCTACCCCACGACCCCAAAGAAAATTGTTCACCAAAAGATAAACGTTATGGAGATTTCCCAACTCGCCGTTCTTCGGTCGCGCTCTGCCCGGGCGACTCCTCGACCCAGACGGTTATCTTTCGTACATTCGGGTAGGACAAATTCCGCACTACTTCATCTGCGACCACGCGCGCCAGCTCCTCTACAGTTGTGTTGACCACGGGAAGCCAAACGACGTCTGCACTGGGGAACTCGAACTCCCGCCCGTGCACAGAAATGCGGGTGCTCGCCCCCCCGGAGAGGCGTTTCAAAGCACGGTTGTTCTCGGGCAAAAGCACGCGATGATCGTAGCTCCCACACAACTCCCCCAAAAGGCGCTTGAGCTCGAGGAAATCGACGACGAGACCTCGCTCGTCCGGTTCCCCCTCGACGGTCACACCCACGCGCCAGTTGTGCCCGTGTAGGTGCTCGCATTTCTTGTGCCCGATGATAAAATGTGCACCCGAGAAGCCTAAGCCCTTCGTGAGCTCGATCAACATTCAAGACACCTCCATCAGCTTATGCACTTGGGATATTATCGCTATTTCCCCCAAGTGTAGAGCCCCGGGTGGGTCACGATCCCACGACCTGCGGTTTACAAGACCGCCGCTCTGCCAGCTGAGCTACCGGGGCCCAATATCCGTAAATGCTTTCAAAATTAATAGATGTTCCCGTCCGACGCCCACAACTACAAAAACTTGGCGAACTCCTCGAAAATTCCCTTCAGCGCCTTGGTGTGATCGGCGGTAAACCCGATACCATCGCGGTACTTTACTGCGTAGAGGATCTTGGTAGGTCGCTTCATCGAGGTGAAGACCCCCAACAAGCCCAGAAGCAGCCTCATCACCGCGGTGCCGCTCGTGTAATTGATTACGACCACATCCTCGTCCCTGACCCGCCCCATAACTCTCCTGATCGCATTCGTCACCGACTCCGGACTGAAGATGTCACACTTTTCGAACACTACCCTTGTATTCGTCCTCTTGGCCACCGTCTTTATGAACTCCTCGTTCGGCCTCGTGTACCCCGCGTTGAAAGCTACATGCTTAAGCAAGTCATTGGAGCAAATGATATAGGTCACGTCTGGGCGCTCCTTTTTGAGCACGAGCTCGATCGACACCGGGTTTTCGCCGAGCCCTTGGATAGCGACTTTCATCTTTTTCCTCGCGTTTAACCCTTAATTATTGAGGCTTATTAAGAGTTCGTTGATTTCCTCCTTTTCTTCTATCTTCCTTCAGGAGCGCGCGATCGCTTTCTCAATCGCCGCCAACTGCTTCTCTGTGAACTTACTTGGGCCTATTTGAACGATCAGATTTGAGTTGTTTTGGGAACACGATCCTGCCATCTTCTTCAGGAAGTCCATCGCTCGCTCGAACCCATTTGTCATGACGAGCTCCTTGAAGCAGTCCACAAACACTACCGACCTCCGGGGTATCCCGAAGAAGTAGCTCGAGATGGTGCCGATTGCCTTATTCAACTTTGTCGGGGGCACTCTCACCTCGTCGCGTACCCGCTCAGACGTCAGGTAAAGGATGGCAGTTTTCGCTAACCCATACTTCTTCCTTACTTTTTCCGGACGCGAGGTCGTCACCCACAGTCCTGGAATGCCGTGCCTCGTCAGGTCTCTAAAAATTTTTGGGCCCCGCTTGGGCTTCTTCTCTCTGATCAGATAGCTGCCGCCCACTTTTAACTTGTACTTTAACTTTGTTCTCAGCCGCGCCTCGGGTGCAGGCATGTAGAACCTGTATATCGGTGGGGGGAGAGACTTATGAGTCATGTGTGTTCACCGTAACTCCCCGATGCCCACTTTCGCGAACTTGCGGCGGGGGGCAATCCTCTTACGAGCCTTCAACTTGCGGCGGGGGGCAATCCTCTTACAAGCCCTCATGTGAACCAGGACCGCCTGCGCGAGCTTCCTGTACTCGACCGCTGCCGGCGAGTTCGGGGCGTGGAGGACGACGGGGATTCCGCGGGTCACACTCTCCGGGACCATATCGTCCTCCGGGATCACCGCCATGGTCGGCCAGTCCAGCGTCCGCTTGATGTCCGAGAGCGGGATCTCGAAGCGCTTGCCCGTGACCCGGCTCAGGACCACTCCAAACACCGGGATCTTGAGGCGATCCGCGGCTCGGAAGGTCTGGAGCGTCCCGGCGATCGCGGGAACCCGGGGCTGACAACAGATGAGGAGCTCGTCGCACGCCTTCATGCCCGCGAAAACCTCGAGACCAAACCCGGGGGCCGAGTCGAGTATGATTACATCGTATTTTTTTCTTAACTCCTCCAAGATGCCGCTGAGGTCCATCGAGCCGAGCTCAGCCATGAAAGCCACAGACCCGGGGATGACGTGAAGCCCGTAGTCGGTTGTGGATATTGCCTCGGTGACTTTTATCCTTCCAAAAACGACATCTTGGATGACCACCGGCGGATCCAGGATGCCGAGGTGCAGGCCCAAGTTCGAAGCGGTCATGTTGGTCTCGACGATGATCACGCGATCTTTTAACTTCTGGGCTAATGCCGCGCCTAGATTGGCCACGGTTGTGGTCTTCCCGACACCCCCTTTCGCCGAGAAGACCCCTAGTATCAGGCCTCTCTTCACCCTCATTTTGAATCCGCCAGCCTCATCCCAACTGCCCTTCCTTAATTAACTTAACTATAAAACTAATTAACTAAACATATTTAAATGCGTCCCCTCGCTAGTTAAGGTGCTGAAGATACCAAAAATTATTTCCGCTTCTCCTCCTCGAGCACCTTTTGCTTCAAACGCTTGAGCAAGGTCACAAGGTCCTCACCCTTCGTCGGTAGCGCTCGCTCGGGAGGGATCTCGGGTTTCACCACTTTTTTGAGGCGCTTGAGGGGGATGCCGGGTGCCATGGGTCTCACCACCCGCTCGAGACGTTTCATGGGGATAGCCGGGCTCACCGGCTTGCCCACCTGCACTAGGCTCTCTATGGTGACGGCGGGCGCTATGGGTCTTACCATGCGCATCAGGCCCTTGAGCGGGATCTCCGGCCTAATGGGCGCCGCTATCCGCCTCAGGCCCTTGAGCGAAATCTTTGGCTCGGGTAGTCGAGGCCTGCGCTTCAGGCGCTCTAGAATTTCGGTGGGCGCCATAACTTCAGGCACGACCCTCCTGAGTGGGGGCGCAGGCGGGCGAGTGACTATTGGTACGGGCTTGAGTGGTCCGACCGGTAGAGCCGGAGCTAGGGTCATCGGGGCTGGTGTCAGGCGCTCGAGAGATATCGCTGGTTTCACCACGGCCCTCAGGCGCTCGATGGATACGACTGGGCGGGGTACCCTCAGGCGCTTGAGCGAGATGCCCGGGGGTATCGGGCGGAACCAGCGCACGTATGCCACGGACCCGCCCCCGAGCGCCCCGAACATCGCCAGCAGGGCGTAGAACACCGGTATTAACGGCACGACCGGCAGATGCACGACCTCTTTCGGTTGCCCGGTGACCGCGAACAGCGAGAATCCTTCCACCGAGGCCTGGAGGTACAGGTACTCTTCATCGGTGCCAACGAGCTCGGTGGTCAGCTCCCGCCACTCGTTTTCGGACTCATCGAACTTCAGCACCCTTATGGTCCCCTCGTCGATGTC
>JAUWBN010000009.1 GCA_030601675.1 Hadesarchaea archaeon | reverse complement strand
GCTAATTGCTGCGTCCGGACAATATAGCCAACATAACCCGCACCCCGTGCATTTTTTCTCATCAATAACTGGCTTAAGACTACGCCAGCTACCAGTTTCAGTTTGTACCGTGCTTCCAGCTTTAAGGATTACTGCGCCCGGGGGCAATTTCCTGCGGGCACTTGAAGAACTCATGCAGCCGCCCTCGTCTGCTCATACGCCGCTTTTATTGCGGATATGTTTTTCTCGGCAAGTTTACTGGAAAAGTATCTTTTGATCACCTCGATGAGCGACTCCAGTGTTACCAATCCTGTGGCTTTTGCAAACGCTCCAAGCATGGCGGTATTGGTTATTGGCACCCCCAATGTCTCCATCGCTATCGAAGTGGCATCGACGAAAGCGGTTTGGGCGTGCGGGAATTTCATAGATTTTTTTGAGTTGAGCACGATTATCCCTCCTTGTTTTATACCGGAAGCCACATCCACGACTTCAGGCAACAATGGATCCAGTACCACGACGTAATCGGGGTCGTATATCTGAGTGCGGACACGGATTTGCTTGTCGTCTATGCGCGCGAAAGCCAGCACGGGTGCTCCTCTCCTCTCTGCACCGAAAAATGGAAAAGCTTGAGCGTGCTTGCCCTCTAAAAAAGCTGCCTCAGCGAGCAGCCGTGCAGCGGTGACTGCGCCCTGCCCACCGCGACCGTGAAACCTTATCTCGATCATTCAAATTCATTCATAAGCTCATTCTTCTAACTCATAAATTTAAAGGCTTTACGCTCGATTCAAGCTGTTGATATTAAGCTGGAATGACATTAGTAGTACGGCGGCGAAGATGTACGTGGTAAAAGCGTCGGGCGAAAGGGAAGAGTTCAACGCCGAGAAGATCCGAAACACCTGCTTGAGGGCTGGGGCGTCGAGGAAGCTCGCGGATGAGATCGTTGAAGAGGTTGAAAAGAGGGCCTACGATGGAATAACCACCAAGAAAATATTAAACCTCACCCTCCGGCTGCTCAGAAAGGAACCGCGCGCTGCGACCAGGTACGATTTAAAACGAGCGATCATGTCGCTCGGCCCATCTGGTTTCCCCTTTGAGGAGTTTATGGCGGAGACGCTTCGAAATTACGGTTACAAAACCACGGTCGGTAAGATTTTAAAGGGAAAATGCATCTCCCATGAGGTTGACATTGTTGCGGAGAAGGGAAACAAACGCTATTTGATAGAATGCAAGTACCATAACGCCCCTGGGATACACACGGACCTAAAGGTCGTTATGTACAGCTACGCCCGGTTCCTAGACCTAGATGAAAATTTTGATCATACTTGGCTGATCTGCAATACCAAATGTTCGAGGGACGCGAGGAAATACGCAAAGTGCGTGGGCTTAAAGATAACTAGCTGGAGATATCCTGGGAAGGAAAGCCTTGAAAAGATGATAGAGAGGAAAAAATTGTACCCTGTGACGATTTTGAGATCGGTCACCGGATTTACCAAGGATAGACTATTTCAAGCAAAAATAATGCTGGCGAAAGATTTGCTCGACTATGGGTTAGGGGATTTAAAGAGGGTAACTGGCTTGCCCGAGAACATGCTGAGTAAAATACGGAAAGAAATCAGATGGGTAATTTGACAAATCTCCCCTGGACTGACTCAGAATTAGTAGTCTAGCCCACGCCCTTACCTCTTTACCCCGAGGTCTACTTTACTTTGCATTCCTATGAGAGCTAGTAGTTCTCGCAGAGGAGTTCATAGTAACTCTGTGGATACCCGCACGCGGGACATTTCTCTGGTGCAGAAGTTCCCTCATGAACATACCCGCAGTTTCGGCACTTCCATTTCACCGGGCGATCTTTCTTGAAGACCTTCTCGGCCTCGACATTTTTCAACAACGCCAGATATCGTTTCTCGTGCTGCTCCTCGACCTCCCCGATCTCCTTGAAGACGTCAGCTATCTCGGTGAATCCCTCCTCGCGAGCCACCTTTTCGAACCCCGGATACATCTCCGTCCACTCGTAGTGTTCCCCCGCTGCCGCTGCCTTGAGGTTGGCCTTGGTGTCGCCGATAACCCCTGCCGGATACGCCGCTTGGATCTCCACCTCGCCGCCATTCAGGAACTCAAATTCCCGCTGGGCGTGCGCCCGTTCGTTCCACGCCGTCTCCTCGAATATCGCCGCGATCTGCTCGTATCCCTCCTTCCTCGCTACCTCTGCGAAGTAGGTATAGCGGTTCCGGGCCTGCGACTCCCCCGCAAATGCCGCGAGCAAGTTCTTCTCGGTTTTGCTCCCCTTCAGTTCCCGTTTAGCTGCCATTTTTTCACCTCCTCAACCCCATTTCCCTTTGTTCACATGGCTTTGTATTTCAGCCTTCGACCTCTGCCGCGACATCCACGCCACTTCTTTAGCCTGCGTGAAAATTTCAACGCATCTAGGATCTAAATTGTCTTCAATGCCCCTTGTCGCTGTTTCCTCTACTTCACCCCACAGCGCCGAGAGTTTGACGTGCAGCGAGTTCGAGAGCCTAGATCTCTCGATCAGTTTTTCCTTGTCTTCAGGGAGTTTCTCAAATTTCTCCTTGGGTGCCCCACAATTTGGACATTTTTCAGGTGATTCAGTCCCATCGTGGATGTAGCCGCATACAGTACATCTCCATTTTTCCACAAGTTTCACCTTCCCTCATTTTTTGTTAGATTTCCTTATTGAATGAACTACAAAAGCCTTTTTTCTCCTTTTATCGTCTGAATTTTCGTGATGTCCTGGGTAACCTCAAGGCAGCCCAAGTAGTTTCCGTTTTTGTCCCTTGCGGCAAAATACCTTATGTAAATTTTTCTATTGTCTAAATCTATCCAGAACTCGGCGGAATCTTTCCTGTTGTTTTTGAAATCGTCCAGTATTTGGTTCACCTTGTGTAAGCTTTTCTTGGGGTGGCAGTCTTGGACCTTCCTGCCGAGAACAGCAGGAGGGCGCGGAAATATTCTGTCTCCGTTTTTGTTGAAATATCGTACCGTATCGTCTTTGTCCACAAAGGTTATCTCCACGGGCAACGTGTTCAGCACGACGCCTAAAATTTCTTTGTTGAGCTCTCCAGTCATCAATTCACCTCCTCTAAGGTTGCCCCCTCTTCGTTTTCTTAGTAGCGTTCAGGGCGGGTAGGAGATCATCGAAGTTCTCGACTATCTTTCTCACCCCTTGGGCGAGCATGTTGTTGACCTCCTCCTCCCGGGCGAACACCCGCATGTCGGTCTTCAGCCCGATCACTGGTTTCCCCCGGGCGCACGCGTACCCCACTTCGAAAGCCGTGCCGGAGTCGACATCCGGGCCATCGAGGATCGCGACCACGACATCTGCCCCCTCGAGCCCGCGAAGGTCCTCCTCGTAGATCATGCGGTATGCCTTACGGCCTCGCTTGCGAATCCGCTTCAAGAGATCGCCCACCTCGCGCTGTGGCAGGAAGGTCTCGAACCCATGTTTGTCAAGGTATTTGTCCACCTTCAGGTTGAACTCCCGCTCGGCCTGCGAGAAGAGCGGCCCCGCGATGAACACTTTCATCCACCCACCAGCTACCTTCTTAAACTTGGAGAGCTAAAAATTATAGTGCCGGCGAGTCAGTGGACGACTTCCGGGCGAAAGCCTGAGGAAACTCCGTCCATCTAACAGGTCCGCGGGCTCGAAAGAGCACGGTTGAGAGACCGGACGATGGCACAGAAACGACACCCCCCGGCTCGCGCGAGGATGCGGCGACGCTGAGGTCGTGCCGACGGGGATGAAACGGCCAATCCGCGGGATGCAAGGGCAAGCAACCGCCGAGGAATGCCTGCTGAAGGCGGGTGGTAGCCCGCTCAGCTCAATGTCGTCTGAAAACAGAAGACGGGTTACGACTGATTCGCCGGCGCAAGGTGATTCGAATGGGGAAGAAATGGGGTCGCTACAAGGCGGGCGGGCGAAGTCAGCCAGTTTCATGTGTCTATTGCGGGCGATTGGTGCCTAGGATAAAAGCCGTGTCGGTGAGGAAGGGTTTCAGGGTCGACCCTAGAATTCCAGGTATCGATCGGAGGCGCGTTTTTATGCCCAGCTTCAAGGGCTACGCGTGCATCTCCTGCGCTAAGCACCGCGGGCTGATTTGATCGCCTTCGCCATTTCGCGAATTTTTGCTACCCTGTCTTTTGCGTGCTCGACGAGGGTCCCAGTTACAATAATATCAGCGCCGGCTTTCACGCGCTCGACAGCTACTTCTGGTGTTTTTATCCCGCCCCCCACGATGAGCGTCACCTGCGTCGCTTTCCGCACCGCCCTTACCATCCCCACCGGCACCGGCTGTTCAGCTCCTGAGCCCGCCTCGAGGTAGACGAACCGCATGCCCAGATATTGCGCCGCGAGCGCGTAGGCCACGGCCAGCTCAGGTTTGGTGCGAGGGATTAGGTCTGCCTTCCCGACCCGCCCGGCCGCCCCGCCAGGCTCGACCAACAGATAGGCCATGGGTAAAATCTCGAGCCCTAATTTCTTTACGAGCGGTGCGCCGCGGCGCTGGGCGCCGGTGATAAAGTAGGGGTCGCGGGAGTTGAGCATGCTCATGAAGAAAATCGCGTCGGCATGCCTGCTAATGCCCGCTTCGCTCGCCGGAAACAAAATCGCTGGCAGATCAACGGCTTTTTTTATCTCGAGTATCGTATCGTCGAGGAGCTCACCTACCGCGCGGGTTGAACCTCCAACCATGATACCATCGCTCCCAGCGGCTGCCGCATCCGAGGCAATTTCACCGGCGATTTTTGGTGATTGTTTCGCTGGGTCGATAAGCGTCAGATGAGCAGCGCCGTTTCGAGCAATTGTATCAAGCAAGCGCTTTTCGACCTTACCCACGTGGCTCCCTCGACTTCGGCCTCAGCCCGCCGTATCCGCATTTTCTGCACTTGGTCGCCTTCCAGGGGTTGCGGGCGTTGCACTTCATACATATCTTCACGTTGAACAGGCGCCGCCCAGCCACCTCGAACTTCACCACGTCATCGCTTCCTTCCCCTGACCTCCTTGAGGACCGCGGGTAGCTTCTCGATCAGGTCCGATGCCAAGAGCTCGTAACCCTTTTCTTTATAACACAGATCGCCTGCCCGACCGCATGCCCAAGCTCCCGCGACCGCCGCCCCGAAGGGCTCCGCCCCCTGGGCCAGAAATGCGCCGACGACCCCCGCGAGCACATCACCCGTGCCCCCGACGGTCATCCCGGAGTTGCCCGTGTAGTTAAGCTTCACCTCCCCAGCGGGTGAGGCGATGATGTCGACCCACGCCTTCAACAACACCGTGCAGTCGAGTTCTTTTGCGGCGGCCTTGACCTGCTGGGCCCGTCCCTTGATGTCGGTCGGCAAGTCCACGCCCGTCAGCAGCTCGAACTCACGTGTGTGGGGCGTCAGGACCCACGGCATGCCCTGAGGCAAGCCCCGCTCGGACGCCAGCGCCTTCAGCCCGTCCGCGTCGAACAGCGCGGGCAAGTTCGAGTGCCCCTCCTTGAGCGTGCGTGCGAGCTCGATAACTGCATCGCGCGTCTTCGCCAACGTGCCCAGCCCAGAACCCACGACCACGGCTGCCGCGCTCTTGAATTCGTTCCGCAATTCTGAAAGTGCGGCAGGCTCGAGGTCGCGGCAGGGGAGTTTGATGGTGATGAGATCGGGGGAGAATGAGTTGATCGTCCAAGCCGCCTTCTCAGGTGCGGCTATGATGGATAGGTCGACACCCGAGCGCAGCGCAGCCAAGCCCACGAGAGCTGGAGCTCCAACGTAGCGCGAGCCCCCACCGATGATGAGCAACCTGCCGTAGTCGCCCTTGTGCGCTTCCCGCCTCCGTTTCGGCAAAACGGTCACCACATCCTTTTTTTCGACGCGCATTTTGGGAGTTACCACGGGTGCACCTCTGAAGGAAAGGGCTCTGCTGGATATAAAAACTTAGTTTGCCGTGTTGCGCTGCCGCAATTATTTAAGAGATACCATTTGAGTAAAGCTGTGAGGTGGTACTCTGTCGAAACCTACGTGGGTCAAAGGCGGTCCACGCATAGTAAAACCGATTCCCGGCCCGCAAGCGAAGAGGATAGTCGCACGTGACGAGCGGGTGATGTCCCCTTCCTACACCCGAACCGAGCCGATCGTGGCAAAGGAGGGCTGGGGTTGCTACGTGCGCGACGTGGACGGGAACGTCTTACTCGACCTCACCTCGGGTATGTTCGTCCTCAATTACGGTTACTCCCACCCCAAGCTCATCCGCGCCGTCGAACGGCAGGCAACGAAGCTCACACACTTCGCCGGGACCGATTTCTACTACGAAGCGCAGGTCGAGCTCGCGGAGCGACTCGTCGCGATCACCCCGGGCAAGTTCGCCAAACGCGTTTACTTCGGGAACTCGGGTGCCGAATCGGTTGAGGCTGCATTCAAGTGCGCTCGCTGGCACACCCGGAGGCCGCGCATGATCGCGTATACCGGCGCATTCCACGGCCGAACCTTCGGGGCGATGAGCTTATCCTCAATGAACGCCCTGCACCATCGCTACTTCGCCCCCCTCGTGCCAGGGGTGAGCTTCATGCCCTACCCCTACTGCTACCGCTGCCCCTTCGGTCAAAGTTACCCTGGGTGCGACTTCCTGTGTTTCGAGTTCATCCGCGAATACATTCAAAAGGTGATACCGCCCGAGGAGGTTGCCGCAGTCATCACCGAGCCAATCCAAGGGGGGTCGGGGTACATCATCCCCCCACCCGAGTACTACCCCATGCTCAAGGAACTCTGTGAGAAGCACGACTGGCTCTTCATAGCCGACGAGATCCAAACCGGACTCGGGCGCACGGGAGAGATGTTTGCGATGAAGCACTGGAAAGTGGTTCCCGATATTGTCTGCATTGCGAAGGCCCTAGCCGGTGGAATGGCCCCGATAGGAGCAACGATAACCAGTGCAAAAATTATGGACTGGGAGCCGGGAGCACACGCCTCGACTTTTGGTGGAAACCTGATCGCCTGTGCAGCGGCCCTCGAGGGATTAAACATTTTGGAAAAACAAAAGCTCGTTCATCGAGCTGCCGAGCTAGGCAAGCTGGCGCTCAAGCGGCTGCAGGAACTCGCTGAGGGGTCCCGCTTTATCGGCGAAGTCAGGGGCAAGGGGCTGCTGCTGGCGGTGGAAATGATTAAGGATGGCCGAACGAAGGAGCGGGCGATCAAGGAGCGCAACGCGGTAGTGCGCGAAGCCCTGAACCGGGGGCTCATCGTCTTCCGGGGAGGGCGCTCGGTGATTCGCATAGCCCCGCCACTCACCATAAACCGACGAGAACTCGAGCTCGGCCTAGACATCTTCGGGGAAGCCCTTCGCGAGGTCGAGCGTAAATGCTGATGCTGAAACAGCACTTCGGCACCAACACCCGAGGACATCTCGTGATTGGTGGCGCCGACGCGGTCGAGCTTGCCGAGCAATTCGGAACGCCTCTATACGTGGTCGATGAGCAGCGTGTGCGCGAAAACTACCAGCGCTTCTACCGTGCCTTCGCCGAGCGATGGCCGAGCGTGCTTGTCTGCTACGCCCTCAAGGCGAACTTCAACTTGGCGATGTGCAAGATTCTACAAGGGGATGGCGCCGGAGCCGAGGTCAGCTCAGAAAACGAACTCAGAAATGCCCTTGGGGTGGGGATCCCTGGAAATCGTGTGGTCTTCAACGGCAACTACAAGACGCTCTCGGAACTCGAGCTGGCCGTAACCAACGATGTCCTGATAAACGTCGACAGCCTCCAAGAGCTCACGGCCATCGAGGGATTGACCTCCCGCTTGGGCAAGCGAGCGCGGATCGGGCTTAGGGTGAACCCCGACGTGAAGACGCTGACCCATCCCTACATAGCCACCGGGCTGCGGGAGAGCAAGTTCGGTTTCGACGTCGCGAGCGGGCAGGCGTTCGAGGCCTATGAGTTGGCTTCGAGAATGCGGAACGTCGAGGTCGTCGGCATCCACTCCCACATAGGGTCACAGATCCTCGATGCAGGGCCCTTCGAGGAGGAGGCTGAGAAGCTAATGGCACTCGTTGTGGAGGTCAAGCAGAGGCTGAACATTCACGTCCAATTCGTCGACTTAGGGGGCGGCCTTGGCATACCCTACAAGCCCGATGACCCCGAGCTTCAACCCGAAGAGGTCGCGGAGCATGTCGTATCGGTGGTCAAGCGGGTCGTCGAGGAAAAGGATCTCGCTAGGCCCACGCTGATCCTCGAGCCTGGGCGGTACATCGTCGCTGACGCCGGTGTGCTGCTGGCCCGCGTTGGCTATACCAAGGAGCGTCCGGACATGCCGACTTGGGTGGCGGTCGATGCGGGGATGAACGCGTTGATCAGGCCGGCCCTCTACGGCGCATATCACCACATCGAACTCGCGAACAAAATCCGAGAAAAAAATGAGCAACTTGTCAACATCGCTGGCCCCCTCTGTGAGTCCGGCGATTTCTTGGGCAAGGAGCGCAGGCTACCAGCCGCCGAACCTGGAGACCTCGTCGCGATCTTCGATGTCGGGGCTTACGGCTTGGCCATGTCGAGCCAGCATACCGCGCAGCCCCGACCCGCGATGGTCTTGGTAAATCGTGGCAAGACCGAGATCATCCGAAAGCGGGAAGGTTATGAGGACCTGACACGCCTCGACCAAATTCCTGGGTGGCTGAAGTGAAGCGAATCGTCGTGAAATTTGGCGGGATGAGCGTAGCCGATGACGAACGTGTACGCTTGGGGGCGGAGGCCGTTCATCGGGAGCACCGAAAGGGTACCCAAGTTGCGGTGGTGGTGTCGGCGATGGGGCACACTACCGACGAGTTGATCGAAGCGGCGAAAGCGAGCACGGGTGGCAAGATAAGCGCACGAGAGCTCGACGAAATCATGGCGATGGGCGAGCGAACGAGCGCCCGAGTCTTCGCCTCCGCGCTGCGCAATCTCGGGGCACAAGCGAAACACATCGACCCAGGAGAGAAGGAGTGGCCCGTGGTGACCGACAGCAACTTCGGCTTGGCGAACATCGATCTGGCTGAAACGAGGCGGCGAACCCAACGATACATCCTGCCCCTCCTCAAAAAGCGCGTGATTCCCGTGATATGCGGCTTCTTGGGCAAGGACCGACGGGGGAACATAACGACGGTCGGGCGAGGGGGAAGCGATATAACAGGCTTCCTCATGGGAAAATGCCTAGACGCTGACGAAGTAATCGTAGTCACTGATGCCGAGGGGGTGATGAGCGCAGACCCCGATAAAATCAAGGAAGCTCGCCTCATCGAACGCATCTCGGTCGAGGAGATGAGGGACCTAGCACGCTTTGGGGCGCAGGTGATGCATCCGCGGGCGATGAATTACAAGGACTCTAATATGAGCGCCAAGGTTATACACTTCCGCTACGGCAATTTATCTGTCCGTGGTACAGTTATCGTGGGTGCAAAGGAGGCTGAATTCGTGGGTGTTCGGGCGTATGAAAAACCGCTGGCGATGCTGACGGTCATCGGCAGGGAGATGCAAACCACGCCGGGAATCCTCGTGAAAACAGCGGCACCGTTGGGCAAGGCCGGGATAAACATTTTCGGTGTCTCGATCGGTCCTAGGTCGTTCTCGGTCTACGTCGCGGAGGAGGACTCCCGCCGGGCACTCAAGCTGCTGCACAACACCATAACCAAGCACAAACTCATGAAATCGGTGACGAGCGAAGGTAACCTCGCGTTGCTCATGGCAGAGAGCGAGCGCTTCATCTATACCCCAGGTGCTATAGCCAAGCTTTCGAAGCCCCTCGCGCGAGCGCGGATTAACATCATCGAGATTCTATCGAGCCGAGCGTCGGTCAGCTTTTTCGTCAACTGGAACGATCGAAAGGAAGCCCTGAAGTTGCTCAGGCAGGTCATGAAGGGGGTAGGGTGAATGTTCGAGGGCGCCCTGACGGCTATGGTGACGCCCTTCGATAAAGAGGGCAAAGTCGATGAAGAGGGACTACGTGAGAACGTCCGATTTCAGATAAAATGCGGCGCCCACGGTTTGGTTCCGGTTGGGACGACGGGGGAGTGCGCGACGCTTTCCTACGAAGAGCATAACCGTGTTGTTGAGGTGGTGGTCGATGCAGCAAAAGGAAAGGTACCAGTACTCGCGGGGACGGGGAGCAACAGCACTTGGGAGGCGATCATGCTCACGAAACACGCGAAGGAGGTCGGAGCAGACGGAGCGCTGCTTGTGGTGCCCTATTACAACAAGCCCACCCAAGCAGGCCTCTATCAGCACTACAAGCGCATCGCCGAGGAGATCGACCTGCCCCAAGTGATTTACAACATACCCTCGCGCACAAGCCTCAACATGCTGCCCGAGACCATGGCGAAATTGGCCGAGGTCAAAAACATCGTGGGGGTAAAAGAGGCGAGCGGAGATTTGAAGCAGGTCGCGCGGATAATCGAGCTCGCAGGCAAAGAATTTTCGGTGATCTCTGGTGACGATTCGCTGACGCTCGAAATCATGAAGCTCGGCGGTGTGGGTGTCATCTCGGTCACGTTAAACCTCGTACCCGATAAGGTGGCCAAGATGGTAGACTCCTTCCGGTCTGGTGATGTTGAGACGGCCAAAAGGATTAACGAGGAACTGGCACCGCTGTTCAAGGCGCTTTTCATCGAAACGAATCCAGGGCCGGTCAAGATGGCGATGAACTGGATGGGGATGGCGGCGGGAGGGCTCAGGCTCCCGTTGGTCGAGCTGGAGCCTGAGAACCAAGAGAAATTGCGCAAAGTTTTGGTCGACATGGGGTTAGTGAAGTGATCCGGGTTGCCGTTTGTGGTGCCTGCGGGCGAATGGGCAAACTGATCGTTCGTCAGGTCGCAAAACAGGATGACATGAAGTTGGTCGCGGGCATCGATGCCCCCGGTACTCCGAGCGCTGGAGAGGATGCTGGAGAGCTCGCTGGCGTGGGCAAACTTGGTGTGAAAATTGTCGGTGCGGACAAACTGGCTGAGGTGTTGAAAAAATCAAAACTAGATGTCTTGGTGGATTTCACAAAAGCGGATGCCGCAGTTCAAAACGTTAAGACCGCCTCCGAAGCTGGCGTTTCTGTGGTCGTGGGCACCACAGGCTTTACGGTGGAGCAACAAGCCGAGTTGGAAAGGGCGATCAACAAAGGTGGAATCAAAGCGGTAATCTCACCAAACATGTCGGTTGGTGTGAACGTTTTTTTCAAATCGGTTAAGGAGACCGCGAGGATGTTGGGAAGCGATTACGGGGTAGAGATTGTGGAGGTGCACCATGTACACAAGCGCGATGCCCCAAGCGGAACCGCGCTGAGGGCGGCGCAGATCATCGCGGAGGAGTTCGGCTGGAGCGTGAATAAAATCAAAATCAAATCGATTCGGGAGGGCGACACCGTCGGGGAGCACACGGTGATATTCTCCGCCCCGGAGGAGCGGGTCGAGATCGTCCACCGTGCGCAGAGCCGTGAGACGTTTGCGGCTGGGGCGATGAAGGCGGTTCGACATGTTGTTGAAAAGGGCAAGCCCGGAGTTGTGCAGGATATGCTCGACGTCCTGGTCGGGGAGGCCTTGGCGAAGTAAACCCGAAAGGGAGCGGGCCGGACGGGATTCCGACCCAAAATTGCACGGTTTGGGCTGGAGAGTGGATTTACCTTTTTATTTTTTTGTCGAATGTTTTGTTGCCCGAATAGTAAACCTTAAATGTTATAAAATTTATAACGTTATTCATGCTTAGATCCAAGCTTTCGGAGAGGTATTTCTCCCTTGAGCATGCGTTAGGGCAGAACGAGTTTGGAATCGGCGACGTTGCGGAGTACCTGGGGTTGGGGAACGGCCACGCACGCTTCATCGTGGATAGATTGCTCAAAACTAGATGCTGCTACCGGGTTTCAAGAGGACGTTATCGCTTGATTGGCAGCCGGGACTGGGTTTCCTTACGGAGATTTTGCATCCTCTTTCCAAAGCTGGCCCCTCAAATACTCTCCCTGTTAATGGAATACGTCCAAGAGATTCACTCTGCCCGTCTGTGCGGATCTGTTTACAGGGGTGAGCAGGACCGGCTAAGCGATGTTGACCTATTTATCGTTACGAGAAGCAGAGATGCAGGCGCAAAGATAGAACGTATGGCAAAGTCGATGAACGAACATTTTGGAACACGGCTCGCCCCAGATGTTTTCAGCAGGGATGATTTTGAACGTTTGTGTAGGGGTTCATTTTCCCCATTCGTCACCCTCATCGATTCAATGGTACTAGTCGATGACGGAACATACCGATGCGCCGTGCTCAGAGGGTTGGAGGAAAACTTCTACGGAATCGTCCAGATGGAGCTGGCGGAGGCGCGGGCTTCCTTCAACGCCTGCCTAAAGGGCGAGAAACGACTCACCCTTCGAGACCTGACATATCTGGCGATTGACGCATGGAGGCGAATAGTTGTGGCGGAACTCATGCTTGGGGATGAACCCTTCACAATGTCGGCTATCTCAAAAGTGATAGGCTCTGCGTTAGGGCCCAGGTTCAACGAGATAAATCAGCTTTACAGGGCCGAGAAACTTGCGCTGAGCTGCGGTGTGCGCGTGGCAGTTCGCACACGCATCGGACGACACGAGATTCTCGAAGCATGCGGGGTAGGGCTAAAACGCGCAAAGGAGGTGAAAAGAATTGCCGAAGCGAAAAAAGCGGCTGCTGAAGGGCGCTAGAAGCCTTGACCTGCGGGCATGGGAGCACAAGCAGAAGGCCAAACGCCTTTCAGGTCACCGAAAACTCTTCGCCCTCAAAGAAGTGGACATATATGCAAAGCAGGCGAGGAAAAAACGCAAAAAAGCGGGGCGGCGGTGAACTCACGAGTAGGTTTTCTCAAGTTTCAGTTTATCTCGAGATAACCCTTTAGTGCTGCAAGCTGGATTCGAACCCGCAACGGAACCCTCGCTCGAGGTAAACTTAATCAAGCGGGCCGGACGGGACCAGCGCCCGGACGGGTTCGGGTCCTTTGTTTTTTGCGCATTGAACGGGTCAGTGCCCGAGTTGCTTCCCACTATACTGCGACCTGACCTTCCCAAGGGAGCGGAGTTTACACTATTCAGCAAGAACGAGGGGGAGGTTTTTCTTCCTCGAGAGAGTGCCAATTTGTCAACTCTCTACCCTTACTCCAAGCTAGAATGAGGAAGACTGCGACAAGACTTTCGGCGAACCTTAACGATACTCCTTTCTTCTTTCGGGTTCCATATATCCTTAAGGAATTCCCCAATCGTCGCCTTTTTGTTGCTAATGTTGGCGTTAGGAATGTTATAATGATGTCCGGAAAGTGCTGAGCAGGAGTTGCCGTTGTTTTTCAAGGAATAACCAGAAATCGAATTTTTGTGATGGCCAGATAGACAAGAGCGAGCATTTAGGGCATTTATTAATGTGGGGTTACAAATATTGTGAGGGGCTGGGTGAAAAAGAGAGTTTTTATAGCACGAGTTGCAGCACTTGCTTTAGCGTTTCTGTTTCTGTCCTCTTACGTAACCGTTGGAACGGTGGTGGCTGGTACGGGCACAACCTTAACGCTAGATGCCCCCCCGAGTGCGGCACCAGAGGGTAGCACAGTCACCTTCACCGGTCGACTGACCAGAAATGACACGGGAGCTGGGGTGGAGGGCGTCACCGTCAAAATCTGGGATTCCGATACGTGGCCTGATAGCGATGATCCTCTGGCTTCTGGTACCACCGATAGCAACGGCTATTTCTCGATTGCATGGACTGCCGAAGCGGCGGATCCATGGGATTCAACGACCGAGCCAGTCGCGAAATTTGAAGGGACTGCCAGTTTCAACTCGTCCATGAGTAGCGTGTATACCATCAACATAACCGAGAAGCCGGGCACCACCCTGACCTTAAGCGCCCCGAGCACCGCGGTCGAGGGCACGACCGTGACCTTCACTGGTCGACTGACCAGAAACGACACGGGAGCTGGGGTGGAGGGCGTCACCGTTAAAATCTGGGATTCCGATACCTTGCCCGACACAGACGATCTTCTGGCCTCTGGTACCACCGATAGCAACGGCGATTATTCGATTACATGGACTGCCGAAGCGGCGGATCCATGGGATTCAACGACCGAGCCGGTCGCGAAGTTCGATGGTTCGACCCAGCTCAAGTCGTCCATGAGTAGCGTGTATACCATCAACATAACCGAGAAGCCGGGCACTACTTTGGCGCTGGATCAACCGCAGAGCAGCGTCCCTGAAGGGGAGAACATCACCTTCACCGGTCGACTGACCAGGGACGACACGGGGGCCGGGGTGCCGAGTGCCACCGTCAAGATCTGGGACGATGACATAATCGGCGATGACCTCATGGCCTCGGACACCACCGACAGCAACGGCTACTTCTCGATTACATGGACCGCCGTGCCGATGGATGTTGAAGATCTGAGCGTCGAAGTTAAGGCAACGTACGACGGGTCGACGACCCTAGCGTCATCCGTGAGCTCGTATTACTCCTTCACGGTTTCGGAGAAACATAGCACCACGCTGATTTTAGATACCCCTTCGAGCAGTGTGTATAAGGGAGATTCCGTAACCTTCACCGGTCGACTGACTAGGGACGACACTGGAAAGGGAATTGTTAATGCCGAAATCAAGATTTATGAGGCGGATACTTGGCCCAATGCTGATGATTTGATGGCTTCGGATACCACAGACAGCAACGGCTACTTCAGCATTAGTTGGACCGCCAAGTCGATGGACTTGTGGAGCAGGGAGATAGAAGTCTACGCGAAATATGGAGGGTCGACGTACTGGGCTTCATCGCAGAGCCTGACGTACACAATCACAGTGACAGGAAAAAGAGGTACAATACTAACACTTGATAGCCCACCTGCTACCGTCTTGGAAGGCAGTAATGTTATCTTTACAGGGCGCCTAACAGAGGTTGACACAGGTGAAGGGATCGCTAACGTAAATATTTATCTCTACGATGCCAACGATTGGCCTATCCCCCATGATCGTCTAGATTTTGATACCACCGATGCCAATGGCTACTTCTCCATAACCTGGACCGCTAAGCCGATGGACTGGTTTGATTTGGACGTGGAGGCATATGCTAGATTTGTAGGAAACGCGAGATTCAAAGAATCCGAAAGCTCGGTAAGCAGGTTATTTATTGAGGAGAAGCCCACCACCGTAGAGGACTTCGACTTAAGTTCTCTTCAAAAAGTAGTGGGCGGTCTTGATTTCGGTACAGGTATTGAGTTCTCAGATTTTGTATTCCGCTTCACTCAAACTTCTGAGGGGAGTAAGGAGCTTTACTTCAAATTAGAATCCGCAGAGGTTGCAGCGACATGGGATAGTGGAGGGCAACTCACTTATTGGAGTATAGATGGTGAGGCAGAAGTGACGATTAAATCGGGGAAACATGATATCTGGATTTTTGCAGGCCCAGTTCCAGTAATAATACACGTGGAATACAGAATCTTGGTTGGAATTGAAGTTGATGGCAGCAGTCAAGTAGGTCAGACTGGCAACATTGAACTCAAGCCATACTTTAAAGGCATTGTCCAAGCTTATCTTTACTCTATTTTTGGGCCAGAGGGGACTATTAAGCCCTATTTGCGGGTCCAATATCACATGGAAAATAATTCATGGTTAGTTTTTGCTGGAGTAGAGGCGGAGCTTGAACTTAATCTCGACATTTTTGGTTATTTCAGCTACACTCTTTGGGATGCGAGCGCTAGCTATGAATTTCAGGTGTACCCAAGGGAATGACGAGGGCAAGAAACACAAGACCATGCATCGGCTATATTAGTAAGATTGGAGTTCAATGGTTTGTTTGAACTGTTTGTCTTCGGTCTTTACATACCATTTTATTTGGGGCGAGTACCACTCATTTTTTGTGGCAGTGTTGTTACGATAATATACAATTTTTGGGCATTCAAACACGCCAGCAGGGGTAGTCACATTTTCAATGGTTTCAACTCTCACCAAGTAGGATAGTACTGTACCCTCACTGACGCGGTTTTCTATTAAGGTGAATTCCTTGTCGACCCTTAGCGGCCACATATTTTCTGAAAAGGTATAAATAGCAATACTTTCTGTAAGCAAATTATCGCCCTGTAAGTATTGAACTTTTGTTGGCATTAGCGTGTCCTTCTTTAACCAGGCTTTAGAGTTTGTTACGAGATCCCCAATTGGCGGATTAAAAGAGTAGTTTAGTTGGTAGTATGCTTCCCCACCCAGGGTGCTTTCACCGATAAAGTCAACCGTCATTGCGTATGCCTTATTTTCCAGTTCTGAAAAAAGATTGAAGCTCCATCCAGCGGCAGCTTCCCAGTTTGGTAGCTCAAAAATCCTCGCTTCAGGGGCGCCCTCTTCTGGTGTGGGCCCCTCTCCGGGTGGCCCTTCTTTTTCTATCACCAAGAAATAATAACTAATACCTCCTATAACAACGAGGACAATTGCTGCGATCGCAATTGCGGCTGTGGGTGCTTTTTTCTTCTTCACCTGTCTGCCCCAGAATGTTTTAGAACACTACTTAATCAGGATTTTGGTTATTAGGTCATTCTACGATGCCCACTTAAACCAGAGCCACTATTTTTACTTGGTGTCAGAAATGCGGGAGCGAAGGGTACGCGGCGGTCAAGCCCGCTGAAGCGATCTAAGCTCAAAAAGCAAAGGCCTGAACTAGCAAATCGAGTTGGTGAAGTAATAAGAGAGATTACTTGAGTATCCTTCTATAACATTCCCTGCAATACCTTCTCTTAAGGATGAGCCATTCTCTCTTTTCAATAGCACAACTTCTACATATGGTTTTCTTACAATTCTTACATCTAAATGAATGCTTCGTGAAAAATTCAGCGTGTCCTATTTTTCCACAATCGTTACATATAATGCGTTTTCCTGGCGCTATTTCTTTCTTGCATACCGAACATTTCTCAAAATCATTTTGGAGGAGCAATAAATCTCTAGGTTTAGCATATACCGCTACGGAGTATGAGGTCTTCAAAGCCTTGTATCTGAGCTCCCATTTAGGTACATAAACTTTCTCAGCATATAATATTTTTATATCCCTAGAAGATGGCGAGCAAACTTTCTCGAACCTTCTTCCGTCTCCTTTCCCCGCATGATAAACAACGGGTTTGGTGTGACGCTGTACCAGCTCCTTTACGGTCCCTTTCCTGATTTCATTTTCACTAAGTAGAAAAGGAGGCCTTGGAATCCTCAAACGCTCCACATTTTTTAGGGGCATTTTTTCACATCCTCCAAGAAATTCTGACACGTTGTCAGCGTAGAGTTCTCCGTTTCTCCCATCCGCTAGTAATTGAGCATCATTAACATGAATTGAATGAATCATTCTACCAGTGGAAGTCACGAAGTCACGATCTATCGAATAAGTTAGGAGATATGCAGGCTTAACTTGAACATCGTGTCCTAAAAATTGAATTATTTCCTTGGGAGATTTTGGGTAGCTTATCATTCGATTTGTTTCTCTTCTGAAAATTTTATCGAGCTCGCTAGGTTTGCATATGTGAAAACTTTGAGAGGGCACATCAGCAGAAGTTTCATAAATCTCGAATCCAACCCCCTCTCCAAGTCTTTTCAAATCTGAGAGATTTATAAGCTCTATTCTTACATCTTTGATTATTTTTGCGTACTTTTTGGCTTCATCGCTGAAGTGTCCAGTAGTTATCACTAACCCCCTCTTAACGGAGAAGGTTATGATCGCGGAATGAAGCTTTTGGATAACCGGTCTTCCGATGGTTTTACCCAAGTGGTGCTTGCACTCGACTATTACTGGCTCGATCTTTCTAGATGGAGTGACGACATCCATTAATATGTCTCTGCCCGTATCCGCTACTCTTGGTGCAAGTCTCACATTTTTGTGCCCCAATCTTTTGAAAAGCTCCGTGCAAAGATCCTCAAACTCAAATCCATTGAGGCCTTCCAGACAGACTATTCTCCTCTCCAATGAAATCCTCCTAATTTAATCATCAAACTCCCCATTAGGTTAGAACTAGGCAATACCACTTATTTCTTTTTGGCGATCTAAAATTTAGTCCCCATTATACCACTCTAACATTGGAAAAGCAGTGCATTGTACCCCACCCTTTTCTTTTTTTTTTTGCTTTTTACATGGCGATGAAAGTTTTCGAAAGGGCGATCAGCTATGTTCGCGCTTCATGCTGACCGGGGCTTGTTTAAAATAAGGGCTCAAGAATAGTGTATGTAGGGGCTGCACGTAGGCTGGAAATGGGTGAAAATGGTGGGGAAATCGTCCAGAAAGACTTCGGAGGATGAAAAACGCCAAGCGTTGAGGACAATAGAAAGATGGCTGGAACCAAGAGAGGATTTCCAAGCATCATACTCCGATTTCTTCAGGAAGTGGGCTTTACTAAATCTTTTCTACAATGCGTTATACAAATTTGAAGGGGATAAAAGAAAAGTCTTGGCATTTGCTACTTACTATGGATACGAATTCGGCGAAGTTAGAAATGAAGCGAGAGAACTTGTCTCACATGAATGCGTTGGTCGTGGTAGCGAAGACGAGCAACCAGATGAACAAGTGTTAGATGCCACGCTCTATCTTAGGAATTTTTTTGACATAGATTCAAAACCCATCTGTAGCAAGTGTGGAAAGAAAGATGGGTGCGAGAAAAAGCCCTCTCCCGGTTATAAAGAATTCAACAAGGAAATAAAAATTGATGAGTTCAGTGCTCTGATACGAATCGTCTATCAAATTCGATGTAACCTCTTCCATGGGGATAAATTTGGGTATAGCAAGCGTGATAAAGAACTGGTTGAGTTAGGCGATAAAGTTTTGACTAACATTCTTTCTGGTTTGGTAAGCAGGGAGAGGGTTAAAGTCGGGGACTGAAAGGTTGAGGTCCAAAAAGGTCGTATCGTGGTGGCTCGAAGTAGTGAAGTCACGGTGGAAATAAGGATTGTCGGAGCACATCGAAAAGGAAGTAACATCCAGAAAGGGGACATGTTAGATTTAGGAAAAAAGCGGTTAACAGTCTATTTTTGTTCTCCTTTACTCGTTCCTGGTCTATCTACGAGTGGAAGTATTTCAATTTTGTCCTTGAATGTGTTGATGTTAATTTTGAACATGGTCGGCTCAGCGGTGAATTGACCGTATGGATCTTTAATTCGCAATATGCTAGGGGGTCGATTGTATTTTTTGTCCAAATGGCGCACCCGGTATGCATAGTATCGCTCTCGGTTTTCTGGCTTCCGAGCAGTCTCCCATTCATTGGCTGTTATTTCAATCACCCTTATATCACTACCTGAGGATTTGACCTCAATCATCCTCAATCCGTCTTCACCTACCGATTGAATGTCATAACCCATGCGTAAACTCGGGTCTGAAACGTCCCTGACTCTCCGTTTCTCTCGCTCCATCTCCCACGCCATCACAATCTGCATTCCGGCCTTGTCGATAAGATCCCTTTCCTGAATGGGACGACGCCCAGGTGTGCCGCCTCTGCCCTCCGCGGCACCGTCCTGTCCTCCTGTAGCGGGAGGCGGAGTTAATACAGAGGGGGTTCCAAACCCTAGCTCTTCCGGTTGCCATAATTTCAATCCGGCCGCGGGACTCTGAGCGGGTGCGGGTGGTTCGGGCGAAACACCGACTGTCGGGACCAGCGATGTCTCTTCAGGCGGTTGTGGTTCGGGGAGGGTAACCGGAGGAGGTTGCTCGGGGGCGGCAAGTCGTTGTTCGCAGTACGTAATGTCTTCGTTCCTGACATTACTCAAAGCTAAAGCCCTCTTTGCTATCTCGTAAGGGCGGGAGAGTATCGAGAGAAAATCAGACGCCAAATTGGTTTCAAGATAGTTAGTTAACTGCTTGGCAACTTCGGAAGCCAAATCATCATTCCATACTTCTTCTGAACCCCGTCCTACTGGAAGCGCAGCTAAATTGACTAACAAAGCGTAGCGATTTTCGTCTTCCTTTTGAATGAGTGCTCGTTTTTTCTCCTGTTTTAATTCAATTGGTACATCGAGAGCATCCAACTTATAAGTCTCGCTTAGCTCCTTAACGGCCTTTATCGTTATACGCTTGAGTTTGGAAATATCTTCTTTCTCAGACTTTGGCCGTTCCACATAAAGACGGGCTAATATCAACGACTTTCTTGAGTCGAGATAACGATCTAAGTCTTGGGAGAGAGCTGTGTCGGTATCTCCAATTGCTGGAGTGCGGAGTACCTCATCGCTTAGTTTGGGGGCGTCGAATACTCTACAAACCTTTGTACCTCTTCTTTCCTCATGCATCATCACAAAAATCGGAACATAATTACAAAACAACTCAAGCAATTCGGTATCGTCAGCATAGAACACTTGCCCACGATGGACAGCTTCTATTTTACCATTCACATAACAAAATAATTTTCCTTGTTTTAAGAATTGCTGGCGTTCGGGAGAATCTGTAGATTCATCAATCGCTTGTAACATTTTACGGTAGATTGGCTTGATAGACTCTACTTTACGCTCTATCAGTTCAGGCATGGAAAGCGCAATCTTCCACCAATCGGCTGAGGACATGTCATCGAATGATTTTCGAATGCCAAGGTAGGCTGCGAAAGATGCCTCAACGATTGGTGTTGTAATGTAAGGAATAAGATTTCCAAATAACCTTTCGAGTTCTGGGGCTCGCTCGAAGACTTCCCTCGGTGACCGGAAACCGTGGGTGCTGGGAATCCATGCGAAAGTCTTCAGCGCCCAGTTAAAATATGATTCAAAATCATACGAATATTTTGGACCCCCTGTCGTCTTCACAAAGCTTAGTTCGCAGTTTAGAAATTGCGCATAGCTAGTCCAGTTCTCCGCCAAGACCCTATAAAGCCGCTTTGCCCGCTCTGAATCTCGGATCACTCTTTCAAACCTATCAAGGGCAAAGGAAGATTTGAAATCGCAGCGCGGCCGCCCCACGGGGTCATCATAAGGAATTTCTCGAGACTTGGAAGAAATTTCCGCGCAATAATCATTCCAACGCGGTAACCTAGAGTGCGGGCTAGTTATACACGTTCGGGTCTGTCGATCCCACACACATGTCTGCCAGCGGTTTTCCTCTCCGGGCCCGAACTGTGGCACTAGTCTAGGAAGCCAATTCACCCCCAACCATTTGAAGAAGCCTTCCCACGCCAAGCGTTCGGTCTCATCCCATGCTTGATTAGGTGGCTCGAGGAAGCGGCTCGCTGGATCGAAACTATAGAGGGCTTCTAAATCGTCGTTTTTAGTCCAGTCCTGTGATGCGTAAACCGAGAAAGCTGGGGTAAAGTCGCCTTTGGTGGTGGGCACTGGTGTGATGCCAAGTGCTCTTAGCTTATCGGTTAACTCCAGCGGACGGCTCCCCTCTCGAAATTTGTCTTCAAAAAGTTGAAAGAGAAATTGTAGTAATAATCGAGGATTGAACTCTTTATTGTTTTTCCAGTACCGTTTAACGGCGGGGATAACTGCATTTGTTAGTATCGGGGACGCTGCAAATTCTTCTACACCTATTGCGCGTGCAAGAAAACTGCCACTTATGCGTCCCTCAACTACTTTACGATAAGCTTCCGTGATCCGTGAATCCAAAAACCGTAAACGTATGCCCTGCGGGATGTTAATTTCAAAAGTCTCAGTAGCTGGCGGGAAGAAGATTGGCCCCCCAACCGTCACGCTCTCAGCTGAAACATGTTGACCACCAGACAACCGCAGTATCTCGGCTCGTTTTGCCTTTTCTCTGAATTCCGATTGATTAGGAACCAAGGAGTCTAACTTTTCGATTATTACATAGGCCGAGGCAACTTGCGATGGAGAAAGTGATGAGATTTTGGGCTCTAGTAAATCAAAAAATTCTGAAGGGTTAAAAACCTGGGCACCGAGCAGTATCGCGGTATTTGCACGGTGGGGGAAGGACTCAACAGAATTGTGGCAGAATCTCTTTCCCCCTCCGGGCTCTCCCAGCAAGCGTTTGAAATTTTCAAGAGGCACCCCTTTTGGCACGATAACAGCGTGCGTGGGTAAAATCCAGCCCTCTTTATGCGCTGGGATACAACGACGTTTTCTTAGCGTGTTTTTAAGTTTCTCCCAAAACGCTTTCGAAAAACCTGTGAGGCTATCTGGGTCAGGGGGCGTCAAAAAATCCAAGATGGCGGCTGGGTCATCGAGGTGCTCGAGTATCAGCGGCATGACCTTCTCGATGAAAATATTCACCGATCGTTGCAATACAAATGAGTTGTATGAAAACTCTTCATCGAGGTCTTCCGTAAGTAGACGTCTGTCCACGTTCGTTCGGAAAGTACCATGCACCAGCACTCTTATGGGAAGACGTTCATTCGTGGGGAAAAAGACATGTAAATTGGGGTGCCCACCATTTCCTACAAATGGCATTGCATGATTTGAATGAGAATCCGTCTGGAAAGCGAATGTGATTTGTGCCGAATCCTTATCTCGCCAATCGCGAGGGAGTTTCTTCTTCACAGCCTCCTCCAAATCGAAAGTTTCCGAATAAAGAATCCAAGACGAACTGCCACCTTTGTGTTCGATGGTCACCCGCTGGCCATTGTTTGGAAGAGATGATTGGTTAGGGCCATCGTTTCGTTTAAACGCATGTCGGATCCCCCCAACCGCTTTTTCATCGATTTCGATTGAAGCCAACCTGTTCATGAAAAGAAGAGTAGAAGGGGCGATTTCTCCGAGCCGGTTCTGAACTTCCTTTATCAAGGTTTGCGGGGAGAGTGTAAATCGGAACACAGTGGCATTGTTTTCCCAAAGCTTCCGGAGAATCGGGTCCCCCTCTAATTCCCTCTGCAGGTCCATTTGGAATGGGCAACGTAGAAGCGGCACATCCTCAAAAGATACGAGTTCCGAAAGTTTGGACCTTTCGGATTTCAGCAACTCAAAGGTGGCCTCCCGCGAAAATTTGGCGGCTCCAAGTGGCCAGAAAATTTCCACTTCACTTGCTAACTCTAGAATTGATTTAAATCCGACCCCTTTGTACCCAATCTGTCGGCCCACCTTTGGGCTGAGACACATGTGGCAGATAGCACGGAATCCTTTATGGGTGAGGGGGTAACCCCCGTTGGCGCAGTAAAGTTTCGTTGGCGTAAGTATGAACACAATTTTGGCTTCTCCTCGTGTTTGAACAGAGTCGCAACCCGGTTCAGGTGTTTGTGCATCGTCCGCGTTTTGAATAAGTTCTAGGATATAACGAGCTTGCTCGCCTGAGCTAATGTGTATTTCCGTCCGCCCGTGCTCTCGCAAGTCAGCAGGGAAAATCCGGCATCGTTTGAGAAACTCTTCTTGAATTTGTTTGACAGATTCCATCGTGGCTACATCGGTCTTCTCATAATACATAGCATTTGCCATCTCGTCACCCGCTTGGGGCGGGTTTTCCCCTAATTAGATTGTAATTAATCTACGAGTATAAAATACATGGGAAATCATCTGGGGGCACACAAAAAGCACCGACCCCTGTCAAAACCGAACCCGCCTAGTTCGAGTTCGAATCCCACCGACAAGATTTGGGATTTTTAGGTATTAAACTGCTGTTTTCCTGAAAAATTACATTTTGAGTTTGAATAAGATAGGGCACGCAAAATTGAAAAACCGAAAGAACAACCTATTGTCGGGTGAATCATTGGTCCTAGACGAGCATGTGCTAAGGCGTCTCTCTTATGCAAAAAGACTTTACATGCACGGGGTTGAACACATGGAAAACGGGACGCAGGTAGATTTAGCTCTAGCCATCTTGAACTTTGACAACGCAATAGAAATGTTGCTATCGGTCGCGCTGGAGTTTTTACGTGGGAGTAGTGAAAATACTTTTCATGGTATACTTAACAACTTTTTAATAGAGATTCAGCAAAAACAACTGAAAGTAAAAATATCAGAAACGGGGATCAAGAACCTGCACTTGGCTCGAAATAAGGTGCAACACGACGGAATTGTCCCTTGCCCAGAGAATTTGAAAACTTACCAAAATTTGACAGAACAGGTATTGGCGGAATGTATGAAAGCAGTATTCGGTGTGGAATTACGAGATGTGTCGCTTGGTATGCTAATCCAAAACAAGGATTTGGGTGAACTTTATAGTATAGCCGAGCAGAATTTTTTATCAAAGAATTTCCACAATAGTTTGATTTATTGTGTCGCGGCATTCGAAACAGCGAAGAATTTGGAACAAGACAAACTTTATGGAAGTGGATCAGCAATCCACCTACTGGGCAATCCTGAGTTTAAGATAATTTTCGATGAACTTGAAGTACTCAAGCTAAGATTAGATTACAAAAAATATCAAAAATATCGAGAAATTTTTCCTGTGTTAGAACCTCGCTCCAGAATCCATGTTTCTCTTAGAGCCGGTAAGATAACGGATGAGATAGTGGGAGAGATCAGCAAGAAGATAGCTTCATATCTAAAAGAAGTGGACCCAGAAAAGCTAGCAGAACACGCAAGGTTCTGTTTAGAATTCACTATCGAAAACATTCTGAAATGGGAATCTGTTCCACGAATGTCTTGGTATGAAGCTATTCGTCAGGAAATTAAATCAATTGAGTAAACAATTATTGTGCAGATTTAAAAATTTTGTCGAGCCCTAATGGCTAGTTTTAAAGTTTAGACCTCTACTCTACTTGGAGACAAAACAATTCATTAATAAATAATGGGAATAACCATGAAAAAACAATACATCCCACTCATACTGGCCATCACCCTAGCCATAAGCATAGTCAGCATACCAATAGTACAAGCAGTCCTACCAGCACCAGAACTCAATTCACCCACAAACGCCGCTATAACCGCAGACACAACACCAACATTTACATGGTCATCGGTGGCTGGAGCTAATAAATACTATATAATGATAGACGACAGCCCGACATTTTTTTCACCATTCGTTGCTGATGAGACTACCTCAACTAGTTATACATATTCAATATCGCTTGGCAACGCAACATATTACTGGCGGGTTCTTGCAATCGACGCTGGTGGCATATGGGGCGATTGGTCTGAAGTACGGAGCGTAACTGTTATTCTCCGCTCGTACCTATCATCTCCAACTAACGGTTCAACCACATCAGATTCAACACCTACATTCGAATGGCTTTCTAGATACGGGGCTGATTCCTACAGAATACAAATAGATGAGTCTAGCTTGTTTGGCTCTCCAGTTGTTAATACAACTACAAGTATCAATACATACACCGCTCCAACTCTTCTAGATGATACATACTACTGGAGAGTAAGAGTCATTGGAGATAGTGCCCAAACAGATTGGTCTGACACTTGGTCATTCACGGTTAGCACAGGAGATGGCCCTGGTCCCGATGAAGCGTATTTCACAGTCGAGGTATCTTCAACTAGCGGTAGTGTAGTTGCAGGTAATTCTGTTGATGTGGATGTTACTGTAATATCAGTAGGCGGGTATAGCCAGACCGTTACCCTCTCAGCCACCGGTGCTCCTGGTAATACCTCAGTTGACTTTAGCCCACTCGAAAGCACGCCTTCTTTCAACTCGATAATTGCAATTTCAACCTCATCCGTAACACCGACCGGGCAATACACTTTGACGATAACCGGGACTGGTGCTGATGCAGAAACCGATTCGACTACATACAGTTTGCAGGTGACTTCAACCGAAACTCCAACAGATGGTCCTGGAGGGGGCGTTTCTTGGGAATTTCCCTGGTGGATTATCCTTTTGATAATTTTGCTCTTGATCATAGCCTACATCATCTACCGCTATCTCCGCCGAAAAGCCGAGAAAGCAATTGAGGAAAGAGAAAAGAAAAAGAAGGTAAAAACATGAGTTCAATGACAAGTGCATCCATGCCCGAACGAGATACCAAAACCTCTCTTTGGGAACTCAAAAAAGTAAAGGAAACGTGGGAGCGAATTATAAAGTGGAACGAGCTTGCGAATAACGAAAGAGAAGATAACATCAAGCGTTTTTTGTTTAGGTGGATTTCATTCAACGGACTTTATTACGCTTTGTATGAAAAGGATCATCCCCGAGAGGATGTCGATAGAAATACAGAGTGGAAACGGATTAAATACTTCTGTAAGAGGTATATCGATAAAGAGTTGGTTGCAAAAATCTATTCCGACGAAATCAGAGAAGTTTTCCTAAATCAAATTAGAGATACATCAAGACATATGGGGGGATATCTAACAGGATTAAAAAACGAAGATACCTACGTGAGAGCCAAGAATCTTGTATTCATCGCGTACAATATTAGGTGTAGACTTTTTCACGGGAAAAAGAATCCAAATTTGAGGGTTAATGTGGATGTATGCAATGCGGCTGACAAAGTCATTGCCCCGATACTGACGCATCTTCTTGAATGACAACAGTTAATCGAAAAATGTAAACAATCGCGCGCTTCCCTAGCCCGCTTGTGGGAAGACCAAGATTTTAAAGCCCGAGCGCCGCAAGCACTCCATCCTTCGCTCCAGCAAAATAGAGGATGCAGGGCACCATGATCACTCCCATGCAGTGACTCCTGCTGGAAAGCTAACTCACTTCATTAGCCAGAGGAGCGGAAAACGATAGGCAGAGGTGTTCAAATCCCCTCCCCCGCACCATAGGCATTCCGAAGCAGATCAGCTAGTTTTTTTAGAGAATATTTTCCGGAAAGGTTCTGGAGGGTACCACTCTAACACCGGAAAAGCGTCGTGTTATACCCCACATTTTTTATTTTAAGCTCAAGAAGCACAAGCTTATTGATGTCTTGGTTCGGGGGTTCGAATCCCATCCCCCGCACCACTTGAAGAACAAGTTATTAAGTAACAGATCACATTAACAAATAGCGTGAGCTAATGGAAGGAGATTTTCCTTTATTGATAATTTTCTTCGGACTTATTTTAATCGGGGTTGGCATAATTTACTATAAATCTATAAAACGTAGAACCCGAGTGACACATTGGGCACTGTTCCAAGCTGCATTAATTATCTCATCTGGAATGACATTTACTTCAATAGGAGTAGCCTTAAAAATTCTTTAAATTCTTTTAGTCGCTTCGCATATTCTGGGTCTATCCTCTCGTTTGGATTAAAAAAACTTATTGGCTACTCGAACTTTCGGTTCGTAATCGCGCTCCATGCAGAAAAGATATTAGCATTTTGAAAATTTTTTATCAAAAGAGGCGAATTTCCATTGATGCCAAAATCAAAAGGCCAACCTGTTAAAAACGCTACTAACCCCAGAGATACATTACAAAATAAATAATCGCAAGAATTGCTGATATTAAAAGTATTATTTTTGCTACAGTTGACTCGACTATTTTGTTAACAAATGTTTTGAGCTTCCTCCAAATTGTCATAGGCACTCCAATTTGGGTTTTTAGCTTAGACTCAAGATAGAGACGAAGAATTGCGGTAATCCCGTGCACTTTTCTATTTGTAGACATCTCTATTTCGCGAAATTTTTTCTCTTTAAAATATTTAGCTTCATCTTCTCCCTGAATGAAATTATCTGCCGAAATACCATTTAACTCCATTAAATGATGAAGTTTACCACGAGATCCATGGTCCAATGCCCCATATTCTTCCTCAATCATGCTTTTAAGATTTTTTAAATCGCGAATTTCAGGAGGTCTTTTTTTAAACAATTGGCGATAACGTTTTTCCAATACAGGAAGACCATAAGTTGTATCTCTAAAATCCCATCCAACATAAATAGCCTCCTGATTCATTTTAATAGAATAATAAAATTTTTCAAGCACCACTTTTTCGGAATATTCGCTTCTAGAATAAGTGTGCGTTTTTCCGTTTGGTTTTGCCTCCTCAACTGCTATACAGCTAATTTTTACAAGTTTTTCATGATAACTTGAACAAGCATAATGGATGATGAAAACTTCATCCAACTTAGATCTCAACTGATTTTTTTCTGATGCCAACATTTAAATCCTCATGTTTAGCTATGTTTTTTAAACTCTTAAAACTTAAAACTATTTTTCCGAAAATGTAGATACAAATCGATATGTATGAACTCTGTAACCCTATGTCTTTCTTATTTTCAAAAAAGTGTAGATCGCCAAAAAACCAATAACTCCAATGATTAGTAGCCAATATTCTGGTTTAAGAAACTGCCCCACCGTCTCGGCAATTATCCAAATACCGCCGATTGCCATGCATGAAATGAAGACTGCGAGAAATATGTCAATCAACCTAAACTCGCCATTACTCATTTTTTACGAACCCCTCTCCCTCTTTTTATTTATTGACGTTTGAGTTTTAAAGGCTTTGCTCCAAGTGGCTTTGTTAAAAAAGTCCTAATTTCCGACCACTTTTTTAACATCCCCTTCGCTTTTTAAACAAAGTTGGGGGACTATCCCAAGTCGTTGGTCTCGATCTCGGGCTTGGTAAGAATCGCTGGATTTCGCGGATAAAACAAGCGACTAAATATCAGGCGACCTTCGGACGACTCGGCATGGGATTCGGATGAGGAAGTGGGAATACAAAGTTCCAAGTCCGACCCTGACCTCGCGGGGTTTGAGGAGGCCAACAAGCTGGGCAGGAAAGGGTGGGAGCTGGTCGCGGCGGTGCCCAAGACCGAACTCGGGATAACAGGTAGCGTTTACTTCATCTTCAAAAGGGAGATGCTCCAGGAGGCAGGAGGTGACAAGGGTGGTTGAGGTGAGGACGTATGATTACGGAAACGCCGGGGTTATCCTGAGGGAGAAGGGCCTGCTTTCGGAAATTGAGGAAGCCTTGCGGAAGGTGGAGGTAGTAAAAAGTGGCACGGTTCCCAGAGTGCTTCAAGGTTTTCTGGCTGAGAAGGGGTGGAAGGGAATAAATATCTTCACGCACTGTATATTTTGGTATCATTGACTGAAAACAAACTCATCCAATCGCGCCCCACGCTTACACAAATCGCGGCTCCTGCCTCGACATCGGCGGTAATCGAGAGTATCCTCGACAAGCACTTGATAGAGTTCCCAACTACACGTGAACTCCTGCTATCGACTGCCCAGAAATGTGATTTCGACGAACCTCTAAGCGCCGGTAAGCTGAACAAACTTGCCGGCAAACTCATCGAGTCTCTCGCCCCGGAGGAATCTCGTGATCATCCACAAAATTAGCCTCAAATGGTTTCGAGGCGCGTCCTCAGAAACAGTGCTCGATAGTGAGGGTAAGAGCGTTGTTATCTACGGACCAAACGGCGCTGGCAAGTCCACGTTTACTGATGCCATGGAATACATCGCGACAGACGGCCGAATCTACCATCTCGCCCATGAATACAGCGGAAAACGCCTTGAAAAAGGAGTAAGAAACACCCACACGCCTAAAGATGAAGCATCTGCAATCCGAATATTTTTCGACCAGAATCGCGCCGTTGAAGCGCAGATTAAACCCAACGGAAAAGCAACCTTCAAGGGTAGTCCTCCAGAGTTTCTAAATGAGATTCAGTCGTGGCCGGTTGAGCGCTTTATACTCCGCCAAGACGAACTCGCAGCATTCGTCCTCAAGTCGAAGGGTGAGAAGTACTCCGTTCTTCTTCCCCTGCTGGGTCTGGGCCATCTCGAGAACGCCGCCGAGAACTTGAGAAAACTCCGGGACAGGATCGAGAAACGCAGTAAACTCGCTATAAGGGAAGACCAGCTATGTGGAATGAAAGAGACAGTCCTGAAGAATTTCAGTTCGACAGACCGTGAGGTAATCCAGCGCGAATTGGGTCCACACGCAAAGCGCCTAGGGGTGGACGAGAGCTTGGCAATACCAGACTTGCTGGTTGCGTTGGAAAGCGCGGTTACTACGCGTATCGAGCAGGCAGATCCCATCATCAGGATCCACATAGCTTGCCAAGACCTTCTGAAAGAAGGAGGTTTGGATGACAAGCTGACGGCTTTTGTTCAAGCCAAGCAGAGGGCAACACAAGCGTTTAACAAAGTCATCTCAAAGCGGCTTGAAATACTTGAAAAGACGAGCGAGTTCTTGAAAGCATTGGAAGCTGGCGAAGCCGACATCGAATGTCCGGCGTGCGGCAGAGTAATCCGTGCGTCCGAACTCACGGACCATGTGCAGGCAGAACTCGAGAAACTGCATGCAGCCAGAGAAGCCGCAAGCGTCCTCGAAGAGGCAAGCTCGTCTCTTGCTGTTGAGGTCAAAAGCGCGATTAAAATTCTCTCGAAAGAGGAACTGAAGAGCTGGCTAGCTATGCCTGAGCAAGCTGACTGTGTCGCCGCGCTCGATGCTTTACAGCGTGTTGATGTCAAGATGCTCCGCCACAATCCGCTTCAGGTGGAGACCGCCGATTTGGAGGAGAAAACCAAGGCGCTTTTAAAGCACCTCAAAAGTGTAATCGCCAAGGGGCCGCCTTCAATCAAGAAACTGCTGGATGCGCGGGACGCAATAGGGGCAGCGAAGGTACAGATGGAATCAGCGATTATTCAAGATTTGGTCATCAGAATCAAAACACTGCTACAAGCGCTGCAGAAGAGCGAGGAAGCTACCCGAGAGACGATTCGCAAACAGAGCAAGGCGGTTCTAACACAGATTTCGGCCGAGGTTCAGAGGTTATGGGAAATGTTGCACCCAGACGAACCGATCGAATCAGTTCATCTCTATGCCGCCCCAAAAACAGACAAGGCTATTGACATCGGTCTAAAATTTTATGGTGTCGACCAACCGTCGCCTCGCCTCACGTTGTCAGAGGGTCATCGGAACAGTTTGGGGCTCTGCATTTTCTTAGCGCTCGCCAAGTTGGAACGTGACAAGGAACGATTCATCATTTTAGATGATATAGTGTCCAGTCTGGACAGGGAACACCGTGGCATGCTCGCAGACTTGCTAACTAAAGAGTTCTCAGACCACCAAGTTATAATGTTCACGCACGACAGGGAATGGTACACTGAGTTGCGAGTCAGACTACCAGCAAAGAACTGGATTTTCAAGGCTGTCAAACCTTGGAAGGATCCGATCACCGGGATTACTTGGGCCGCCTTCGGAAGTTCTTTCTCGGATGCCCGAGCGTTAATCCCGCAGAGTGCGGAAGCTGCAGGCAACAGGGTCCGCGCGACAATGGATACAGAACTATCGATTGCCATTGAAAAACTACAAGTAAAGCTTCCGTACCGACGGGGCGATAAGAACGATCAGCGCGTTGCGGTCGAATTCCTCGAGGCATTAATCTCGGAGGGTCCCCACCGATTCAAAATCAAGACTGGGGAGCCTGACAAGTACTCCAAATATGACGAGCCGTCAAGTATTTGGGACGAGGCCAAGCGACTCATTATAACATGGGGGAATCGCAGCTCACACACTGGTTCTTTGATCAAGAAGGAGGCCGAGAAGCTGGCCGAGGTGTGCGAAAAGGCAGTTGAAGCGTTCAAGTGCGATGTGTGCGGCGACAAGGTGTGGATTTCCAATCAAGAGTCACGAAAAAGACTCCAGTGCACATGCGGGAAGTTGCGATGGCAGTACGGTTGACGACGATTCGTACAAATTAGTCCTCACTCACCTTCGTCTTCCAAAAATCTCGCGGTTATCGCGCCGACGAGGGAGGTGAGTTCGTCCTCGAATTCGCCGGTGACGTCCTGAGTCCCGCTCTCGGCGTGGCACAGCTCGTGCAGCAGCGTTCCGGCGTACTTCTGCAGGCTTTCCAGCTGGCTCCTCTTCACTATTATCTTGCCCGTGCTCTCTTCCCACAGGCCGCTGGACTCCCTGAGGGAGAGGGGGTCGATCCTCATTGTCTTCGATATCTTTACTTCCCTCACGCATTTCGGCTTTCCACCGGCGAGTTTCAAAATGGCTTTCGTCATCACGAATATTTCTCTCTCCCTTGGCGTCATGTCCTTCTCGTCGATGAAATCGAACTTGAAGCTCTTGTTCCACTGGGTCTGGAAGCCCGACAGGTCCACCATGGGCTTGCCGGCCGCGTCCAAGCCCCCGTGGATTTTTTCCCTCACGTTTTCGGGTATCGTGACCACCCGGTAACCGTCTCCTTTGGCCCTGTCGACGATGTACCCCGCGCGCATGAGGTCGTCCGGGGTTAGGAAGACGACCCGCTCGAGGGAGTTCAGGAGCCTGCACGCGTGGACGGCGACATCGGTCCATTCGAGTTCGTCGTGGAGCGTCCCATCTTGATACCCCTTCAGGTCCTCCACGAGCTGGCGGGCGACCGGTTTCGTCCCGCAGGCGAGCAGGATCGACTTCACCCTTCCCGTGTAGGCCGTCCTGCCCACGTTCGTCCTCTCCCGGTTCAGCGCCTTCCTAATGGCCTTCGTCAGCGAGGTTATGTTGTAGGAGTACAGGAAGTTCTCCTCCTCCGCGACCCTGACGCCGTTCACGTATATCCTGGCGCTGCTGCCTTTCCTCTCCAGGACGGCCCCGTGCTTCGTCTCCTCCACCACCTTCTCCCCGGAGAATATCAAGAACAGGTCCTTCGCCTTCTCGACGTCCTTGGCCGTGCACCCCTTCAGCACGAACTCAGTTCCCACGAACTTCGGGTCTGACGGGGGGCGGATGTAGGCGTGCAGCGTTATCAGGTCCTCGAACCCGTGCTTTTCCGACTTGCCCAAGGTCATCTCCCCGTGGCGGGACTTGATGAACACCTTGATTTTCCGCCTATCGAAAGTCGCTAGAGCATCCTTCAACCCGATGCCAAATTTCCCAATCACGTGCGGGTTCTTCAGTTTTTCATCGCTCTCTTTCTGGGTCAGGTGTTCGTACTTCAGTCCCCGACCAAAGTCCCTGAAGTGCCAGCCCCCCTCGCGATCCTTAGATATCTCCATAGGTTTGCAGTCCGTAAGGACCTCCTCATCTATCGCATTCGCTATTATCTCCCTGATTCCGTGGTGGACCTCCCAGTCCTCCAAGATTTTTTCCACGTTTAGGTCGAATTTTCTGACCCCTGTTTTTGACTCCATGTTTTACTTCCTCCTGTAGAATGTCTGCTTACAATCTTTGTAAAACCTCCGGGGTTAAAGGAGTTCAAACCTATGGGGGGATGATGTTCAAATCGACAAAAGAAGCAGAAAGGGTATGCCGAAAGTTGTTGTCTGCCCCCCGCCTTGATGTCGGGAACCTAAGGAAGGATGAAGTCCCAAGGCACAAGGGGGTCTACCACTGAAAATAATCGGCCAGCACGCACCCAGCCATAGCCAAAAACGAGTAGAGCGACAGCTTGCGGCCGCCCTTCCTCCTCTCGAACCTTCGGGCTAGGGAGTCGCCGGGGGTGAGAACTAGGCGCTTGGCGTTCATTCTATCGCAATCGCTTGTCACCCCCACCAAAATTAAGTGTAGCAATCCGCACCGCCTCACCTTCCCCCTCAGTTGGAAGCCCTCGAAGAACAGAGAATCTGGTTAGCCGATCTCTCCAAACTTGGCGATGGCGTCCAGCGCTTCCTTGCCCCGGGGGGTCAGCCTGTAGATGGTGGTCGGCGGTCGGTCTTCCGTCACCTCCCGCTTTATTAGGCCCACCTCCTCCAGCTCCCTCAGCCGCTTCGCTAGGGTCCGCCTGCTCTTGATTACATTCGCGAGCTGGCTGAACCTTTTTTGGGATTTGCTGAGCTGCTCCAGCACCTCCCTCGCCCCCTTCCTTGACAGAGTCTTGAGGAGATCTCGCAATCCGACCACCTTAGTATACTTCTCTACACTTAGTTTCGAACCGTAAACTTTAAACACATATGTGTACAATAGGATACTTGGTGAACAAAAGTAAACCAATTGGGGGCCGGGCGCGCCACGACCGGGAACGAGCCCCACGGGCTTGCGCGCCGAAAACCGTTCCCGGTGCAGGGAGTGGTCTAGGTGAGATGGCGTGAAAAAGCTAGGCGGAGGTGGTTGAGGTGAACTCGCACGGTCGAAAAAAATCCAAGAAGGGCTGGCCCGAGCTGCCCGGGTTCGAGTGCCCGGACAGAAGGGGGGAGCTCGAGAAGATCGTGATGGACAGCACGGCGGTCTCCACGAAGCAGGTCGACCTTGAGAGGTGCTACAGGGTACCGTTCCTGATCATCGGAGGGGTGTTCAACCGGCACTCCGTCGATTTGGATGAGGCCTACGTGGCGACGAAGGTGCTGCAGGACTACTTCGAGAACGGCTTGGGGCTCCACCTTAAAAGGAAAGCCGACCGCGCGGCCGTCCGCAGGCTGACGGTCAAGTTCGCGGAAGAGCTGAGAAGGGGGGCAAGGAAGCTCAAGAAGGGGCGGCCACCCGAGGGACCCCCCACGAACGACGGGACCGTGAGGGGGGAGCCGGACCTGATGTACGGGTGAGCTACTACCTTTCAACATAACCCCACAAGGTTATTGCTCAAGCGCCTTCACGCGCGGCTATGTGATGGAATTTCTCTAGACCCGCCTGATCAGCAACCTCTTCCCCTTCGCGTCTATCCCCACCTCTACCTCGTCCCCCTCCTTGAGCGGAAAGGTGCTGTCCCTCGCCACCTCGGTCGGGACGTAGATGAAGAACTTATCGTAGGCCCGCTTGCCCGTTCGCGTAGGGCGGTTGATGAACTTGCCCCTGCCTTTGGATACCAATTTGGTGCCCCTATTTGTCATCACATTCTCCCCGCTATCCCAATTTCTGGCTAACAATTTGTATTCCTATATTGGTAGCACAAAATATAAGCGCTTTGGAGCCTAGATTGAGTGGAGGTAGATAGACATGAGGCGCTCGGTGCTGTGCGTTTTGCTGGCGTTCCTGCTCTGCCTGGCCCTCCTGCCGGGGACAGCGCGGGCGCAGTCCGACTTCAGAATAGAGGACGTGGTCATAACGAGAACCAACTATCCTTCCGTCAAGTCAGCTGAGGGGCCCGTTAGAATCTACGCCGGGGATTGGATTTTTAGAACCAGTGTTCGCAACTACGGGGAACAAACAAGTGAAATTTTTGGGGTCAGAACCTTCCTCGACAATGTCTTGGTGGATGAAACCCAATTATCTTTCTATGCATGGAGCATTTTTGGGGACGAGTGGTACACGGTGCGCACCGCTTCTCAACCCCTCTCTATCCCGGAGCCGGGCGAGCGCGAGGTCCGCATGGAGGTCTGGCGTACGTACGAAACCCAGCCGCATGACACGTACAGATTCAACGTCTTGATCGTCAAGCCGGAGGTCTCTGGCCTCCATGCCAGCTCCAAAGTTGTTAGGGCCCTCGAGGAGAACTCCCTCGTGGTCTCCTTCACCAACGGCGGCAACGAGAACATGCGCCAGGCCGTTTTGAGCGTCGCGGACTCTGGCGGGCTGACGATCATGCCCAGCGAGGTCGAGCTCGGGGACGTAAACCCCGGCGAGCAGGTCTCGGCGAGCTTCGCGGTCTCGTCCCCCGCAAGCGTGACCTTGGGAACGACTCAAATTCGGTTCTCCCTGTCTTTCATAGACTACGCAGGGGTGCCGCACGAGGAGGACATCTACGGGGAGGTCGAGGTGTGCCGGCTGACGCCCACGCTGACCGTGACCGCGCCGAGCTCGGTCGAGAACGGCACCACGGTGGAAATCTTGGCCGTTCTTAAAGATCCAGAAGGCAACCCCATCGCCGACGAGAACATCACCCTGACCGTCGGGGGTGTCGAGCTGGGGACGTTTAAGACCGACTCAAACGGGGCCGCCCGCGCGAGCTACAAGGCCACCGAAACGGGCGCGTTCGATGTCGGGGCGTCCTTCCCCGGGTCGGCCAGCTACGACGCGTCCTCGGCCTCGGCGGATCTCACGGTGACCCCGGCGGCGGCGTTCCCTTTGTGGATAATCTTGCTAGCTATTTTGATAGTTATCGTCGGGCTGGGCGCGTACCTGAAGCGGAGGAGGCCGAGGCGGGAGCGCGCGAGGAGATGACGGAAAAAACCTCCAAAAGGGGATCTGCGAAGGTCAGGCCCAAGTCGGTGCGCACCAGGCCCGGCGGGAGATGGCTGGTTCTCGTCGATGGATCCAACGTGCTCTTTAGCGGCGGCTCAAAACCCAGGGTCGAGAACCTGCAGCTCGTGATGCGAAAGCTGGAGGAGGAAGGGCACCGATACATTGTGTTTGTCGACGCGAGCGCGAGGCACAAGTTCGGCGGCAGGGAAAAGCCGGTGTTCGAGCGAATGATCTCCCGAGGTATCGTTCAGCAGGTGCCAGCCCACACGCCGGCAGACCGCTGGATTCTGAAATACGCTGGCAAGCACCCGGAGTACAAAATACTATCCAACGACACGTTTTGGGAGTGGGAAAGCAAGTTCCCGTTGGTTCGCGACCGAGACAAATTTATCACATTCATGATAATCAACGGCGAGGTGATGCTGGCGGAGCGGGAGGCTGGCCTGGCCCCCGAGAAGGTGGATACCAATGTCATCGTCGTTGATGGGGGGGAGATTCCGGTTATCGATTTAATGACGGCGGAGGATTTCTTTACAATGGAAAAAGAGAACAAGTTCATCGACGCACGGTCTCTTGAACCTTGCATTATTCGCGGGGCCATCATGTCCAGCTTTCGCAGGGGGATCCGTACCGTTGGGGTAAAAGCGTACGGCAGGTGCATCCCGAAGGTGAAGAAAGGTGCGGAAATGGTCGTTGCCCGCTCCGCCGGGGATATTTCCATCGAGAAGACCATACCCATTTCAGGGGAGGGCATATTCGAAACCCACCCGGGAATCCAAATCATCCTAAGGAAGCACAGGGAACGCCGTCCCGCCGGCGAGGACGAGAGCGTCGAGACGCACGGCTATGATTAAAAACCGGCTCCCGTCCCGCTTCCCCGTCCCGTTCACCCCAACCCGAGCTCCGGAAAAGCCCGGGCGAAAAATCAAAAAAATCGAATCATCGGAAGCGATAAGATGCCTGAGAAATTAGTTGTCGCATCGGCAAATTTGGAGAAAACCTACAAGTTGGGCGAGATAACGGTGCGTGCTCTGAGGGGAGTCGACATCGAGTTAAGGAAAGGTGAATTCGTCAAGGTTAATGCAACACAGCACGTCAACGTGGAAGTTTTAAACTCACTCCGGAGAACAGAGTATGGGTGTGGGCTTGGGGAAATGGAAGGTGTTGATAACTGCCTTTTTCTCCATGGCTGTCTTACTGGTATCCCTGTCCCCATTTTCGAGTTCGGTTCTTATTTCTTCTTCAAACACAATTCCTAGTGCTGCAGCTCAGAATGATTCTTCTGTTCCAATATCCTTGAAGGGTAGTGTCACAACTGAGCCGGCCTATGTGGATAACTATTTACTTGTCGGTGCAAGCAAGGGGCTTTATGTATTCTCAGATAACACCTTAGAGACCTATATCGAGACGTCTTCTGTGCGGGATTTCGCTAAACTCGGCGAGAACAGGGTGGTATTGGCTGTTGAAGAGACATACTTCCCTAATATCAAGTGCTATGACTTGTCAACAGGAGAAGTCTTGTGGTCCCATTCACACACGATGGCGATCTACGATACGGAGCTTGGCTACATAGATCGACAAGTTCAGCCTTTTGACGTGGAACTCCTAGGGGACCTGAATGGGGATGGCGTGAGTGATGTTGCAGTCAGTGCTGGGCATAGTATAGTTGGGATTAGTGGTGAGAGCGGAGAAGCCCTATGGGAGGTAACTCACACCCTTAACGTCTGGCAACTGACGAGATTGGGGGACACCCTTTTCGCAGGGACTCAAGATGGATACCTTTATTCAATTAATCCATCGAGCGGCGGGATTAATTTCAAAAGACAACTCGCGGGAAGCGTTGAACTCAAGAACCCGGAGTCAGGACTGTCAGTGGGGAAGGCCGCCCGTTCTGTTTGGGACATCGCGCCAATTCAAGTGTCTGGATCTAATAAATTGGCAGTAAGCACAGAGGATGGGATGGTTCAGCTCGTTGACCCTGGAACTGGGAACGTAGAATGGGAAAGGATGGTTCTCCAATACAACGATGCTCTACTGCTCCAGTACTACGAAAGCGGGAGCGGGATCAGGGGTGGTCCTTTTGGAAATGAGGCGAATCCAACCATCCCGACGGACGCAAATTTCTTCAACATACGCCTTACGATAATTGATGATGTGGATGGGAATGGGAGTGAAGAGATAGTCGCGGCAATTGATCCTCAGTCCAATCCCACTGGCCGTAGTTATGGCGGAACTCAACTAGGCCTATACCTTTTGGAGGGGAGTACGGGCGAGGTTCAATGGCAGAACCTGGCTGTCGATATGAGTCAAGCTGGCAACCTGGTTTACACTTCCATAGGTGGGGAGAAGTGCTTACTCGTATACTCGGGCGCTACAATTTCTGTGATAGATATCAGTTCTGGTAGCATCGAGAACACTATTGGGATGGCGGCTACGGCTTCCGGAGAAAGCTATCTGGTAGCGCTTGAGAATGGACTTGTGTTGGCCTCAGCTGGCGGTCTTGTAGCCACGGATTTTGATGGAGAGTTCTTGTGGGACTTCCCAAGCATCAGCAATCTCAACGTAGTGAAAGGTGACTTCACGAGCGATGGTAACGAGGATTTTTTGATTTATTCCATTGAGGCAGCCAGTGATGACTTCACTTGGAGCAGAAGCCTCATTCTGAGAGACGGAGATAATGGAACAGTTCTCTGGTCGAAAATTCTTCCACTCAGGGATTTCCTCGAAAATGGCGGATTCACTCGAATTTCTAAGGTAGAAAACATGTTTGGGGAAGGAGGAGCCGACGTTCTAGTGTGCAGGGAAGTCGAAACCAGTGAGATGGAAGACTCCCAAGCTTCCCCCAAGGTGATCCTTTTCTCTGGAGATAACGGGGAGGTAATTTGGGAGCGTGAACTCGTCAATGAGGATGGCGAGCATCTCTGGGCGGAAGAAGGAGAGTATTTGTGGGTATTCTCTCTCGAATCCACTGAAGACATAAATGGAAATGGGTCCTTAGATGTCCTCGTAGGTTCAAGAGGGCGCGTATTTATTATTGACGGTGAAAACGGGGAGCTCTTGTGGGAGCGCGTTTACCATGACGATGCTCCAGCAGCCTATAGGTGGGATTGGGTGGAACATTGGGAAGCGCGGTACCTAATCATAGATGATGTTAACGATGACGGGTACAAGGATCTCGTGTGCCACGCTAGTGATCGCAATCTGGTGGTTCTGGAAACCAACGAGTCTGGAGGGGAGTTGAGTTTTTCGATTCGTTCTGAAGTAAGTTCCGATCGTCACGTCGGGAATCGTATCAGTTCAATAGGAGACCTAGACGGAGATGGATGCGGGGAAGTCATTTTCGACACGTATATTGAAGGCGCCCCAAGCCAATGGACGGTATTATCCCCTAAATCCGGAGAGATACTGCTTAGCGTTGTCAGAGATGGTGCGGGGACCTCTTGGGCGGCAGGCGACTTCACAGGTGACGGTTTAAAAGACACCATAAACTTTAGGATGTGGTCGGAGGCCGGTCCAAAACTCTCTGTCTATGCGAGCTCGGAGGTGGTTTGGAGCTACATTTTCAGCGATTCGGGCCCTCTTGAGAAATTTGGTTACGAGCAAGCAATGCCCGCAGCGTCTGTTGGTGACATTAATGGGGATGGGAGGGAAGAACTGGCCGTGGTTAAGACCTGTGGATGGGGAGAGGGAGCTAAAATAGATATTTATGATGTAACTAATGATGAGGTATTGAAGACTATAGCCATCACCGAGGTTGAGAGGGGAAGAACAACAGGGACTCCGGGAATACTCACTAAGAAGCTCTCAGATTTTACTGGGGATGGAAGTCCCGAACTTGGCGTGGTAGCTCTGACGGATGGGAGCGTTACCTTCTACGTTATAGATCCTCAAGAGGGCGAACCCCTCGCTGGACTCGATTCACAACCTGCCGAGATTTTGGATATGGGGGAACAGGTAGGTATCCTTGGGTCCGATGCGAGCTTGGTACTGATTGATCCCACGAAGAGCGTCAAAATAACGTCCTTTGGGGAAGAATCTCCACTTTCCATTAGCTGGAGCACTGAGGAGGCCTGCGTCACGACGGTCAAAGTAGATGGATTTTCACTGGTTGTGACTACTGGTAATTCCGCCACTGTGAGACTTCCTCCAAGTAAACACAAAATAACTGTCCAGTCAGTCAATTCAGAGGGGGTATTCACCTATGATGTAGTGAATGTAAATGTTCGGGGCGGATCCTCCCTTGATTTGGTACTCGGTGTAATTGCAGTGTGTTTGGTTGTCGTGCTGTTTGCACCGCGTTACGTGAAAAGAGTGTGGGGGATACCGCGTTTCGTGAAACGAGTGTGGGGGAGGATTAGGTGAATATAATTGAAACGAAGAATCTAACGAAGAAGTTCGGGAAGTTAGTGGCTGTCGACGGAGTTAACTTAAAGGTTAAGGGAGGCCGCATTCACGGGTTTGTGGGGCCTAACGCGGCGGGGAAGACGACAACCATGAGAATGCTTGTTGGCACCCTTAACCCTACTGAGGGGGAGGCCTATATCAAGGGAGAGAGAGCCGGAACTCTGGCTGCTAAGGAGGTAATAGGCTATTCCCCACAGCGCCCAATATTCTATGATTCAATGTCATCCCTCGCGTATTTGGAGTACATGGGGCAAATGGCTGGAATGGGTTCGGAAGTCGAGAAAAGAGCGAAGGATCTCTTGAAATGGCTTGAGCTGGAGAAATTCAAAGATAAAAAGATAGGTGGATTTAGCGAGGGCATGCGACGAAGGTTAAGTCTCGCCCAAGCTATGATTCACGAACCCGAGTTACTGATTTTAGATGAGCCCACTGCAACTCTCGATCCCGTTGGTAGAATCGCAATTATAGATTCTCTGGAGAAGCTCACTAAGGAGGGTATGACCGTCTTCGTGAGTAGCCATATCCTGACTGAGTTAGAAAAATACGTGGATTATGTCACAATAATAAATCAGGGCAGGATAGTTACATCAGATAGCATCAAGGGTTTAGCTGATGTATATGGTGGTGAGTCTTACATCGTCTCAACCTCAGATAATAAAAAAGTACTCAAGCTGATTAAGAAAGAGGCCCCTGTTGAGCGAGCGTGGCTGGACGAGGATAATGAGATAAGAGTCATCACTTCTGAGCCAGAGAAATTTAAATCCAAACTTGTGGGACTGATAACAAAGGAAAAAGTTAGGTTGGACCTGCTTCAGCCAGCGGGAGGGTTGGAGGAGGCATTCATCGCAGCTATCGAGCAGGAGGGGAAATAAGGTGCGGATACATATAGTTTTAAGGAAGACTTTAGAGGATTTTTCAAGCCCTAAATTACTCCTATTCTTCCTAATTCCCTTCTTGTTGATAGCTTTATTGATATCAGCAGGAGCCTCAGTAGGAATCACTCAGACACTTCCTTCCGGGGTCTACTTCTCAAGCCTTCCTCTTAGGATGCAAGAGCAAACGTTGGCCGGTCTCTCTGCCATGATATCATTCATATGGACCCTGGGAATACCTGTGATGGCTCTCGTAGGCGTAATTTCAGCAAAGTGCATCGCTGGAGAAGAGGAAGAGGGATCCCTACGAATATTATTGAGCAAGCCCGTGAGGCGATGGGAGGTAATTCTCGGCAAATTCTTAGGAATCCTCATCTTTACTTTCCTAATTATGCTTGCAGGTTTGTTCATTCATTCACTGTTTAGTTACAGCGTCTTGGGGGCGAGTTCAACAGCGTTGAGTACGGGCGTAGTGAGTCCTATGCTCCCTAAAATAGTGTACGCGCTTTTCACGTCCTTCTTTGTTGGCAGTATAGCTACAGGGATTGCAGTTTTGACGGGAAGTAAAACCAAAACCCTGTTGGTGGTAATAGTTGTGTTCGCACTCATGTTTTTTGGGTTTATTATTGTTCGTTTGGCCACTGAACCTACAGGGGTGTATAAGGGATACGGTCTCTATTCTGTAGATGTCAACTATCATCTTGGAAATTCCTATGTTTTTATTCATGACTCCCTCGGTGCGCAACTTGATCCTCCAATTCAGTCCGAATTCGGCGCGATGGCGGGGACTTATGATATCTCAGGAGCTGGAGTTGATCCTCTTATTGGGGGGATGCCTGCTTCTTTACCGCTGAAAGGCTATGTATCCCCCTTAGGGTCTTTCATAGGAATATTGCTTGTATCTGTGGCCGTGCTAGCCTCGGCTACCTTTTACTTTGGGAGAAAGGAGATTGCGTGAATTGCAAGATTCCCACTAGGCATTAGCGCGGTCTATCCGACATGTAAAGTGTCAAAATTGAATGTCACCGATGCTCTTCGCCGATGATTAAATGGTGCTTTGGGCAGCCGGAGTGGTGGGGTCGCTTGGTTTTGATTTGCACACCATGTGGGTTCGTTTAATCCAAGTTTCCCCGCATGCAGCCCGCATAAGCACCTTTGTGTGTGTTAGGGTTCAAAGCTTGATTGTGCAGGATGTGCTTGAACTAAGGTAAGCGCCTTAATCCGTTTTTTTGAGGGGAGTTTTGCTCGTCTTATGAAAGGGGCAAGGGCGCCCCAGCCTGCAGAAGCGGCACTTTTCGGGTTTAGGTGGGACCGGGAGTGGTCCAACCATATGCCCGTATTTTCGTCGAGGCAACTCAAGTACCAAAAAAGTGTATCGCATTCTTCAGTGAACTACCCCGCCCTAAAGGACGGGGCTTCCTGCTTCGACGATTAGGCTTGCCCTCGCGGGTAGATGCCCGATCTCCACAGGCGCGAATTCGGCCGGTTCCCGACCTATTTCATTCAGTCCATCTTGAAGGATGTTCCGC